>NZ_JBSEFH010000012.1:0-211593 GCF_053570585.1 Pseudochelatococcus sp. B33 | reverse complement strand
TGACCCTGGGCCTTCACCTTGAGCGCCGCCTGCGCCGCGGCGAGGCGTGCGATCGGCACGCGGTAGGGCGAACAGGACACGTAATCGATGCCCGTTTCCTCGCAGAAGGCGATGGAGGCCGGATCGCCGCCATGCTCGCCGCAGATGCCGAGCTTGATGTCGGGCCGCGCCGCCCGGCCGTTGCGTACCGCGTGCGAGACGAGCTCGCCCACGCCCTCGCGGTCGATGGTGACGAAGGGATCAGAGGCGAGAATGCCCTTGGCGGTGTAGTCGCCGAGGAAGATCGCCGCGTCGTCGCGGCTGATGCCGAGCGTCGTCTGGGTGAGGTCGTTGGTGCCGAAGGAGAAGAACTCGGCCGCCTGCGCGATGTCGCCCGCGCGCAGCGCCGCACGCGGCAGCTCGATCATGGTGCCGACCTGATAGTCGAGCGCCACGCCCGTCTCCTGCGCGACCGCCTTGGCGACGGCGTCGATGCGCGCCTTGGTCAGCTCCAGCTCCGCCCTGGTCATGACGAGCGGCACCATGACTTCGGGCTTCACCGTCTGTCCGGTTGCCTGCGCCACCTGCGATGCGGCCTCGAAGATCGCCCGCGCCTGCATCTCGGCGATCTCCGGATAGAGGATCGCCAAACGCACGCCGCGGAAGCCGAGCATCGGGTTGAACTCGTGCAGCGCCTGCGCGCGGCCGCGCAGCTTGTCGGCACTGACGCCGAGCGACGCCGCGACCTCGGCGATCTCGGCGTCGGAATGCGGCAGGAACTCGTGCAGCGGCGGGTCGAGCAGGCGGATCGTCACCGGCAGGCCCTGCATGATGGTGAACAGCTCCACGAAATCCTGACGCTGCATCGGCAGCAGCTTGGCGAGCGCCGCGCGCCGGCCGGCCTCGTCGTCGGCGAGAATCATCTCGCGCACGGCCACGATGCGCTCGGAATCGAAGAACATGTGCTCCGTGCGGCACAGCCCGATGCCCTCGGCGCCGAAGTTGCGCGCCGTGCGCGCGTCGAGCGGCGTCTCCGCATTGGCGCGCACCTTCATGCGGCGCACGGAATCGGCCCAGCCCATGAGCGTCGCGAACTCGCCCGACAGCTCCGGCTCCAGCATCTTGACCTCGCCGACGATGACCTGGCCCGTCGCACCGTCGATGGTGAGGATGTCGCCGGCCTTCAGCGTTACGCCGCCCGAGGACAGCGTGCCGGCGGCATAGTCGACGCGCACCGAGCCCGCGCCGGAGACGCAGGGCTTGCCCATGCCGCGCGCCACGACCGCCGCGTGGGACGTCATGCCGCCGCGCGTCGTCAGAATCCCCTCGGCCGCGTGCATGCCGTGGATGTCCTCCGGCGAGGTCTCGACGCGCACCAGGATGACCTTGCGGCCGGCCTTGCGCGCGTCCTCGGCCGCTTCCGAGGTGAAGACGATCTCGCCCGATGCAGCGCCGGGAGAAGCCGGCAGGCCGGTGGCCAGCACCTTGCGGTCGGCCTTGGGGTCGATGGTCGGGTGCAGGAGCTGGTCGAGCGCGCCCGGCTCGATGCGCGCCACGGCTTCCTGCTGCGTGATGACGCCCTCGCTCGCCAGATCGACGGCGATCTTCAGCGCCGCCTTGGCGGTGCGCTTGCCGTTGCGGGTCTGGAGCATCCACAGCTTGCCGCTCTCGATGGTGAATTCGAGATCCTGCATGTCGCGGTAGTGGGCCTCAAGCAGCGTGTAGATGCGTACCAGCTCCGCATAGGCGTCGGGCAATGCGCTCTCAAGCGACGGCCGCGTCGAGCTGGAGGCGATGCGCGCCTTCTCGGTGATGTCCTGCGGCGTGCGGATGCCCGCCACCACGTCCTCGCCCTGGGCGTTGATGAGGAACTCGCCGTAGAGCTCCTTCTCGCCGGTGGAGGGGTTGCGGGTGAAGGCGACGCCCGTCGCGGAGGTTTCGCCGCGGTTGCCGAACACCATCGCCTGCACGTTCACCGCCGTGCCCCAACTCGCCGGAATGTCGTGCAACTCGCGGTACTTGATGGCGCGGGCGTTCATCCACGAGCCGAACACGGCGCCGATCGCGCCCCAAAGCTGTTCCTTGGGGTCCTGCGGGAAGGGCTTGCCCGTCTCGTGCTCGACGATCTTCTTGTACTGCTTGACGATTTCCTGCCAGTCCGCGGCCGAGAGCTCCGTGTCGAGGTCGACGGCCTTGCGCTCCTTGTAGATTTCGAGCGCTTCCTCGAAATGGTGGTGGCCGACGTCGAGCACGACATTGCCGTACATGTTGATGAAACGCCGGTAGCTGTCCCAGGCGAAGCGCTCGTCGCCCGCGGCCTGCGCCACGGCGACGACGGTCTCGTCATTGAGGCCGAGGTTGAGCACCGTGTCCATCATGCCCGGCATCGACGCGCGCGCACCCGAGCGCACGGACACGAGCTGCGGATTGGCGGGATCGCCGAACACCTTGCCGGTCTGGCGGGAAATATAGGCCAGCGCGTCCTCGATCGCCTGCGCGAGATCCGGCGGATAGCTGCGGCCGTTGTCGTAATAATAGGTGCAGACATCCGTGGTGATCGTGAAGCCGGGCGGAACCGGCAGTCCCAGATTGGCCATCTCCGCGAGGTTTGCACCCTTGCCGCCGAGCAGGTTGCGCAGATTGGACGCGCCCTCGGCCTGACCGTCACCGAATGTATAGACCCATTTCGTCATCTGGCGTTCGCCTTTTAGAGCATGATCCCGGACCGCCGCGCCGGCGGCTGCCGGAAAACATATGCTTCGACAAAGGAATGGAGCGCGGCGGCAGCACCGCACGGGTGCCGCAGGATCCCCATTCCGTTCCGAGCCGTCCGGCTGCGGCTCACGTGACCGCGCATCCCGACAGGCTCCCGACGCTTCGCATTTACTTCACGCACTTCGCAGCTGCAAGAACGACGAAAGCGCGTGACCGGGTTGGCGTGCGCGAGCGCCGCGCGCCCCAATGGGGCGACACGCGCCATCCGGCTAAGGTCGCTTGGCGTATCCGCGCGGAAAATGCAATCCGATACCGGGCAGAATATGACGAAATAACGGCATAAATCGTACCGTCGATGCCATCATGTTGCATGTGCTCATCCGCCGTCTCCGGTCGGCTCAGCCGCCGATGACGCTGAAATCGGCGACCGCGAGCGTCGCCACGCGCAGCGCATCGAGCAGCTTGAGGCGATTCGCGCGCAGATCCGCTTCCTCGGCATTCACCGTCACGGCGTCGAAGAATGCATCGACGGCCGGCCGCAGCGCCGCGAGCGACCGCATGGCGGCCTCGAAATCCTCCTTCGCCACCGCGTCCCGCGCCGCCTCGCGGGCCACGCGCAGGGCCTCGACCAGCACCTTCTCCTGCGGCTCGCCGCGGTCGAGGATGAGCGCGACATCGGCGCCGCCGCCGAAGGTGCGGCCGTCCTTCTTCTCCTCGATGCGCAGGATGTTCGCCGCGCGCCGGTAGCCCGCCAGCAGGTTCGCGCCGTCCTCCGTGTCGAGAAAGCGCCCCAGCGCCTCGACCCGGCGCACGATGAGCGCCAGGTCGTCCTGCCCGCCAAAATCGCCGCGCTCATTGAGCGCGAACACGGCGGCGATGAGATCGTGCCGCGCGCCCTTGTCGCGCAGGTAGACGGTGAGCCGGTCGGCGAAGAACGACAGCAGATCGGCCGTGACCGCCTGCCTGTCGGCCGTCACCGGCAGCGCGTCGAGCGCTGCGCCGATCAGTTCGGCAAGGCGCAGCCGGTGCCCGTTCTCCAGCACGAGGCGGATGACGCCGAGCGCGGCGCGGCGCAGGGCGAACGGGTCCTTGGAACCGGTCGGCTTCTCGTCGATGGCCCAGAAGCCCGCCAGCGTGTCGAGCTTGTCGGCGAGCGCCAGCGCCACCGACACCGGATCGGCGGGCACGGAATCGGACGGCCCCTGGGGCTTGTAATGCTCCTCGACGGCGGCCGCGACGGACGCGTCCTCGCCCTGCGCCAGGGCGTAGTAGCGGCCCATGAGGCCCTGCAGCTCCGGGAACTCGCCGACCATCTCGGTGACGAGATCGGCCTTGGCGAGCGTCGCCGCGCGCACCGCCTTGTCGACGTCCGCGCCCACCAGCGGCGCGATGCGGCGCGCCAGCGCAGTGATGCGCTCGATACGCGCGGCCTGCGTGCCGAGCTTTTCGTGGAAGACGATGCCGAGCGCCCTCAACCGCTCCAGCCGCTGGTCAAGCGGCTTCAGGTCGCTGCCCGCGAATTCCGGCAACGGCTTCTGGTCCGTCTCCCAGAAGAAGCGGGCGTCGGACAGGCGCGCGCGCACCACGCGCTCGTTGCCGGCGACGATCGCCGCCCCGCCGTCGCGCGCCTCGATATTGGCCGTCAGGATAAACCTGTTTGCGAGCTTGCCGGTGGAACGCTCTGTCAAGACGAAGCATTTCTGATTTGCGCGGATAGTGGCGCGGATCACCTCCGGCGGCACTGCGAGATAGGCCGCGTCGAAGCTGCCGATCAGCACCACCGGCCATTCGACCAGCCCGCCGACCTCCTCCAGCAGCCCCTCGTCCGGGACGATCTCGAACCCCTGCGCGAAGGCGAGCGTATTGGCGTCGGCCTCGATGCGGCGTTTGCGCTCGTCGAGGTCGAGCACGACATACGCCTTTTCCAGCGCGTCGACATAGTCCTCGAAACGGCGCACGAGAATGGGCTTGCCCGACAGGAAGCGGTGGCCCCAGGTGACGTCTGACGACACGATGCCGTCGATCTCGAACGGCACGACGTCCGGCGTCTCGGTCTCCGGCCCGAAGGTGCACAGGATGGATTGCAGCGGCCGCACCCAGCGCAGGCTGCCGGGCTCGCGCGAGGCCGCGCCCCAGCGCATGGACTTCGGCCACGGGAAGGCGCGCACCACCGCCGGGATGATCTCGGCCAGAACGGCGGGCGTGTCGCGGCCCTCGCGCAGGATACGGGCGACGTAGAACTCGCCCTTCTTCGCGTCCGACACGATCTCGGCCTCGCCGATGGAGCCGAGGCCGGCGCTCTTCAGGAAACCCTGGATCGCCGCATCCGGCGCGCCGACGCGCGGCCCCTTGCGCTCCTCCTCGATATCCGGCTGGCGGGCGGGCAAGCCGACCACCTGCAGCGCGAGGCGGCGCGGGGTGACATGGGCGCGCGCGCCCTCGTAGGCCAGGCCCCGCTCCACCAGCGCATCGGTGACGAGCTTTTTCAGGTCTTCCGCCGCCTTGCGCTGCATGCGGGCGGGGATTTCTTCCGAACGGAGTTCAAGGAGCAGATCGGGCATAGGGGCGGACTTTACATGATTGGGGCAGGAAGCGCGAAACGGTGGAGAACGATGGAACTTATGATTCTGTCGGAGCAAGCATTCCAGGGCGTGTTGAGACTTGGGTTAGGCTGAGCCGAAAATGGCGGGTTTCGAGAACCGGAACGGAGTGGACTTCATGTCCATGAGACTCGGCAAGCGCAGAAACCTGCCATTTGCAGGCCAGCATCACCCAAATATCGACGCGTCCTGCCCGCCGCCTTCCGTCTTGAGCCAGGCCGCGCCGCAGGCCTTGGCGAGTTCGCGCACGCGCAGGATGTAGCTCTGGCGCTCCGTCACCGAGATGACGCCGCGCGCGTCGAGCAGGTTGAAGGCATGGCCCGCCTTGAGGCACTGGTCATAGGCCGGCTGCACCATGAGGTGGCGGTTGTGCGCGTCGTCGGCGCCCTTGGCGAATCCCTTGGCGAGCAGCGCCCGGCATTCCTCCTCCGCCTCGCGGAAGCGGCGGAACAGCGCGTCGGTGTCGGCATATTCGAAGTTGTAGCGCGAATATTCCTGCTCGGCCTGCAGGAACACGTCGCGGTACGTCACCTTCTCGGCCCCGTTGCGGCCGTTGAAGTTGAGCTCCATGATGCTCTCGACGTCCTGCAGGTAGCAGGCGAGGCGTTCCAGCCCGTAGGTCAGTTCGCCGGACACCGGGGCGCATTCGATGCCCGCGACCTGCTGGAAATAGGTGAACTGGCTCACCTCCATGCCGTCGCACCAGCACTCCCACCCGAGCCCCCATGCGCCGAGGGTGGGGTTTTCCCAGTCGTCCTCGACGAATCGGATGTCGTGCAGGCGCGTGTCGATGCCGATGGCGTCGAGCGAGCGCAGGTAGAGGTCCTGCAGGTCCGGGGGGTTCGGCTTCAGGATGACCTGAAACTGGTAATAATGCTGCAGGCGGTTGGGGTTTTCACCGTAGCGACCGTCCTTGGGCCGGCGCGAGGGCTGCACGTAGGCGGCATTCCACGGCTTCGGCCCGAGCGAGCGCAGCATGGTGCCCGGATGCGACGTGCCGGCGCCCACTTCCATGTCGTAGGGCTGGAGAATGACGCAGCCCTCGGCGGCCCAGAACCGCTGCAAGGTGAGGATCAGCCCCTGGAAGGAGCGCGTGGGGTGAAGGGGGTCGTTGCTGTCGGGCGTGGTCATCGCTGAACTTGCCGGGCTGGGCCCGCGCGGACGCGGGCGGAAAAGGATGCGACAAACTAGTCCGCAGGCATTTCAAGTCAAGCGCAGGTGCCCAATCTGGGCAATAATTCCCGTGTGCACGCCCCCGACACACTTGGCGGCGCGCACGCAGGCTGATATGGCGTTTGGCATGAGTGTGCACAGCTTCGACAACATCCGCAACTTCTCGATCGTCGCCCATATCGACCATGGCAAGTCGACGCTCGCCGACCGTCTCATCCAGACGACCGGCGCCATGTCCGACCGCGAGATGGTCGAGCAGGTGCTCGACAGCATGGATATCGAGCGCGAACGCGGCATCACCATCAAGGCGCAGACCGTGCGGCTCGAATACCGGGCCAAGGATGGCAAGGTCTATATCCTCAACCTGATGGACACGCCCGGCCACGTCGACTTCGCCTACGAGGTGTCGCGCTCGCTCGCCGCCTGCGAGGGGTCGCTGCTCGTCGTCGACGCCTCGCAGGGCGTGGAGGCGCAGACGCTCGCCAACGTCTATCAGGCCATCGACGCCAACCACGAGATCGTGCCGGTCCTCAACAAGATCGACCTGCCCGCCGCCGAGCCCGAGCGCGTCAGGGAGCAGATCGAGGAAGTGATCGGCATCGACGCTTCCGACGCCGTGGAGATATCGGCCAAGACCGGCCTCAACATCGAGGGCGTGCTGGAGGCGATCGTCACCCGCCTGCCGCCGCCGAAGGGCGACGAGGACGCGCCGCTGAAGGCGCTGCTGGTGGATAGCTGGTACGACGCCTATCTCGGCGTCGTCGTGCTGGTGCGCATCGTCGACGGCCGGCTGAAGAAGGGCCAGACGATCCGCATGATCGGCACCGATGCCGCGTATCAGGTGGACCGCGTCGGCGTGTTCCGGCCCAAGATGACGAATGTCGATTCGCTCGGCCCCGGCGAGATCGGCTTCCTGACCGCCTCGATCAAGGAAGTGGCGGATACCGCCGTCGGCGACACCATCACCGACGACAGGCGCCCCTGCGCGGAGGCCCTGCCCGGCTTCAAGCCGGTGCAGCCCGTGGTGTTCTGCGGCCTGTTCCCGGTGGATGCCGCCGATTTCGAGGATCTGCGCGCGGCCATGGGGAAACTGCGGCTCAACGACGCCAGCTTCTCCTACGAGATGGAGACCTCGGCCGCGCTCGGCTTCGGCTTCCGTTGCGGCTTCCTCGGGCTGCTGCATCTCGAGATCATCCAGGAGCGACTGGAGCGCGAGTTCAACCTCGACCTGATCTCGACCGCGCCGTCGGTCGTGTATCGCCTGACAATGCGCGACGGCTCCGCAGTCGATCTGCACAACCCGGCCGACATGCCGGACGTGACCAAGATCGAGGACATCGCCGAGCCGTGGATCCGCGCCACGGTGCTCACCCCCGACGATTACCTGGGCGCAATCATCAAGCTGTGCCAGGACCGGCGTGGCGAGCAGGTCGATCTCAACTACGTCGGCAAGCGCGCCATGGTGGTCTACGACCTCCCGCTCAACGAGGTGGTGTTCGACTTCTACGACCGGCTGAAATCCGTGTCGAAGGGCTATGCCTCGTTCGACTACCAGATCACCGAATACCGCTCCGGCGACCTCGTGAAGATGTCGATCCTCGTCAATGCCGAGCCCGTCGACGCGCTGTCCATGCTGGTGCACCGCACCCGGGCGGAGGCGCGCGGGCGGGCGATGTGCGAGAAGCTCAAGGAACTCATTCCGCCGCATATGTTCCAGATTCCGGTACAGGCCGCCATCGGGGGCAAGATCATCGCCCGCGAGACGATCCGCGCGCTGCGCAAGGACGTTACGGCGAAATGCTACGGCGGCGACGCAACACGCAAGCGCAAGCTCCTGGACAAGCAGAAGGAAGGCAAGAAGCGCATGCGCCAGTTCGGCAAGGTCGAGATCCCGCAGGAAGCCTTCATCGCCGCGCTCAAGATGGACGATTGAGGCCGGCGGGAAACGCTTACCCATACATACCTGCCCGGATACATAAGCCGGAGCGGTCCACCGTGCCGTGAAACGGTGGACCGCTCCCGCCCGGCGTCCCGGGCGTCACTTCTCCCCAAGCCGGCCGTCGGCGCCCTTCTCCGGCGCGTCGCCGCCCAGGGCGCGGGCGATGGTCGTGGCGTTGTGGTCGATCACGCCGATGTAGGTGCCCTCATAGGTGCCGGGTTCGCCGGCCGCATCGGAAAACAGCTCGCCGCCGATCACGACCTTGTGCCCCTTCGCCGCCGCGCCCTCGATCAGCGCCCGGACATTGCGGTCCGACACCGAGGATTCGATGAAGACCGCGCCGATCTTGCGCTCCACCAGCAGATTGACGAGATCCTCGATCTGCTTCAGTCCGGCCTCGCTTTCGGTGGATATGCCCTGGATGCCCGCCACCTCGTAGCCATAGGCGCGGCCGAAATAGTTGAAGGCATCGTGCGCCGTCACCAGCACCCGCGACTGTTGCGGCACCGAGGCGAGCACCCCTTCGGCATAGGCGCCGATCCGCTCGATATCCGCGATATAGCGGCGTGCGTTCGCCTCGAAATCCGCCCCGTGCTCGGGCTTCAGCTCGGTGAGGGCGTCGCGCGCCGCCGTGACGACGCCGGTCCACAGACGCGGGTCGAACCACACGTGCGGGTCCGGCAGCGCAGAATCCGTCTCGGCCGCCAGCAGACGTTCCCTCGGCAACGCATCCGCCAGCGCGATCACCAGTTTGCGCCGGGCGAGAGAGGCGAAGAAATCCGCAAGCTGCGCCTCCAGATGCAGCCCGTGCCAGAAAACGGCGTCCGCCCGCGTCGCCGCCGCGATGTCGGAACTCGTCTGCCTGTACAGATGCGGATCGACCCCCGGCCCCAGCAGGGCCCGCACCGTGACGTGATCGCCCCCTACCTCGCCGATCGCATCCGCAATGAAGCCCGTGGTCGCCACGACATTCAGCTTCTCCTCCGCCCGCGCCGCGCCGGCAGTGAAAACACCCGCCAGCGCCGCGCCCAACACGCCCGCCAAAACCGCCCGTCTCGCAAGAAGAAACATTGGTAGGGTCCTTTATTGCGATTAATTCGCAATTGCATTTATAGCCGGAATGCCATGTCGTCGCAAGCGCCGATGAGACGAAAACAGGCAGATCGGATACAAGTCGACGCGGGCTGAAACCGGCATCGGCAGGAAGCGGCGCCGCCGTCGACCTGCCGCGCGGCCGGATTCGCGCCCCCCGATCACGAGATGTCCAAATGTTAATCCGGACAGGCTGGAGTCGGCGCATGCGTTATGCCAATGATATGCTGGGTGTTAAGGGCGCGATTCCTGGCAGGCGAGCAACGATGTTGGACTTTCTCGACGGGGGTTTGCGTTCGGCATGACTTGCGCTCCCCCCCGCGCCAACCTGTTTCGCGCATGCTCCCTGCCCGTCCTGCTGCTCGCCGGTGCGGTGTCGGCCTGCGCCGTCGGTCCCGATTACGAAAAGCCGTCCATCACCGTGCCCGCGCGCTGGGGCAACGCGTCGGCCCGCCAGGCCGCCAAGCCGGCGGAACTCGCCGAATGGTGGGAGCGGCTGCGCGACCCCACGCTCGACCGGCTCGTCGAGGAAGCGGTCTCAGGCAATCTCGACGTCGCCGCCGCCAAGGCGAGGGTCCGGGAGGCGCGCGCCAACTACGATCAGGCGAGAGGCGCCCTGTTCCCGTTCGTGGACGGCTCCGCCAGCGCGACGCGCAGCAAGAGCGGCGGAGGAGGCGACGGCGGGGGCGGTGGTGGCTCGGGCAGCATTTCCAACACCATCCGCGCCGGGCTCGATGCGGGCTGGGAGGCGGACCTTTTCGGCGCCAACCGGCGCAACGCCGAGGCAGCGCGCTATGGGCTCGACGCGGCGCAGGAGGACTTGCGCGCCACGCTGCTGACGCTGATCGGCGACATCGCGGTGAATTACATCGACGTGCGCAGCTATCAGGCGCGCATCGCGCTGGCGCGGCGCACCGCCGCCACCCAGCGGGAAACGGCCCGGCTGACGCAGGCGAAATTCGATGTCGGTGCGGCCTCGGGCGTCGATGTCGCCAACGCCAACGGACAGGTCGCGACGACGGAAGCCACCATCCCGGCGCTGGAGGCGGCGATGGCGCAGGCCATCCATCGGCTCGGCGTCCTGACCGGCCGCGCGCCGACCGGCCTCGCGGACCTGCTGCGCAGGACCGGCCCCGTGCCGACGCCGCGCCTGCCGCTGCCGGCGGGCGTGCCTGCCGACATCCTGCTGTCGCGCCCCGACGTGCGCCTTGCCGAACGCCAGCTCGCGGCGGCGACGGCGCGCATCGGCGAGGCCGAAGCGGTGCGCTATCCGGCCATCACCCTCACCGGCAATGTCGCGACATCCGGCGCGCGGCTCGGCGATCTGGCGAAAAACTCCTCGATAAGCTGGTCGTTCGGCCCAAGCCTCAGCGTGCCGGTGTTCAACGCCGGCCAGTTGCGGGCGGCGGTTGCGGCGGCACAGGCGCGCCGCGACCAGCAGTTCCTCGCGCTGCACTCCAGCGTGCTGCTGGCGCTGGAGGAGGTCGAGAACGCCCTTGTCGCGCTGGCGCAGGAGCGCATCCGTCAGGGCAGGCTATCCGAGGCCGTCACGAACTACAGGGAATCGGCGCGTCTCGCCCGCACGCTGTTCGAGAGCGGATCGACGAGCTTCATCGAGGTGCTGGATGCCGAACGATCGCTCTATTCGGCCGAGGACGCGCTCATCCAGAGCCGTGTCACCATCGCCATCCAGTACGTCACGCTCAACAAGGCATTGGGCGGCGGCTGGAGCGGCAGCGTGGATACCGCGACACCCGTCGTCGTCGACCGCAACACCGGGCCGCGCCCGGCTGCCTTCCTGCGCGCGGCATCGTCGCCCTGAGCAGGGTGCGTCGAGATTTGGATTAGGCTGAGCCGAGAATGCCGGATTTCGAGAACCGGAAGCGCAGGAATTCGGCGTTTGCAAGCCGGCATAACCCAGATATCAACACACCCTAGGCGGCGGCGCGCCAGCGGGTGAGCAGCGCCCGGAGCGCTGCCGGCTTCAGCGGCTTGTTGAGCACGTGCACCCCGGCCGCCTCCGCCTGCTGGCGCACGGTGGGCGAGCGGTCGGCGGTAAGCAGGACCGCCGGCTTCTGCTGGCGCAGGCGCTCGCGCAGCACCGCGATGGCCGTGAGCCCGTCGCCGTGATCGAGATGATAGTCGGCGATGAGCACGTCGGGCGGATGCGGGGCGCGCGCGAGCACGTCGAGCGCCGTTTGCGCGCACTCCGCCGTCAGCACCGTGCAGCCCCAGCCGCCGAGCAGTTGCTGCATGCCGGCGATGATCGTGGGCTCGTTGTCGATGGCGAACACGCAGAGCCCGTGGAGCCCGGAGGTGGAGACGGCGGGCGGCGGCGGCGCCGGGGTTTCGGCGGCGACGGGGGCGGCGAGCGGCACCGTCACCGTGAACACCGTGCCCCGGCCGGGTTCCGACCGCAGCGTCACGGGATGGCCGAGCACCCGGCTCGCCCGCTCGACGATGGAGAGGCCGAGCCCGAGGCCACGCGCCACCTTCGCTCCCTGCTGGAGCCGCTGGAATTCGCGGAACACCAGATGCTGTTGCGCCGCCGGGATGCCGAGGCCGGTGTCCCACACCTCGATGTTGAGGTTCGGTCCGCGCCGGCGCGCGCCCACGAGCACCCGGCCGCTCGGCGTGTACTTGATGGCGTTCGAGACGAGGTTCTGCAGCATGCGCCGCAGGAGCCTGCGGTCGGAGCGCACCGTGAGCGCCGGGGCGATCACCTTGAGCCTGATGCCCTTCTCGCGCGCCGCGACATCGAATTCGCGCTGCAACTGCTTCAGCAGATCGTCGATGCGCAGGCTCGAGATCTCGGTCTGCATCACGCCGCTGTCGAGGCGCGAAATGTCGAGGAGCGCGGTGAGGATCTCCTCCACCGCGTCGAGCGAGGCTTCGACGTTCTCGGCCATCGTGGCGTCGCCGCCCTTGCGGTCGCGCTCCACCAGCGAGGTGGCGTAGAGGCGCGCGGCGTTGAGGGGCTGGAGGATGTCGTGGCTGGCGGCGGCGAGGAAGCGGGTCTTCGAGGCATTGGCCTCCTCGGCCTCCGCCTTGGCGCGCGTGAGGGCGATATTGAGCTGCGTCAGCTCCTCCGTGCGCTCGCGCACGCGCTGCTCCAGCGCCTCCTCCTCCGCCACCGCCTCGGTGATGTCGGTATAGGTCGTCACCAGACCGCCGTCGGGCAGATGGTTCGAACGCACCTCGATGACGCGGTTGGCGGGGTGGAGCTTGAGGCGCACCGGCTCCAGATCGCTGACGAGGCTCGCCAGCCGCCCGGCCACGAGATGGTCCGTCGCGCCCGGGCCGTAGGAACCGCGCTCGGCGTTGTATCGCAGGATCTCGTCGATGCCGATCCCGAAGCGCACCAGATCGGGCGGCAGGTTGTAGAGGTCGCGGAACGCACGGTTCCAGCCGATCAGGCGCAGGTCGCGGTCGAGAATGGTGATGCCCTGGCGGGCGTGGTCGAGGCCATGCTGGAGGATGTCGCGGTTGTACTGGATGGCGGCCGAGGCATCGTCCAGCAGCCTGAGCGCGTCATGGGTCGACAGGTTGCGCCCGCGCAGCAGCAGCGACAGCACCAGCCGCGACGACGAGGCGCCGATGGCGGACGCGAGCAGGTGCTCGGCATAGCGGAGCTGGTGGATGTCTGCGTTGCCCGAGGTCGGCCCGCCACGGTGGGCATTGAAGCTGTCGAAGGCGCGCGCGGTGCGCTCCTCGCCCAGATACCGCGCCACCGCTGCCCGCAGATCCTCCACCGATACCGGCGAGTTGCGCAGCCAGAACGTCTGCACGCCGCCGAGCGGGGCACCGTCCGAACCGATGAAGGCGTTGGCCTGCAGCCGCTCCAGCGCCGTCTCCGGACGCAGCAGCGAGAAGATGACATAGGCCGCGACATTGATAGCGAGGCTCCACAACACGCCGTGGGTCAGTTCCGGCAGGTCGGTGCCGAACAGCGCCGTCGGCCGCAGCGCCTCGATGGCGAACGGCCCCTGCGTCACGAAGGACCTCCAGGCTTCGTCATCGCCGGCGAGACTCGGCAGCAGCAGCGTATAGGCCCAGGCGCAAAAACCCGCGATCAGCCCCGCGCTCGCGCCGAGGGCCGTTCCCCGCCGCCAGACGAAGCCGCCGACGAAGGCGGGGCCGAGCTGCGCAATCGCCGCGAACGACAGAAAGCCGATGGACGCGAGCGCCGCCTCGCCCGACACGCGGTAATAGACGTAGGCGAGCAGGATGACGCTGACGATCGAGCCGCGCCGCACCAGCAGCACGAAGCCGCTGAGGTCGCCGCTGTTGTGCGTGTCGCGCATCGCCCGCCGGCGCAGCATGACGGGAATGATCAGATCGTTGGAGATCATGATCGCCAGCGCCACCGAATCCACGATCACCATGGCGGTCGCGGCCGACAGACCGCCGATGAAGGCGATCAGCGCCATCAGGTGCGCGCCCTCCGACAGCGGCAGCGCCAGCACCGTCATGTCGGGATCGATGGCGCCATCGGGGAAGGACGCCTGGCCGGCGAGCGCCAGCGGCAGCACGAACAGGTTGATCGCCAGCAGGTAGAGCGGAAACATCCACGCGGCGCGGCGCACGTCCGATATGTCGCGGTTCTCGACGATCGACATGTGGAACTGGCGCGGCAGCAGCATCGCCATGCCGAGGGCAAGCATGGTGAGCGTCAGGAAGGTGACGGCGCCCGATGTGCGCTGCTGGATGTCGGCCTCGGGGTGGGCGGCGGCCGCCCGCTCCAGGATGTCCGCGACGCCGTCGAACATGAAGTAGGTGACGAAGATGCCCACCGCCAGAAACGCGATGAGCTTCACCAGCGATTCGAGCGCGATGGCGAGCACGAGCCCGTCCTGGTGCTCGGTGGCGTCGACATGGCGCGTGCCGAACGCCACCGCGAAGGCGGCCAGCACAGCGGCGACGACGAAGGCGAGGTCGACGCCGAGCGTCGCCGGCGTGATGAGCATCGCCTCCGGCGCGGCTTCGAAGAAGACGGTCAGCGACGATGACACCGCCTTGAGCTGCAGGGCGATGTAGGGGATGACGCCGATCGCCGCGATGACCGTCACCAGCACCGCGACGCGGTCGTTCTTGCCGTAGCGGGCGGCGAGGAAGTCGGCGATCGAGGTGATGTTCTGCGCCTTGGCGAGCTCGACCACCCTGGCGATGAAGCGAAACCCGATTCCGAGCAGGAGCGCCGGGCCGATATAGACCGTGAGGAAGTCGAGCCCCGACCGGCCGGCGAGGCCGACCGAACCGAAGAACGTCCACGAGGTGCAGTACACGGCGAGCGCCAGCGCATAGATGCTCGCCCGCGCGCCGCCGCCGATCAGCCGCTTGCCGAACGTGTCGCCCAGATGCGCGACCGCGAACAGCCCGCACAGATAAACCAGCGCTACGACGACGACGATCCATCCGGCCAATGCGCTCTCCCCCGGATTCGCAGCCTAGAACATTTGCCGATCGGAATGCACCGGCAAATGTTTCGTGGCTTTCATTATCCGGCGCGCCGGCATCACGCCGGGCTGGGGAAGCAGCAGCCGAACAGACGCTGGAGCAGCGACGTGCCACCGGAGGAGACGGCGGCCACCCGGCCGCCCCCGGAATCGCTGACACTGATGCTCTGCGGCAGCAGCGGCCCCTGCCCGACCTCGGAGGCGGGAACGGATGTCATCCTGACGGCTTCCTCTCTGGCCTGCCCCACATCGGCGATGGCCCGCTTGACGAGTCTTGCCAGAAGCGGCTTGTAATGGTCCGGCGCCCGTTCGAGAATGCTTCCGGACAACGTCTGGACCTCGGTCGAGATTTCCCTGCTCACGCATTGCACGCAGCGATAGGAGGGGTCATGTTCGGCCGATAGCGCCTGCAGCTGCACCGCCTCGAAGGCGGCTATGCTGCGTGCCCGCAGCGCCTCGATTTCGCTCTTGGCGTCGGCGAGATACATGACCTCGTAGGCAGCCGTGCTGAACCCGGCGATCTCGTCGAAGGAAAGAGGCGTGCTGCTGCTTCTGAACACCCTTGGCGCATTGATCCGCTTCTCGAACTCGGCGTAGAGCGTCCCGAGGCGCGGCGCCAGATGGGCTTGCAGCCGCTCCCCGAACGCCAGCCTTTCGACCGTGCAGGCGGTGATCCGGTCGAATACGGAAAGCGCGGGGCTGGTGACGCAGCCGTGTCGCCGGCGCTCTTCCTCCCGCGCGTATCGCGCCGCCTCGGCCTCAGTCGATTCCGGATCGGCATGGAAGACAGGCGAATTGCCATCCGGCTTCGTCTGGAAACGGGGTGTTGCGCTTTCGCCCAGGCTGAAAGTGCAGCCCTTGTATTCATTCAGAAACGCATGTCCGCACGTGAGTTGATCCAGTCGGCCATCAACGGGAAAAGCTGTCTGTATA
Source organism: Pseudochelatococcus sp. B33 (assembly GCF_053570585.1). NCBI lineage: Bacteria > Pseudomonadati > Pseudomonadota > Alphaproteobacteria > Hyphomicrobiales > Chelatococcaceae > Pseudochelatococcus > Pseudochelatococcus sp. B33. The sequence goes on along the minus strand of NZ_JBSEFH010000012.1, from coordinate 195,706 downwards.
AAACCATCGAGAGTCATCGACATAATTCAATACCATACCTTCAAATAATGACGCCGCCCGCCATAATATATCTCGGCGGATGGCGCTTGTTTCTCCGGCCCGATGCCGGGGAATTGATTCAGCTCTGCACGCCCTCCGCGAGCCAGTCGATCTTCAGCAGTTCGGCGTCGCCGAGCGTCTCCCCGGCGGCGACCCTTTCCGTGCCCTTCTGATCGTTGATCGGACCGGTAAAGGGATGCAGCGTGCCGGCGATGATCGCGTCCTTCACGGCGTCGGCCTCGCGGCGTACGTTCTCGGGCAGCGCTTCGTTATAGGGGGCGATCTTGATGAGCCCCTCCTTCAGTCCCCACCACTTGTCATCGGGCTTCCAGGCGCCGTCGAGGGCGAGTTGCACCCGCTCGATATAGTACGGCGCCCAGTCGTAGACGATGGCCGTGAGGTGGGCTTTCGGCGCGAACCGGCTCATGTCGGACGCCTGTCCGAAGGCGAAGGCGCCGCGCGCCTCGGCCACCTGCATGGCCGCCGGGCTGTCGACATGCTGGACGATGACGTCCGCGCCGCCGTCGATCAGCGCCTTGGCGGCGTCCGCCTCCTTGCCCGGATCGTACCAGGTGTTGAGCCAGATCACCTTGACGGTGAGTGCCGGGTTCACCTTGCGCGCGGCGAGGATGAAGGCGTTGATGCCCATGATCACTTCGGGGATGGGGAACGAGGCGACGTAGCCGACGACACCCGATTTCGACACATGCCCGGCGATGGTGCCGAGCACCGCCCGGCCCTCATGGAACCGGCCGTTGTAGATCCCGACATTGTCCGCCTTCATGTAGCCGGTGGCATGCTCGAACGCGACCTTCGGGAACTGCTTCGCCACGCGGATCGTCGGCTGCATGAAGCCGAAGGAGGTCGTGAAGATCAACTGGTTGCCCGCGCTCGCCAGTTGGCGGATGACGCGCTCGGCATCCGGCCCCTCGTTGACGTTCTCGACGAAGGTCACATCGATGCGCTCGCCGAACTCCGCCTCGACCGCCTTGCGGCCCTGGTCGTGCGAGTAGCTGTAGCCGTGGTCGCCGATCGGCCCGACATAGACGAAGCCGATCTTGAGCGGATCGGCGGCAAGCGCCGCGCGCCCGCCCGCAAGCGCCATCGCGGCAGCGCCCGCGCCGACGAGAATGGCGCGGCGCGAGAGACCGCCGGTCATGACCGACGGCAGATTGGAAAGCGTCGTTGAAGGCATCTCGATCCCCCGAGGAAATGGCCCGAACACCCATAAAGGGTTTTGGCCACGCTTTGAACGATAAAAATGCGGCACCTGCGCAGCCGGCCTCATCCCGGCGGCCGGAACGGCTTGCCGAGCGCGGCCGGCGCGCTGAGCGCCGATCCGCTGCCGCCCGCCCGCCGGCGGGCCGCCCCCGCCGATATGACCGTCAGCACGACGATGGTGGCGACGTAGGGCAGCATCGAAAACAGCTCCGACGGCAGCCCCCATGCGCCCTGCGCATGGAGCTGGAAGATGCCGACGCCGCCGAAAAGATAGGCGCCGATCAAAAGCCGCCACGGCCGCCAGGCGGCGAACACGACGAGTGCCAGCGCGATCCAGCCCCTGCCCGCCGTCATCGCCTCCGCCCACATCGGCGTGTAGGACAGCGACAGGAACGCGCCCGCAAGACCAGCCATGGCGCCGCCGAACAGGCACGCCCGGTAGCGGATGGCGATCACCGGATGGCCGAGCGCATGGGCGGCCTCGGCGGATTCGCCCACCGCCCGCAGCCGCAGCCCGGCCCGGGTGCGGTTGAGATACCACCAGATGGCCGGCACCGCGGCCACGGAGAAATACACCAGCGCGTCATGCCCGAACAGCAGTTCTCCTGCAACGGGCAGTTCGGTGAGACCCGCCACGTCGAGCTTCGGCAGGGCGGCCACGGGCTGGCCGACATAGGCCGAGCCGACGAGCGCCGAAAGGCCGATGCCGAAAATCGTCAGCGACAGGCCCGACGCCACCTGATTGGCCGACAGCGTCAGCGTCAGGAAGGCGAACATCAGCGCCATCAGCATGCCGGCAAGAGCCGCCGCCGCGAGACCCGCGACATGCGAGCCGGTCGTGAGCGTGGCGGCGAACCCGGCCATCGCGCCCATCAGCATCATGCCCTCGATGCCCAGATTGAGCACGCCGGCGCGCTCCACGACGAGTTCGCCGCTCGCCGCCAGCAGCAAGGGCGTTGCCGCGCTGATCACCGCCACCATGATCGGAATGACGAGGTCGATCATGGCACCACCGCTGGGCCGACGCCGGCGGGCACCCGGCGGACGCGCAGGCGCAGCAACCCGTCCGCCGCCAGCAGATAGAACAGCAGCATGCCTTGGAACACCCCCGTCGCCGCCTGCGGCAGCCCGGCCGTGATCTGCGCGTTCTCGCCGCCGATATAGGTCAGCGCCATCAAAGCCGCCGCCGCGATGATGCCCAGCGGATTGAGCCGGCCGAGAAAGGCGACGATGATCGCGGTAAATCCGTAACCGGGCGTCAGCGACGGCACGAGCTGGCCGATGGGCCCCGCCACCTCGAAGGCTCCCGCGAGGCCCGCCGCGCCGCCGCCGACGAGGAACGCCAGCCACGTCGTGCGGTCGGCGTCGAACCCGGCAAAGCGCGCGGCGCGCGGCGCATCCCCCACGACGGCGATCTGGAAGCCGATCACGGTGCGCGTCATCACGAACCACGCGGCCACCGCAACGAGAAGCGCCACCGGCGCGCCGGGATGCAGCCGGGTGCCCTCCACGAGCACAGGCAGCAGCGCCGCGTCCGAAAAAAGGCGCGTCTGGGGATAGTTGAACCCGTCCGGGTCCTTCCACGGGCCGAACACCAGCACCTGCAGGATCAGCAGCGCGATATAGGTGAGCATCAGACTTGTGAGGATCTCGTTGACACCGAAGCGCGTCTTCAGAAAGGCCGGAATCGAGGCCCACGCCATGCCGCCGAGAACGGAGGCGGCGAGCATCAGCGGCAGGATCCACCACCCCGCCTCGTTCCAGAAGGCGAGCGCCACGCCACCCGCCGCCACCGCGCCGATGGTGAGCTGCCCCTCCGCGCCGATGTTCCAGACATTGGCGCGGAAGCCGACGGCAAGCCCGCAGGCGATCAGCGCCAGCGGCGCGCCCTTCACCCCGAGCTCGGTCAGGCTGTGGAACGTCAGCAGGGGCGCGACCAGGAACTGATACAGCGTATCGGCCGGATCGAGCCCGAGCGCCAGAAACAGCACGAAGCCGGTCGCGACCGTCAGCAGCACCGCGAGCAGCGGCGCGGCGAGGCGAATGGCCGTGCTCTCCGGCCGGCGTTCGATCCTAAGCCGCATCCCGCGCGCCTCCGCCGGCCGCGCCCATGAGCAGCCCGATCTCCTCGACGCTCGCCCGCGCCGTCTCCAGCGCGTGCGACAGCTGGCCATTGCTGATGACCGCGATGCGATCGGTCAGCGACAGCAGCTCATCGAGATCCTGCGAGACGACGACGATCGCCGCTCCCGCCCGCGCGAGCTCGCCCAGCGCCGCATGGATGGCCGCGGCCGCGCCGGCGTCGACGCCCCACGTCGGCTGCGCCACGACGAAAACGGACGGGTTCTGCAGCACCTCCCGGCCGACGACGAATTTTTGCAGGTTGCCGCCGGAGAGGCTCGTCGCCGGCACGTCGACGCCGGCGGTGCGCACGTCGAACGCCCGCACGATCTCCCGCGCGAAGCGGCGCGCGTTGCCCCGGCGCACGATCCCGCGCCACAGCAGGCCGGCGCGCCCGCGCGCGGTGAGCAGCGTGTTCGTCGTGAGCGTCATGGAGGGGACGGCGGCGTGGCCGTTGCGCTCCTCGGGCAGCGTGAAAAGCCCCTGCCTGCGCCGCGCCTGCGGGTCGAGATGCCCGACGGCCCTGCCGTCGACGGCGACGATATCGGCGGCCGGCGCGCGCCATTCGCCGGCAAGGGCCTCCACGAGTTCGTCCTGGCCGTTGCCGGCGACGCCCGCGATGCCGACGATCTCGCCCGATGCCACCGAAAAGCCGATGTCCCTCAAGGCGACGCCGAAGGTGCCCTCGGCGGGGCGGCTCAGGCCGCTGACGGCAAGGCGCGGGGCGCCCGTCGCCGCCGCTGCGCGGGGCTGGCGGCGGGCAGCATTGAGTTCTGCGCCGATCATCATTTGCGCCAGCGAGCCCGCGGTTTCGCGCGCCGGATCGCAGGTCGCGACCACCCTGCCCGCGCGCAGGATGGTGGCGCGCCGGCACAGGCTGCGGATCTCCTCGAGCTTGTGGCTGATGTAGAGGATGGAGCACCCCTCCGCCGCGAGCCGGCGCAAGGTGGCGAACAGGGTGTCCGCCTCCCGCGGCGTGAGCACGGACGTGGGCTCGTCCATGACCAGCAATTTCGGGTCCTGCAGCAGGCAGCGGACGATCTCGACCCGCTGGCGCTCGCCCATGGACAGCGTGCCCACCAGCCGGTCCGGATCGAGCGGCAGGCCATAGCCGGCGGAAACCGAGGCGATGCGCTCGGAAAGCCGTCTTCTGTCGGGGATGTCGTCGAGCCCGAGCGCGATATTCTCGGCGACGGTGAAGGCGTCGAACAGCGAGAAGTGCTGGAACACCATGGCGATGCCGAGCCGGCGCGCCGCGCGCGGATCGGACGGCGCGACCGCCGCGCCGTTCCACCGCACCACGCCCGCGTCCGGCTTCAGCAGGCCGTAGATCACCTTGACGAGCGTGCTCTTGCCCGCGCCGTTCTCGCCGAGCAGCGCATGGATCTCCCCGGGAGCGACGGTGAACGAGACCCCGTCGTTAGCGACGACCGCGCCGAACCGCTTGGTGACGCCCTCAAGGGCAAGGCGCGGAATCTCGGCAGACATGGCAGCGAAGGGCTCCTGATGTCGCGTGGGCGGCCGGGACGTGCGGCCGCCGGGGTGGTGGCTGTCAACAAAAAACCCGCCCCCGCTGACATCGCCATGAATGACGGCCATCGCTGACGTTTTCTTCGCCGGAAGGATAACTCGCCCATTTCATAGCATGGAAATGGCGGAAAGCGGAATCATGAAAGCGGATCCCGGCGTTCTGTCGGATCTGTCGCGGCGCTTGTCAACACCCCGGCTCCAATGCCCTTGCGCCCGGAGCGCCATTGTGACAGAAATTCCACCGCGTGGCGGACATGTTCGCGGCACGCAGGGACAGCGCCGAATGCGGCTTCGGGCCAGTAGCTCAATGGTTAGAGCCGACCGCTCATAACGGTCTGGTTGGGGGTTCGAGTCCCTCCTGGCCCACCACCACCTAAAAATGTAATTGAAATATAAGGATTATTCCTGATTTTGGTCCAACTTGGCGGCCAGATGTTCCGCGGCGAATTGCCAAGTTACATACTGGCACCTCACTCACATCCAGGGCACCATGCCTATAAAGCCTCGCCCGCAGAGCCCTCCTGAGAAGGTTCTGCGGGCAATTGGTCTCTACGATCACCCGATTCCAGCTTCGTAGAAATTATCGTTTATGGAAACGCCGGTCAGCTTGATGTCGTCGTAGTAGTAAGTCTGCTCAAAGCCATAGTTCTGGCTGTTGAATATCACTGTCTCAAGTATCTCAGTGATACCGACGGCGTTCTCATTCGTCTCATCGGACGCATGAGTATAGCGCGTTTCACCGTTGATGGCCCAGCTGTGAGACTCTGCGGTAAAGACGAAGCTGAATGTCACCCAACCCGTCAGGTCACTGTTCAGGTATTCCACCCAGCCTTCGTTCGAATTCCAGAAACGGAATCCGCCGGTGAATGCCTCTTCTTCTGATATCTGGATGTTCAGTACCTGTGCTGCATCGGGATCGATGTATTCCACGATGGAGAAGCGGCCGCCGCCGTCCAGCGTCTTGTTTGCATTCTGGAGCTGAATCCATGCACCGGTTAGTTGCCCGATTTCGTCGCTGCTCCAGGCAGGATCAATATAGAGCTTGAACTCTACCGTGCTACCGTGTGCGAGATCGATGTACTTCTCGAACTTGTCGTTCGCGGCAGCTCCGTCCTTGAGCTTCGCACCCTGATACCGATAGAAATCCGAAGTTTCCCTATCAGGATCGATGATGAAGGCAATGACGTCACCCTGTGCGCCTGCAGCGTCGGGATCAGCCTCGGTCTCGATGCTCGCGAGTGCTCGCCGGTCGACTTCCCAGTCCGCGGCCACTCCGCCGATGCCGGGACCCGTCACGCCATCCGTCAGATCAACCAGCGTTTGCGGGGGGAAATCCGCATCGCGGTCGATACCGTGCAGGATATCCCACCGGTCGGCAGCGGTAATGATTGCGGTGGGCGGCGGCTGTCCCTCCTCATACGGCCTGTCGCCGAACGCTTTGCCCACGTCGGTGCGCGGGTCTTCATTCGGGAACCGGTCATTGATCGCCGCATTGGTGAGATTGCCGAGCAGATTGTCGTGCAACGACTGCTGGCGGCCATCGAAGTTGGGTGTGCCGCTGACCTTCGTCTGCACGATGTCGGTGATGGCAGGCCCGGGCCCCTCCCATGATCCTTCCCCGAGCAGATACGCCGCATAGATTTCGCTAAGATCGATGTTGGCGAGATTGGCCTCCACATTGTCGTAGCTCGTCGCGTAGTATCTGGCGTCGCCGTTGGCCCAGAACAGCTTGAACTTGTCCACAAGATCGCCATTGGCCGTGTCCACGACCTGCCACAGATCCTTGATCGCATGGCTGTCTTCGCCGGTGGTGATGCGGGACAGATTCAGCGCGGCAAGAGACTGGTTGTCCGGGCTCAGGGGAGCATAGGCGATATCCACCAGCAGCTTGCCCGCCTCGTCGATATCGAAGGCGATACCTTCTCCGGGACCGAAAAAGTCATTCGGGTCGGGCACGGTCAGGGTCACGCCCGCCGACACCGCAACAGTGATGACCGCACTCTTGCTGAAGCTTTCCGTCCGCCCTCCGTGAGTGACGACGATATCGCCGTCCTGCTCTTCTATGGAATAGTTCCCTTCGAGCCGCAGTTTAAGGGTACCATCCGCCGCAAGGCTCGCGAGCGGCTCCACGACCTTGACGACGATATGCGTGCTCGCAAGCTCGACGCTGTCCTCGAAGCCCGTGGCGGCGGAGAGGATGATGTCGAACTGCCCTTCGCCGAAATCGTACGGCTCTCCGTCAGTGCTGATGAAATCGCGGATGTGGCTGAAGCCGAAATTCAGTGAGTTCTGCGATATCAGGGCGTTGTTCTCGGAAGTCGTACCGACTTCCTCATCCGGAATGAACACGATCTCCGTTCCCTGGACGAACCACGGCGTGGTGCCATTGGCGCCACCCAGCTCCAGCACGATAAATTCTGTCCCCTCAGTAGGATCGATGTCGATCTTCAGGATGAACTGGAAATCGTCGAGCGTGGTCTCCTGGCCGTTGATGCCGGTCAGCACGGAGAAGTCGAACGACCATTTTGCCGGAGTTCCCCAACTGACCGGATCAAACGAGCCGGTCGGTACCTCGAAGGTCACGATGCCGTCGTCGCCGGAGGGTTCGAGGGGCAGGATGTCGCTGCCCCGATAATAATGCACCTTCAGGCCGACCTCGACGCCCGCGCCCTCGTGGCGCTCGATGACGTAGTTGTGAGGCGTGTTGCCGCTGCCGACATGGGTCTGCTGCCCGTCGCGGACGCCGGACGCGTCGATGGTTCCCTGGTCGAGGGAGCGCACGTAATCGGGCCGGTCGAAGCCCTGCTCCCAATCAATAGCGAGGACTTCACGATGGATGGCGTTGTAGGCGTCGGCGTCGTTGCCTGCATAGAGCGGACGCCCCTCGACCCAATCCGGCAGCAACGCTGTCAGTTCACTCAGGACATCTTCGGGGAATTTGCGCTCAGGTATTCCCGAACCACCTGGGATGTTGGAGCCGTTGCCGAGGATGTTGTCGTGGATGAGCTGCAGCCGTGCCGGACCGGCTTTCGCCGCGAAATCCGTCAGCGGCTTGCCATCGTCTTCCAGGTAAGCAGCGTAATCGGCCGCGAGCACCACGAAGGCCTTGTTGACGGCAAGCGCGGCCTCCCCGAGCGTTTCCTTGCCCAGAACCGGAGTGTCCAGCTCAGTCGAGATGTTATAGCCATCCCCGTTGTTGAACAGGGCCAGATTGCCATCCGGATAGCTCTGGAGCTGGCCATACAAGCTGTCGAGCACGATCCAGCGGGAGATGAACCAGTCGGCCTCATTGCCGTTCACCGTAACAGCGAGACCACCTTCGCCGATGCCCAGTTTCGACAGATCCGTATCGGAAGAAACAGGCTTGCTTGTACCGTCTTCATAGCTGGCTGGGGTGATCGTCACGTCGGTGATGTCAACGAAGCCTGCACCGCTCAGGGTGATGTCGCGATTGTTCAGCAGCGATCCCGCAACATCCGCGGCCACGCCCTCCGGCACCACGATTCGGATAATGTCGTTGAACGCCGCGCCTGCTATCTCTTCCGTCCGTTCTCCGTATGCAACAACAATAGCACCATCCTCCTCCCTGATGGCGTAGTGTCCGTCCAGCAGGAGGGTCAATGTACCGTCTTCGATGCTTATCAGCGGCGACAGGCTGGTGTCGTTGATCGTAACTGAAACGGAGGGCGTTCCGGCAACCGCCGGTATGCTGAGCGTGATGGTTTCCTGGCCTTCGGTCAGCAGATCTTCCCTGACGGTGATCGAGACCGCCGCGGTTCCGTCTGCACCGACCTGGAGGCTTGTGGGTAGCTCGGTGGTGAAATCATCCGCGTTCGCGGTTCCGCTCCACACCAGGGAAAGGGTCGTGCCGGCCGCAACGTTGGTTGTAACCAGAGTGAAGGTGATTTGCTGCCCTTCGCTGACCGTGGATGCGGAGGCGATCAGCTCATAAGTCGGCTCCGGTTCGGGTTCAGGCTCGGGCTCTGGTTCAGGCTCCGGTTCCGGCTCCGGCTCCGGTTCGGGCTCTGGCTCCGGCTCCGGTTCGGGCTCTGGCTCTGGCTCCGGTTCGGGCTCCGGTTCGGGCTCTGGCTCGGGTTCCGGCTCAGGCTCGGGTTCCGGCTCGGGCGTCGGTGGTACGCCAGGCGCGATGTCTCCGACTTCGGCTTCATCCGCCTTCTCCTTCACGGCATCCGGGTCCGCATATTCCGCAGCCCCGCCCGTGTCGCCAGCGCGCGCGGCATCGCCGATTGCCTCCTTCGCCTCGCCCTGGACGACAGATTGCAGCTTTGCAAGTTCGGTCAGCGCGCTAGCGCCCGTACCCGACGCCACGGCCTCATCGACCAGCGTGTTGAAATTGGAGACGATCCCGGCCAGTTCACCGGCATTGACGGCGCTCTGGAGATCGCCGATCTGTGCCGGCGTCGCGCCCATTGCGTCGGCGAGAGTTTCAATCGCCCCGGCAATGACCGTCTGGAGGAATGCCGGATCGGAGAGGTCGGTGCCGTTACCGGCGTCGATAATGGCTTCGGCCAGCGCGGCGGCGACGAGCCCGTCGAGATTGACGCCCTCCAGCCCCGCGTGTTCGGCGGCGCCGGCAAGGGCGGCGTTGACCTGAATGATCAGGGTGGCGATCTTCTGCGAGGCGGCCTGGGCAGCGAGCCCTTCCACCGCAGCCGCCGGATCGTCGGAAAGCGCCGCGGCGATGGGATCGAGATGCTTCAGATCGGCATCGGTCGCCAGGCCGAGTGCCGCCTTGATCAGGCCCTCGGCCGCGTCGGACGTGTAGCCGGTGTCGATCAGCGCGGCGAGAAGGGTCGTCAGCGGCGTGACCACCGATGAGCCGGCCGGGGCGCGGAACACCTCGTCCACCACATGGCCGGTGGTGATATCGGTTCCGCCCTGCGCGACAAGGCCGCCGAGATCGAGGATGCCGTCAGGGATGGAGAACTTGCCCTCGGCGTCGGTAACGGTCGAGTACTCGCCGTCGTCGTGGATGCCGTTGCCGTTGGCATCGATGAAGACGAACGACCCCGCGAGATAGCCGTCAATCACGCCGCCGTCCGCATTGCCGACCTCGAACAGCGTCGCATCCGTGGGAAAGCCTGCGAACGCGGCACTTAGCAGCAGTGCGTCGAAGTTGGAAGCCGTGCTGACGATGAATTCCTCCGACAGGACGAAGTCCAGCAGCAAGTCGGCTACCGTCCGGCCCTTCCCCAGTTCCGCCGTCCAGAACGCGACGCCCGCAGGCTCACCCGGGCGATTCAAGGCCTGGACGTACAATGCCTCGACAATCTCCTCGGGAGAGGCGCTGCCGTACTTGGATTGCCACTCGTCGGAGGCGACGAACTCGTTCGCTACGGCTTTCAGCTTGCTGAGATCCGCATCCGCTATGTTGCCGGAGGTGATCCTGTCATGCCAGTAGTCGAGGCCTTCGGCATCGGGAATACGGTTGAATGCGGCCTGATAGAGGCCGACGAGCGGCGTCAGCGAAACCGCCCCGATATTGAGCAGAGCCTGATCGAGGTCGCTGACGGAATCGTAACGTGCCCTGAAGGTGTCCACCAGATACTGCGACGGCTCAAGCCGCAGGATTTCCGTGAGGTGTTCCTCGACAAGATCGTAGGACAACTTGCCGGTAGCGGTAGCGTCAGACGGTTCCAGCGCAAACAGCGACCCCGTTGTTGGCTGCGCGCCACGCAGATAGCTGTCGATATAGGGCGTCGAGCGCGCGATGAATTCCTGCGACAGGGAGAACGCAAGCACAAGGTCCGCCGGGCTGCGGCCGCCTTCGAGTTCCCCCAGCCAGTATGCGAAGCCCCCGGGATCGCTATCCCGCCCCAGCGCCTGCTGATACAGCGCCTCGACGATCTGGGCATCCGTGCTGTTGCCGTACAGCTGCTGCCATTCCTCGGAGCCGGCGAATTCACGCACGATCTGGACGATCGTATCGGGCGACGATGCAACGAGCGCGTCCGCGTTCAACCTGCCGGACCAGTATGCCAGGCCATCCGCATCCGGAGTGCGGTTGAATGCAACCTGATACAGGCCGACGAGCGGATGAAGGGTGACGGAGGCAATGCCATACAGCGCATTGTCCAGCGTCTCGACCGTGTCGTATCGTCCCTGAAAGATGATGACGACCGCATTATCAACATCCGTCAAATGTAAAATAGACTCAATGCGCCCCCGCACATCTGTCGATGTCAAAGTCATATTCAATCCCCAGCCATTCCCAAAAAAATCCCATTTTCAGGATAGCTTGCGCCTATTTTCTGGTCAATATGCACTAAATATTATATTTAAAGAGGTATTACAGTACAATATCGTCACAAACATGCATGAATAAGAACAATCAGATTGTGCACGCTTGGGGCAACGACCCGCGCTTTTGACGCGGCCACGGAGGAGTTGCCATGCAGCACGTGCCGCGGTTATTTTAGCGGCGCACCGCCATCGACGGTGAAACGTTGCGGCTCGACTTCATGGGGCGATGGTCCATGACGTACCCCGCTCACGGTCGAGACCAGATGGATCGCGTTTGCGACGGCTTTGAGGATGGCCGAGCAGGGCGTGGCCGATGCCCTGAGGGGACCCGTGTTACCGGCTTGCGTCCGGGGACCGGGAACGTACCGGACGCCGCGCCTGAGGGGCTGGCATCCGGCCAAGGGGCATCCAGGTGCGATCTCCATGATCTGAAAACGAATCAGCAGACGCTATGAGGAGAAAATGGGCTATACGGAGGACGATGTCCGGTGGGCCTATCAGTATTATCTGGGACGGCCGCCCGAAAGTGCGGATGCCATTGCAACGCACGCCAGGGCAAAGGACCTCAGGAACAGCATGTATATGTCACCTGAGCGCCTCGCGCGGGGAGCATCATATTACCGGCCGGACGAGTACTGTTGCTGGCGACCGGGCCGCCCCAGGATCGTCGTGCTGTCGAGCTGCCAGGGCCCGCCCCTCGCTCGGGTGATCGCGGCAATTGCAGATGTCAGCGTCTTCGGCTGCGCAATCTCGAAGACGAAGGACAAGCACCTCGCGGCCCATCTGATGGCGATGATGGAAGCAGCGGACTTCGTTCTGTCGGCCCCGCTGACTGACTCCTGGCAGCCATTCGATGAACAAAATCTGCGCGAAAGGCTCGGCTCCCGCCTGCTGACATACAATAGGCCGAATTTCGCAGCGCTGCATCCGGATCTGGTCTACTTGCGCGGTCCGGAGCCGAGATCGCCAGTCGGCGACTACCACTCCAGGATCGTCGTGGACAGTTTCCTGGCCGGAATGACGGAGGAGCAGTGCACCGCGCGCTTCAACAAGCAAGAATATGTCAGAATGGGCTTCGAGGACATCGCACAGAAGGCAATCTCGAAGCTGCGGAAAAACGATACTTCCGTCGACGTCAAGATAGCCGATTTTGTTCTGGAGAACATGAAAGACAGGGAGATTCTATATACTTCCAATCATCCGACACAAATACTGAACAGTCATATAGCGAAGGAATTCATTGGCAAGATAGGGATCGAGCAAATCCCCGCCCGACCTGTGATGATCCCGACAGTTCTCAGCTCAAACGTCATTTGGCCGATCGATCGGGATTGGGCGGAAATCATGGACCTTTCCTTCCATACGGAAAGCGTATTCTGGCATTCAAACTACATGATCCCGCTGGAGGAATTCGTGATTCGGTCCTACGCTCTGTATAGGAGGAGCGATCCCGAAAAGCTGAAAATTCGCGAATAGGCCCTAGCCGGATGAACGGCTGATCGTGCCGGACCGTCCCTAGCCCCTTCCTACGTAGGTACGGCATACTCGCCGTAGCGGCAGACTTTATGGCCTCCTCTCCTACCGAAAGGAATGACCGAATGAGTGACGCTGACGTTCTTGCTCTCAGAGTGAAGGTGCTTGAAGAAAGCCTCGACATAGTGAATTCAGAGATTGTGAGCCTGTCCGGCGCGCTGCGCGAGATAGCCGAAGCCCTGAAATCCCTGAAGTCCGACCCTGACAAAGTCACGGACACCGCTTCGGATATCGCCGAGAGGATCGGCAGGCTCCGTGACGTGTTTGAGAAGCGCCAGCAAGAGTTGAGGCCCGAGTCCTGAGAGGATGGTGTGCTGGTCAATGCCGGCACGCCATACCCCTCACCTTTCAGCGCCGGTTGCCCTTCCGGATCAGTGCCTCGCAGCCCGTCATTTCGCGCGCGCCTTTCTGGATGACGGGCGGGCTGCTTGCCCGGTGCCGAGAACGATGACACGCGCGCCGGGCTGAACCCGGTCGTAAAGGTCGACGATATCCTGATTGAACAGGCGAATGCAGCCGGCGGAGACGGACCGTCCGATCGAGGATGGCTCGTTGGTCCCATGGATACGGTAGTAGGTATCGATACCGTTCTGGAACAGATAGAGCGCCCTCGCGCCCAAGGGATTGCCCAAGCCTCCGTCCACGCCGTCGGCATATTTGCCGTAATGATCCGGACTGCGCTTGATCATGTCCGCGGTCGGTATCCAGCGCGGCCACGGCTGCTTGTGCTCGATGACCGCCTCACCCTCGAAACTGAGACCAGCGGCTCCCACGCCGATGCCGTAGCGGATGGCGCGTCCTCCCGGCAGCACGAAGAACAGGAAATGCTGCGCGGTGTTGACGATGATCGTTCCGGGCGGCTCGTTCGTCTTGAAGTCGACCACTTGCCGGACGTTGCGCGGGTTGATCGTGGCGGCATCGATCCGCGCCAGCACGAACTCGCCGTCAGGTTTCTCGTCGTAGATGACATACGGGTCCCATTCCTCAACCTGCCACGCGCTCGCGTTGGAAAGGGCGAGGGGCGAAATATCGCCGGACCGCGAAGCGCCGGCGGCAGGCCACTGCCGGCTTCCAGGTGGGGAATCCGTGCCGGCAACCGGTCGGCCCGTTGGGGAACATGCTTGTACTGCCAACACAAAGACCAAAAGAAAGGCAAACTTCATCGAGCTGATATTGATCACGATAGAGGTCCCCAACCTATCCGACAGCGCATAGCGGTATCGAACATGGCGTGAGCTTGTCAATGTCCAGCGCAGCATGCAGAAAAGTGGATACCACTTTTCGTCGGCTATTCCTTCAGGCACAGGATGAAGGTCTTGAACGCCGCCTCGCGGCTGCAGGCCGGACGGTCTGCGGGAAGGGATTCCTGCTGCACGATGACGAGATCGCCCGCCCGCGCCGCCGCGAATCCCGACCGGCGTTCGACCTCGTGACCGACGAGCCGCGCATTGTACGCAATCTCGAAATGCGTCGCCCCGTTGCGGATCAGCAGATAGTCGAGCAGCCGCTGTTGTTCCAGGTCGTAGTAACCGACTTGCTTGTAGACCGTGCCGGACCAGCCGCCCGCGAGCAGGTCGGCGACGGTGCGCGCCTGATCTGCGGCGTCCGCGAACTGGGCCTCGGTCGGCGAGAGCCGGCCGGCGTGGCGCAGGTCGGCGGCCTGCAGCAGCACCGCGATGGCGCCGGCGGCCCAGAAGATCCGCCTGCCCCGCGTCAATGCGGTGAAGCCCAGCACGACAAGCAGGATGAGGCTGTAGGCAAGCGGCGTGCCGAAACGCCCCACCGCCCTGAACGATTCGTAGAGACGGCCGAGGAAGGCCGGGATCGGCAGTTCCACCCAGACGGGTCCGGCGACGCGCAGGTTGAAGGCCATGGCGAACAGGGCGAGGAAAAGGCTGCCGACCACGACGAGCCCCAGCCTCGCAGGCGCGCGCAACACCCGCCCCGATGATATTGCCGATTGCGGGACAGAGCGTCGCCGCCGTGCCAGGGCGAGAGCGCCGGCAAGCACGAGGACGACGGCGAGGAACCACACCCCCGTGCCGAGGTAAAGCAACGCCGACGATTGCTGCACCTCCTGGATCGCATAGGGGGCGCCGAGAAGGCCCCAGCCCAGGGAGTTCAGGAATGCCGCCAGATCGAGGGCGTAGAGCTTGGCGCCGCCCATGGGCACGTGGGGATGGTCGAGGGCACCGACGGCCCACAGCAGCAGCAGCGGCCACAGCAGCGCGATCAGCGCGGCGCCCCAGCGGCGGGCATGGAGCAGCGCAAGCAGGATGAAGGTTGCCGCCATGGCCGCAAGATAGGCGTGGCTCCCCATGGCGAACAGCAGCGCCGGAACATACTCCCATCGCCGCGCGAAAGACGCCTCCTCCCGTGGCAGCGGCACGGCGGTCATCGCCCACAGCACGACCCAGAGCGAGCTCAGGGCCACATGCTGGTCCGCGATCATGGGCACGGGCATGGTCAGGCTGAAGGTGAGCAGCAGCGTGCCGAGCCACTGGCAGGCGCGGTCGTCGGTCAGCGCCCGCATGAGCCGGTGGGCCATGACGGAGAACAGGACGAAGTTGATCAGCACCAGCCAGTGATAGCTCGGCGCAAATCCGGTAGCCGTATGCACGGCCTTCGCCAGCAGCGCATACCAGGGCGCCGCATCGTTGAAGAAGACGTTGTTGCCGCCGAAATGCGGATTGGCGCCCAGCGGCCAGCGCCAGCCGTCCCTGGCGAAGATCTCGAAGGCGGCGGCGGCATTGGCGGCATCCCTGTCGACCAACTGGCCACCGGCAAGAATGAAGACCGGATTACCGATGACGATCCACGCGCTCACTATGCCTAAAATGCAGCACAGTAGCGTCGCTATGAGCATTTCTACTTGTTTACGCATCGCCACCGTACAGGATAAAGCACGTATTCGCGTGCCGTGTTTGCCTCATGGCGCTCGCGCCTGTCAAGGTTCGGGCACCGGCCGGAGCAGCACGGAACGGAGAAAGGCGTGGACGCGGACAGGAAGGGGTATGGGGGCATGCTGCTATCGATCGTGACGCCGTTCTATAACGAGGAAGAGACGATCCCGGCCTATTTCGAGCGGGTCGTGTCCATTCTGGAGACCCGCCTGCCGGCATACGATTTCGAGATCGTGTGTGTCGATGATGGCAGCCGCGACAGCACCCTGTCGATGCTGACCGGGGTCGCGGCGCGCGATCCGCGCATCCGCGTGGTGGAGCTGGCGCGCAACTTCGGCAAGGAGGCGGCGCTGACGGCGGGGCTGTCGTTCACGCGCGGCGACGCCGTGGTGCCGCTCGACGCCGACCTCCAGCACAGCCCCGCCATCATTCCCGAGATGGTGCGTCTCTGGGCCGAGGAGGGTTATGACATCGTCGAGGCGCGGCGCACCGATCGGACCTCGGATTCGCCGCTGCACAAGTTCAGCGCCGAGGCCTTCTACAAGCTCAACAACATGATCGCCGACACGTATATTCCCGCCAATGTGGGCGATTTCCGGCTGATGTCGCGGCAGGTCGTCGACGTGATCAACTCCCTCCCGGAGCGGCAGCGATTCATGAAGGGCATATTCGCCTGGGTCGGCTTCCGGCGCACGCATATCGACTACGAGTGCGTGCCGCGCGTCGCCGGCACGACCAAATGGAACAAGTGGCGGCTGTGGAACTTCGCGCTCGAGGGCATCACAAGCTTCAGCACCTGGCCGCTGAGGGTCTGGACCTATGTCGGCATCACGATTTCCGGACTGGCCTTCCTCTATGGGCTCATACTCATCCTCGATACGCTCATCGGCGGGCGTGACGTACCGGGCTACGCGTCGCTGATGTCGACCGTTCTGTTCATGGGCGGCATCCAGCTCATCGGCATCGGCATCCTCGGCGAATATCTCGGGCGCACCTATATCGAGACCAAGCAGCGGCCGGTGTTCATCATCCGCCGCATCCATGCACGCGAGCAGGAGCCGGTTTGCAATGCGTGAGTTGGTCGAGCGCCTGTTGCGCACGCGCTTCCTGCGGTTTTGCCTCGTGGGCGGGGTCGCGACGCTTATCCACAGCGTGGTGTTCTTCGCCGTGATCGCGGCCGGGGGCTCGCAGGTGGCCGGCAACGCCCTCGGCTATGCGGTGGCCAGCATCTGGTCCTACTACATCAACTGCCTCTGGACTTTCCGCGGTGCGTTGTCGTGGGCCGGATTCGTGCGCTTCCAGTTCGCCAATTCCATTTCGCTGATCTGGGGCGTGACGGCGGCGCTCATCGGCCAGGGACTGGGCTTTCCGCCGTGGGGGACGTTGGCGCTGACCATCGTGGTCGGGCCGATCCTCAACTATATCGGCCACAGCCGCCTGACGTTCCGCAAAAGCGCGCCCTAAAGCGTTTTCAAGCAAAGTGGGTACCGCTTTGCGTTAAGAAAACGCGTCAAATTAAAAAGATAGAGCCTTTCTGCGTTTCAACGAAACGCAGAAAGGCTCTGGGCTGAATCGACATTCAGCCAGGCAAAACGCCCGGCGGGCGTGCACGCCTGCCGGGCCGTTGCGTCAGAAATCCGCCGTCAGCGGATCGGGGCCGATACGGCCGTCGGCTGAATCGAGGGCAGCGATCGCCGCCAGGTCCTGCGCGTCGAGGGCGAAGTCGAAGACGTTGAAGTTCTCCGCGATGCGCGCCGGCGTGACGGACTTCGGAATCACGACGAGGCCGTTGTCGAGATGCCAGCGGATGATCACCTGCGCCGGCGTGCGTCCGTGCTTGGCGGCGATCCCCGCGATCACCGGATCTGTGAGAAGCGTGCCCTGCCCCAGTGGACTCCATGATTCGGTGGCGATGCCCCGGGTGGCGTGGAAGGCGCGCAGCGCCGTGCGCTGGAAGCGGGGATGCAGCTCGATCTGGTTCAGCGCCGGCGTCACGCCGGTCTCGCCGATGATGCGCTCCAGATGCTCGATGTTGAAGTTCGAGACGCCGATGGAACGGGCGCGCCCCTGCTCGCGAAGCGCGATCAGCGCCCTCCAGCTATCGACATAGGCATCCTTGCGCGGCACGGGCCAGTGGATGAGGTAGAGATCGACATACTCGACCCCGAGCCGCGCCAGGCTGGCGTCGAACGCCCTGAGCGCGCTGTCGTAGCCCTGGTCGCCGTTCCAGAGCTTGGTGGTGAGAAAGATATCCTCGCGCGCGATGCCGGCGGCGCGCAGCCCCTCGCCCACGCCTTCCTCGTTCCCGTAGATGGCGGCGGTATCGACATGGCGATATCCCACCTCCAGCGCCTTGCGCACCGCCGCGGGCGCCTCAGCCTGCTCGGTGCGCCATACGCCAAGCCCCACCTGCGGAATCTTGCGCCCGTCGTTCAAAGTCACGTAAAGCTGCTCGGTCATCGATCAAACCCTGTCCTGTGGAGATGGAGCCGACGCGTCCTCTATACCGAACGAAACCGTCGGATAAACGAACACTCACGATGGCATGAAAATCCGCGAACGCAAACGCCTCCAGGACATACCAGCCCGCAGACGTCCGCATTCCCGAGGATCGGGAGGGTTACTCCCCGATATCGACCGCGACGGAGCCGATGCCCTCGAACGTCACCTCCACGCGCGTGCGCGGGGCGACGAAGGTGATGCCTGTCCAGGTGCCGGTGGTGACATAGGCCCCTTCCTTGATGCCGCCATGGCTCACCGCGCCGCGGCTCGCGAGCCATGCGAGCAGCCTCGCCGAGGGTCCGGCGCCGTTGCCGCCGCGTTGCTCGATGATGGTTTCACCGTTGACGACGAGCTTGACCGGCTGATGCGCCGCGTCGACGGAGAGGCCCGTCTCGCGGCCGGAGCCGACGATGAGATGGGCGTGGTTGAACTGGTCGGCGATCTGGCTCAGATGGCTCGCGCCCTTCCAGACGGCGAAATGCGTGTCAACGAGTTCGACCGCGGCATGGACGGAGCCGACGGCCGCCAGCACCTCCTCCTCCGTGTAGGGCCGCTCGCGCGGGGGCAGCGCCCTGTCGAAACGGTAGACCGTCTCGGCCTCGACGCCGAGGACCGCGTGCCCGGTGTGCGCCACGGTGGCGGGCGACAGCAGCACCGTCTGCCCCGTCAGCGCCGCGCGGAACGGCTCGGCCGCCGCGTCCTTCGCGCCGACCTTCCAGCCCACCACCGGGCCGAGGCGGGCGATGAGCGCATCCTGAATGGCGTAGGCGGCCTGCCACGACGTCGGCCGCAGGGTGTCCGGCAGGTCGACAATGCGCGGACCGCCATTGCGCGGGGAAAGAAGCCGCTCGGCGGCCGCCTCGATACGTTCCTGAGAAATTCGGTCTGTCATGAAACCCTGCTCCGTCGTGCACGAACCGTGGATGGTTCGCCGGGTCTATCATTCCGGCGGAGCACGCGCCCGATCACCGCCTCAGGCTGGAAACCAGCGATGGCGATCATCGGCGAAGACGAGAACGCGGCCCTGCCAGATCGGCAATTGAACGACGGATTGTCCCGAATGACCGGCCAGCAGCACCAGCATCACACGCGCAATGCCGCCATGCGCCACGATCACGGCATCGCGCTCCAGCGTGTCGAGAAACTGCTTCACGCGCGTGGCCGCCCCGGCGTAGCTCTCGCCCGCGGGCGGGATGAAGTTCCAGCGGTCGGCGTCGCGCTCGCGCACCAGCGCGGCGTCGCTGGCGCGGATTTCCGGCCAGGTCTTCCCCTCCCACGCGCCGAACGCGATCTCGCGCAGGCGCTCGTCGAACCGCACATCCTCGCCGGGCAGGCCGAGCGTGCCGCGCAGCAGCTCCATGGTCTGGCGGGTGCGCGTCAGCGGGCTCGATACATAGTCGAGCGCATCGAAATCGGACCGCAGCCTGCGGATGTGATGCCCGACCTCCGTCGCCTGCTTGCGCCCGATCGCGTTCAGAGGCACGTCCCGCTCGCCCTGCAAACGCGCTTCGGCGTTCCAGTCCGTCTCGCCGTGGCGAATGAAATAGACGGTGGGACGTGTCACCTCATCACTCCTTCGCGAGAACGATGTCGGGTGCATCGGGGCTCTTCATGCCCACGACGTGATATCCCGCGTCGACGTGGTGAACCTCGCCGGTGACGCCGCGCGACAGGTCCGACAGGAAGTACACGCCGGCGTCGCCGACGTCCTCCTGGGTGACCGTGCGGCGCAGCGGCGAGTTGTACTCGTTCCAGCGCAGGATGTAGCGGAAGTCGCCGATGCCCGATGCGGCGAGCGTCTTGATGGGGCCGGCGGAAATGGCGTTGACGCGGATGTTCTGCGGCCCGAGGTCGGCGGCGAGATAGCGCACGCTCGCCTCCAGCGCGGCTTTCGCCACGCCCATGACGTTGTAGTGCGGCATCCATTTCTCGGCGCCGTAGTAGGTCATGGTCAGGATCGAGCCGCCGCGGTTCATCAGCTTCTCGGCCCGCTGCGCGAGGGCGGTCAGGGAATAGCAGGAGATGAGCAGGGATTTGGTGAAATTCTCTTCCGACGTGTCGATGTAGCGCCCGGTGAGCTCGTCCTTATCGGAAAAGGCGATGGCGTGGACGAGAAAGTCCAGCCCGCCCCAAAGCCGCTCCACCTCGCCGAACACCGCGTCGATGCTGGCGGAATCGGTGACGTCGCAATGGCCGACGACATGCCCCCCGATCTCGGCCGCCAGAGGCTCGACCCGCTTCTTGAGCGCATCTCCCTGATAGGTGAAGGCGACCTCCGCCCCATGCGCGCGCGCGGCCCGGGCGATCCCCCAGGCGATGGAGCGGTTGTTCGCCAGCCCAAGAATGAGGCCACGCTTACCCGCCAAAAGGGGTCCAGGCGTCGCGAGAATCTCTGCCATGACGTCAATTTTCTCTTTTCGAAATTGGGACCAACCCGTCCAGGAAAGTCACTTAATACCCGAGCCCGTCGCCGGGAGCAACGGGCGAAAAAACGCCCCGAAACCGAAAAGTATCCTGAAACAAGGACCTGCCGCAGTGCATCCAAAGGAGGGATCGGAGGAAAGGCGAGGCTCGCGGTCAGGCCTCGACTTCCGCTCGCCGCTTGCGCATCAGCGCCTCGAGTTCGGCGTCGGGGGTTTTCGGCAGCTGCACCTCGACGGTGACGATGAGATCGCCGGGGCCGTCCTTGCCCGGCAGCCCCTTGCCGCGCAGGCGAAAGCTCTTGCCGCTGCTCGAATAGGGCGGGATGTCCATCGCCACCTTCCCCGACAGCGTCGGCACATGCACGCTGGCGCCCAGCACCGCGTCGTTGAGCGGCACCGGCAGCCGCAGGCGCAGATTCGATCCGTCGACGATGAAATCGCGGTGGGGCGCGAAGTGGACCGTCAGCAGCGCGTCGCCCGGCTCGCCGCCGAAGGGGCTCTGATCGCCGAGGCCGCGCAGGCGAATCGTCTGCCCGTCCCGGACCGCCTTCGGCAGCGTCACCTCGACCTCCCGGCCCGTGGGCAGGCTGACGCGGCATTTGCCGCCGCCGGCGATCTGCTCCAGCGTCACGGTGATTTCCGCCTCGACGTCCTGCCCGCGCGGGCGCTCGCGGGCCGTCTGCCGGGTGCCGGCGTAGGCGCCCGCGCCCGCCGTCCTCCCGCCGGAGCGCAGCGTCTCGCCGAAGAGATCGGAGAAGATGTCGCCGGGGTCGAAGCCGCCCGTGGTACGGGAGCCGAAGGGGCCGCTGCCGGTGGAGTAGCGAAAGCCCTCGTAACCGCTCCCGCGTCCGCCGAAGCCCGTGGCGCGGGGCTTGCCCTCGGCGTCGATCTCGCCGCGGTCGAACTGGGCGCGCTTGTCCTTGTCGCTCAGGAGCTCATAGGCGCTGTTCAGCTCCGCGAACCTGTCCTTGGCGGCCGGATCGTCCTTGTTGCGATCGGGATGCCATTCCTTGGCGAGGCGGCGGAACGCCTTCTTGATGTCGGCTTCCGGCGCCGTCCTCGAAACGCCCAATATCTCATAAGGGTCGCGCATCAATCCACTCCAGCGGCGGCGGCCCGGCCATCCTGGCGCTCGCCGCGCCCGACACCGCACCAAACACGTCCAGTACCAAATGTTACCGGTCCGGCCGGTCCCGTACGCATTCACCCGAATTGCCCAGGTGAGACATGGACGGAAGACCGCTTCCCGACGGTTGTGATCCCGGCGGGCAGCGGCAGACGACGGACCCGATCGGCCATATGGTATCGATGTTGCAAAACTGCAACATGACGTATCACGCAAACGTCAGCAAATTGCATATGTTCTTTGGAACACCGGCCCGGTCAAGCGCCTTTTGGAGCTTGTTACCAGCTCTTGTGCCGTTATGGCATGCCGGGCGGCCCTCCCGGGCGCGTCCCGTCGCCGGTTCAGGCGGGAGCGGCGCTCAGCGTCGACCACTGCCCGTCCGGCATGCGGCAGGCCGCGCCGTCCAGCACTTCGTTGCCGCCCTGGTATTGCAGGGTCGCCCGGAAGCTGCGGCAGACGAGATCGTCGCGCAGATAGGGCTTGCCCGAGGCCACGAAATCGCCCCTGATGCCCGTGCGCGGATTGGCCCAGGGCGCGACCTCGCCGCTGCCCAGCGGATCGAGCGCGGTCGCGAGCGCTATCGAGGCGAAGTTCCAGTCGTCGGGCGTGAGTTCGGGGGATAGCCCGGCGGCGCCGGCTGGCGCGAGCGACTGGGTCGTGAGATTATCGGCCTTGCCGAGAACGCCGCCCATGGGCACCGCAATGCTGCAGGCCGAGAGCCCGCCGCCGAGCGCCCCCGCGAGCAGGACGACGCGCATGGACTGCACGACCGGCCCGCGGAGCGCCGACCTGCGCTGTGCGCATGACACGATAAACCTGTACATCCTCGAAGACAGCTTCATCATGCCTCTATCCAACGCACACGCGGCCGACCATGAGTATCGCGATCCATGGAGTATGTTACTCTTGGCGCACCATACCCCCTGGCGCCGACTACACCTGCGGGAGCATTAAAACCTTGGAGAACTTAACGAGCGGTGACTTTTCCGCGCATGACGACCCTTTCGGGCTTTTTTCGGACTGGCTGGCGGATGCCGAAGCCGACGAGGTCAACGACCCCAACGCCATGGCACTGGCGACCGTCGACGCCGACGGCCTGCCGGACGTGCGCATGGTCCTGTTGAAGTCGCACGACGCGCAGGGCTTCGTCTTCTTCACCAACGAGGAGAGTGCCAAGGGCCGCCAGCTCGCCGCCGTGCCGAAGGCGGCGCTGCTGTTCCATTGGAAGAGCCTGCGCCGGCAGGTGCGGGTCCGGGGGCTGGTGGAGGCCGTGAGCGAGGCCGAGTCCGACGCCTACTACGCCACGCGCCCGCGTGGCAGCCGCATCGGCGCCTGGGCGTCGCAGCAGTCGCGCCCGCTCGAAAGCCGCTTCGCGCTGGAGAAGGCGGTGGCCGGCTATACGGCGAAATATGCGCTCGGCGAGATCCCGCGCCCGCCCTACTGGCACGGCTACCGCGTGCGCCCGCTCGCCATCGAGTTCTGGCACGACAGGCCCTTCCGCCTGCACGAGCGCATTCGGTTCGAGCGGGCCTCGGCCGAGGCGTACGGATGGGAGAAGACGCGGCTCTATCCGTGACGCCCAATTGCTGCGGCGCGCTGAAACTTGCGGCAATTTCGGTCAGGGAGATTGCCGTTTGGAGCGATTCGTCTTATATGCAGCGCGGTAAAGTCGCTTGGCGGGTCCCCTCGCGGGTCGGGTCCGGGGGCTGATCATATCAAATCGCCAGCCCTTTGCGGTGACATCACACTGTCATCCGACAATGACATCTGGCCTTGTCACATCAATGCGACCGCGCCCAGCCGGCGCGGGCAGGAAAACCTATGAAGCTGCGCAACATCGCGATCATCGCCCACGTCGACCACGGCAAGACCACGCTCGTGGACAAACTCCTCCAGCAATCGGGCGCGTTCCGGGAGAACCAGCGCGTCGCCGAACGCGTCATGGACTCGGGCGATATCGAAAAGGAACGCGGCATCACCATTCTCGCCAAGGCGACCTCGGTGGTGTGGGGCGACACGCGCATCAACATCGTCGACACCCCCGGCCACGCCGATTTCGGCGGCGAGGTGGAGCGCATCCTGAACATGGTCGACGGCGCCATCGTGCTCGTGGACGCGGCCGAGGGGCCGATGCCGCAGACGAAGTTCGTCGTCTCCAAGGCCCTCAAGATCGGCCTGCGCCCCATCGTCGCCGTCAACAAGGTCGACCGGCCGGACGCTCGCCCGCAGGAGGTCATCAACGAGGTGTTCGACCTGTTCGCGGCGCTCGACGCCACCGACGAGCAGCTCGACTTCCCCATTCTCTACGGCTCGGGCCGCGACGGCTGGATGGCGCACAGCCCCGAGGGGCCGAAGGACGAGGGTCTCGCGCCGCTCTTCAACCTGGTGCTGGAGCACGTGCCCCCGGCGAAGGTCGAGGACGGCCCGTTCCGCATGCTCGGCACGCTGCTCGAGTCGAACCCGTTCCTGGGGCGCATCATCACCGGGCGCATCACCTCCGGCACCGTCAAGCCCAACCAGACGATCAAGGTCATCGACCGCGACGGCAACCTCGTCGAGCAGGGGCGCGTGTCCAAGATCCTCGCCTTCCGCGGCATCGAGCGCCAGCCCATCGAGCTCGGCGAAGCGGGCGACATCGTCTCCATCGCCGGCCTGACCAAGGGCACGGTGGCGGATACCTTCTGCGCCCCGGAGGCCGAGGAGCCGATCCTCGCCCAGCCCATCGACCCGCCGACGGTCACGATGTCGTTCCTCGTCAACGATTCGCCGCTCGCCGGCACCGAGGGCGACAAGGTCACGAGCCGCATGATTCGCGACCGCCTGTTCCGCGAGGCCGAGGGCAACGTGACGCTGAAGATCGAGGAATCGTCCGACAAGGATTCGTTCTTCGTCTCGGGACGCGGCGAACTGCAGCTCGCGATCCTGATCGAGACCATGCGCCGCGAGGGCTTCGAGCTCGCCGTGTCCCGCCCGCGCGTGGTGTTCAGCCGCGACGAGGGCGGCAACCTGCTCGAGCCCATCGAGGAGGTCGTCATCGACGTGGACGAGGAGTTTTCCGGCGCCGTGGTGCAGAAGATGTCCGAGCGGCGCGCCGAGATGATCGAGATGCGCCCCTCCGGCGGCAACCGCCAGCGCCTGCTGTTCCACGCCCCCACGCGCGGCCTCATCGGCTATCAGTCGGAACTGCTCACCGACACGCGCGGCACGGCGATCATGAACCGCCTGTTCCACGAATACGCCCCCTACAAGGGCGAGATCCCCGGCCGGCGCAACGGCGTCCTCATCTCCAACGATCAGGGCGAGGCCGTCGCCTATGCGCTGTGGAACCTCGAGGATCGCGGCCCGATGATGATCGAGCCCGGCTGGAAGGTCTACACCGGCATGATCGTCGGCGAGCACAACCGCGAGAACGACCTTGAGGTCAACGTGCTCAAGGGCAAGAAGCTCACCAACATCCGCACCACGTCGAAGGACGAGGCCGTGCGCCTGACGCCGCCGATCCGCATGACGCTGGAGCGTTCGCTCGCCTGGATCCAGGACGACGAACTCGTTGAAGTGACACCGAAATCCATCCGCCTGCGCAAGGTGTACCTCGACCCCAACGAGCGCAAGCGCGCCGAGCGGGCCAAGGAAAACGCCGCCTGAGGACACACGCGGGATGCCCTGAAAAACGCGGGAGGTTCGGCTCCCGCGTTCTTCGTTTCAGCAAGAGGTATGGATCACAACCCCTCGAACAGCGCCGTCGACAGGTAGCGCTCGGCGAAGGAGGGGATGATGATCACGATGTTCTTGCCGGCGAGCTCCGGCCGGACGCCGACCTCGATCGCCGCCGCGATCGCCGCGCCCGACGAAATGCCGACGGGGATGCCTTCGAGCTTCGCCAGAAGGCGCGAGTGATCGAACGCCGTCTGGTTGCCCACCGTCACCACCTCGTCGATGACGCTGCGGTCGAGGATGGAGGGCACGAAACCGGGGCCAATGCCCTGGATCTTGTGCGGACCGGGCGCGCCGCCGGACAGCACCGGCGAATCCTCCGGCTCCACGGCGACGATGCGCACGTCCGGCTTGCGGCTCTTCAGCACCTGCCCGACGCCGGTGATGGTGCCGCCGGTGCCGACGCCCGACACCAGCACGTCCACCGCGCCGTCCGTGTCGTTCCAGATCTCCTCCGCCGTCGTGCGACGATGAATGTCCGGGTTGGCGGGGTTGGCGAACTGCTGCGGGATGACGGCGCCGGGGATGGCGGACTTCAGCTCCTCGGCGCGCGCGATGGCGCCCTTCATGCCCTGCGCGCCGGGGGTGAGCTCCAGTTCCGCGCCGAGCAGGGACAGCATCTTGCGCCGCTCGACCGACATGGTCTCGGGCATGACGATGATCAGGCGATAGCCGCGCGCCGCCGCGACGAAAGCGAGCGCGATGCCGGTGTTGCCCGACGTCGGCTCGATGATCGTGCCGCCCGGCTGGAGCAGGCCCTTCTGCTCCAGCGCGTCGATCATGGCGACGCCGATGCGGTCCTTGACGCTGGAGATGGGATTGAAGAACTCGAGCTTGGCGAGCAAATTCGCCTTGACGCCCTTCTCGGCCGCCAGCCGATCGAGGCGCACCAGCGGGGTGTCGCCGATCGTGTCGGTGATCGAGTTGTAGATGCGCCCCCTGCCGGGCTCGTGCTGGTCACTGGTCTTGTCGGTCGCCGCCATACGGCCCTCTCCTGTTACTGTTCAACCGTCGCACGGCGCGCTTGCGGACCTGACGGATCCGGATCGCGGGGGCGAACGTCCCGTGGTCATCCGCGCCGCGGCCCGCGCCGCGGCGACATCCCGATCGACTTCGGGAATCGGTCAGGCCGTGTCGGATAACCGGTATCATGGTACGTGTCTTTCTAAAATGGCCGGCCGGAGCGCACCCCGGATCCCGTCCTCAGAGCATTTCTCCTTTTCGTTGAAACCGAGAAATGCTCTATCTCTTTGTTTTTATGCAATTCCGGACGCAAAACCGGTTCCCGCTTTTGCTGGAATTGCTTTAGATGGTGAAGTCGCCCGTCAGCGCGGGGGTCGGCAACTCCGTCACCTTTTCGGCATAGCGGCAGATATCCTCCACGGTCACGGCGTCGAGCTTGGCCAGGAACGCCTCCGAGGCGCTGCGGACCACCGGGCCGATGACCTGCTCGACCAGCGCCGAATCGGGCACCGGCGGCAGGCTGTCGTCGGCCGAGGCGGCCATCGCGGCGCGCACGATGTCGCCGGCGCTGATGCGGCGGCGCTCGCGCGCCAGCTCATAACCGCCGCGCGGACCGCGGACCCCCTTGAGGATGCCCGCGCGGACGAGCTGCTGCAGAACCGTTTCGAGATGCCGGGGGGGAAGGTGATGGCGGGCGGCCAGAAACTTGGCCGCCACGGGCGTCGGCCGCGCGTGGATGGCCACATCCACCACAGCCGCGATGGCGAGCAGACTGCGCCGGGATAGCAGGTACATCGACTTTCCTTGTGTCTTGCAACGCTCTCCATGCGCACCCCCCGGGGCGCAAGCCCGGCACGGCGCGCGTCACGTAACGATCACCCGAGCAAATTTACCGGAGTTGTCAGGAAATAAAAGTCTTTTCCGGAAATATCCTGTAAGAAATTCCTATGCCTCGTCAAGCGAGCCCACACGCGCAATGAACGGTCATGATACGGAAAATCAGGCGCCGGTCGAGCCGAATCCGCCCGTGCCGCGCCCTGTCTCGCCCAAATCGCCGGCGGGCTCGACGGCAACCCGCGTGACCGGCGCGACGACAAGCTGGGCAATGCGCAGCCCGCGCGTCACGGTGAAGGGCTCGTCGGCGGTGTTGTAGAGGATGACGGCGACCTCGCCGCGATAATCGGAATCGATGGTGCCGGGCGCGTTGAGAACCGTCACGCCGTGCTTGAGGGCAAGGCCCGAGCGCGGCCGCACCTGCCCTTCGGTGCCCTCCGGCAGGGCGATGACGAGGCCGGTCGGCACCAGCGCCCGCCCGCGCGGCGGGACGACGACGGGTGTGTCCTCGCCGACAGCCGCCGCGAGGTCGAGCCCCGCCGCCTCCTCACTCGCATAGGCCGGCAGCGGCAGGCCCCCGGCGTGGGGCAGTTGCAGGATCTTCAGGCTCCGGCTCATGGATTTCCCCCTGTTGGATTTCCCCCTGTTGGATTTCCCTCTGTGTTTTCCTCTTTCGGACGGTCGGCGGCGAGATGATCGGCTGCTCTGGCGATCAGGCGGCGCGCGACTTCGGACTTGTCCAGCGTCGGCCAGCTTTCGATGCCGTCCTTGCGGATGAGGTGCACGGTGTTGCGCCCGCCCCCCATCACGCCGGTCCCGCTGCTCACGTCGTTGGCGACGATCCAGTCGCAGCCCTTGCGGGCGAGCTTCGCCCTGGCGTGATCGAGCACGGAATCGGTCTCGGCCGCGAACCCGACGACGAGGCGCGGGCGCGGCGAGCCCTTCGCGACGGTGGCGAGGATGTCGGGGTTCTCGATCAGGGAGAGCTGCGGCATCGGCCCCGCGCCCTTCTTGATCTTGTTGTCCGATTCCTCCGCCGTCCGCCAGTCCGCCACGGCGGCGGCGAAGATGGCGAGATCGACGGGCAGGCTCGCCAGCACCGCGGCGAGCATGTCGCGCGCGCTCGTCACGCGGCGCACCTTCACGCCCGGCGGATCGGGCAGGTTGACCGGCCCCGAGACCAGCGTCACCTCCCCGCCCGCCGCCGCCGCGGCCGCCGCGATGGCGTGCCCCTGCTTGCCCGACGAGCGATTGGCGATGTAGCGCACGGGGTCGATCGGCTCATGGGTCGGCCCGGACGTCACCAGAACCCGCTTGCCGGCGAGCGGCAGCAGCGCGAGCTTGCGGCCTGCGTCCGTCGCCTGCGACAACAGCAGCGGCACGGGCGCGAGCAGCGCCTCGATGGCGGCGAGGATCTCGGGAGGCTCGGCCATGCGCCCGACCCCCGATTCGCCCCGCTCGGCCATCGCGCCGCTGTTGGGGCCGACGAAGTGGACGCCATCCGCACGCAGGGTCGCGACATTGCGCACCGTCGCCGGATGCTCCCACATGCGCGGGTTCATCGCCGGCGCCACGAGCACGGGCTTGTCGGTCGCGAGCAGCGCGGTCGAGGCGAGATCGTCGGCGTGGCCGTTGGCGACCTTGGCCAGCAGGTCGGCCGTCGCCGGCGCGACCACGAGGAGATCGCACGAGCGCGAAAGCGCGATATGGCCGATGTCGGCCTCGTCGGTGAGCGAGAACAGGTCGGTGAACGCCTTCTCGCCGGCCAGGCTCGCCACCGACAGCGGCGTGACGAACTCGGTCGCGGCCTTCGTCATGATGGCGCGCACGGCAAAACCGCGGTCCCTGGCGCGGCGGAGCAGCTCCAGCACCTTGTAGGCGGCGATGCCGCCACCGATGATGATGAGCAGGCTCCGGCCCGCGAACGGCTTGCCGCCATACCCGTCGCTATCGGAAAGATGGTCATCGGACATACCCGGCTTCTCCCTGCTGCGTGCCTCGATCCCGGCCATGATTCATCACCGGAGCGTCAGAAGAGCGACACCAGCAGCAGCAGCGCAATCGCCCACAGCGCCACGGTCGCGCCGCGATTGCCCCGCGCCTCGGCCTCGCCGATCGCCTCCGTACTGTCCCGCGAAAGCGGGAACCCGTGATCGACCGCGTGCTCCAGTCGGGCGAACACCCGCTCGCCGCGCGACAGCAGGGCCGGCAGGCGCGCGAGCAGCCCGCCAACGTCCCGCGCCCCGCGTCCCGCCTCCGCGATGATCCCGACGGGTCCCAGATTGCGCTCGATCCACTCCCGCACCACCGGTTCGGCGGTGCCCCACATGTCGAGGTGGGGATCGAGCTTGCGCGCCACCCCCTCCACCACGACCATGGTCTTTTGCAGCATGACGAGCTCGGTGCGCGTCGACATGTCGAACAGCGCCGTCACCTCGAACAGCAGCGTCAGCAGCTTCGCCATCGAGATCTCGTCGGCGCGCCGGTTGTGGATCGGCTCGCCGATGGCGCGGATCGCCTGGGCGAAATCCTCCACCGAATGATGGGAGGGCACGTAGCCCGCGTCGAAATGCACCTGCGCCGTGCGCCGGTAGTCGCGGGTGATGAAGCCGAGCAGGATTTCCGCCAGGAACCGGCGCTCCGACCGCCCCAGCCGGCCCATGATGCCGCAGTCGACGGCGACGAGCCGGCCCTCGGGATCGACGAACAGGTTGCCGGGGTGCATGTCGGCGTGGAAGAAGCCGTCGCGCAGGGCGTGGCGGAGAAAGGACTGGATCACCACCCGCGCCAGCGCGACCCGGTCGTGCCCCGCCGCCTCGATGGCCGGGATATCGGAGAGCGGGATGCCCCGCACCCAGCCGCTGGTCAGCACGTCACGGCCCGTCGCGTCCCATTCCACGGCGGGCACGCGGAAATCCGGATCGTCGCGGGTGTTCTCGCCCATCTCGGACAGCGCCGCCGCCTCCAGCCGCAGATCCATCTCCATGGTCACCGAGCGGGCCAGCGTCTCCACCACCTCGACCGGGCGCAGGCGGCGCGCGTCGGGCTGCAGGCGCTGGATGACGCGGGCCGCGAAGCGCATCGACCCGAGATCGCGCGAGAAGCGGCCGCGCACGCCCGGCCGCAGCACCTTGACGGCCACCTCCTCGCCGCTCGACACCAGCCGCGCCCGGTGCACCTGCGCGATGGAGGCGGCGGCGATCGGCGGCCCGAAATCGGAGAAGACGGACGCGACCGGAAGCCCGAGCGCGTTCTCGACGATCTTCTCCGCCGCCTTCTCGCCGAAAGGCGGCATCCTGTCCTGCAGGGCTTCGAGATCGCGGGCGGTGCGCGCGCCCACCACGTCGGGGCGGGTGGCGAGAAACTGGCCGAACTTCACGTAGGAGGGGCCAAGGCGCGTCAGCGCCGCCGCCAGCCGTTCGGCCCCGCCCCCGGCGTCGCGCCGCTCGATGACGCGCGCCGCGCGGATGACGAGCCGCGCGGCTGGCGGCAGCGCATCCGTCTCGACGAGGCCCAGCGCCCCCTCCCGGGCAAGCACGAACCCCACCCGCGAGAGACGCGTCAGGTGAATGAGGGCGCTGATCATGCCGGGCTCACACCTTCCAGCCGGAATGGATGGCGACGATGCCGCCGCTCAGCGGGCGGAAGCTCGCGCGCGCGAATCCCGCCTGCGCGATCATGTCGGCGAAGACGTCGGGCACCGGGAACCGGCGGATCGATTCCACCAGATAGCGGTAGGGTTCGCCGTCACCGGTCACCAGCCGCCCGATCCCCGGAATGACGTTGAAGGAATAGGCGTCGTAGACGGTGTCGAGCAGCGGCACGTCGACGCGGCTGAATTCGAGGCACAGGAAGCGCCCGCCGCGCCGCAGCACCCTGTAGGCCTCCGCGAGCGCGGCCGGGATGTCCGGCACGTTGCGGATGCCGAAGGCGATCGTATAGGCGTCGAAGGCCGATGCCGGCAGCGGCAGCTTTTCCGCGTTGCCCTGCACGTAGCGGAGCCGGTCGCCATATTTTTCGCCGGCCCGCTCCCGGCCGACACGCAGCATGTCGCCGTTGATGTCGAGGATGGTGACGTCCGTCCGCGGCCCCCCGGCGTCGAGCACCCGGAAAGCGATGTCGCCGGTGCCGCCCGCGACGTCGAGGTGGTGGAAGGCGCGCTCGCGCGGCGGCCGCAGCATGGAGATGAGCGCGTCCTTCCACAGCCGGTGCATGCCCGCCGACATCAGGTCGTTCATCAGGTCGTAGCGGCCGGCGACCTTGTGGAAAACCTCATCGACGAGCCCCTGCTTGCGCGCCAGCGGCACGTCCTTGAAGCCGAAATGGGTCGTTCCCTCGCTCGTCATCGCATCCATCCTGCCAAATCACGCGCGCCAAGCCACCTGTCAAGCCACCTGTCAAGCCACGCCCGCCGCGTCGCGGGATATCGCGGCGGCGCACCGTCGCGGACCATAGCGAATGCGCCAAAGCTTCGCTATGGTCATGTCACTATCCGAGAACGCCGCCGGCGACAAATTCCGCCGGTGCCCCCATTTTTTGAAGAGTCCCCTCCCCCATGCCGGAATTGCCGGAAGTCGAAACCGTCCGACGCGGGCTCGAACCCGTAATGACCGGCGCCCGTTTCCTCGAGGTGGAACAGCGGCGCGCCGACCTGCGCTTTCCCTTCCCCGACCGCTTCACCGAACGCCTGCGCGGGCGCGCCGTCCACGCCCTGTCGCGGCGGGCGAAATACCTCGTCGCGGACATGGACGGCGACGATCTGCTCGTCATGCATCTGGGCATGAGCGGGCGCTTTCTGGTCGAGAGCGGCGCGGACGGCGCGCTGCGCCCCGGCAGCTTCCATGCCGCGACCGGCGGCAACGGCACGCACGACCACGTGGTGTTCCACCTCTCGAACGGCGCGCGCGTCACCTATAACGACACGCGCCGATTCGGCTTCATGCTGCTCGTCCCGGCAATCGAGCGCCTGACCCATCCCCTGTTCCGCCATGTCGGGATCGAGCCGCTCGGCAACGAGCTGAACGCGGAGGCGCTGGCGCGCCTGTTCAAGGGCAAGCGCGCGCCGCTGAAGGCAGCCCTCCTCGACCAACGGCTCATCGCCGGGCTCGGCAACATCTACGTCTGTGAGGCTCTGCACCGGGCAGGCCTGTCCCCGGAACGGGCAGCCGGCACCATCGTCGCGGCCTCGGGCCGGCCGACGGAGGCGGCGCGCCGCCTGGTGCGCGCCATCCGCGACGTGCTGACGGAGGCCATCGCCGCCGGCGGCTCGACCCTGCGCGACTACGCGCAGGCCGACGGCTCGCTGGGCTATTTCCAGCACACGTTCCGCGTCTACGATCGCGAGGGCGCGCCCTGCCCGACGCCGGGATGCGCCGGACATATCGACCGCGTCGTGCAGTCCGGCCGCTCGACATTCTTCTGCCGCATCTGCCAGCGCTGAAACGGGACCGTCCGTTCGATGGAACCCGCGCCCGTCGAGCGCGTTATCCGACGGGAGCACGGCGAACAGCCACACGAACCGATACGAACGGAACCGACGATGACAAGGGTTGAAGACAGTCCCAGATATGCACCGGCGCGCGTCGGCAAGGCGACGCCCGCGAAATCGAACGGCGCCAAGGCCGTTCCCCGGCAAACCGCGAAGAAAGCCGACAAGATGTCCGTTGCCAAGATGTCTGCAGCGAAGAGCCCGGCCAAGAAATCCACGTCCACGCGAGGCTTCGCTTCGATGGACCGCGACAAGCAGCGCGCCATCGCCTCCAAGGGCGGGCAGAGCGTGCCCGACGAGAAGCGCAGCTTTTCGCGCAACCGGCAGCTCGCCGCCGAAGCCGGCCGCAAGGGCGGCCGCAGCGTGCCGGATGAAAAGCGCAGCTTCTCGCGCGATCCGGCATTGGCGGCCGCAGCCGGCCGCAAGGGCGGCCAGACGCCTACCAGAGCGGAATGACTTGCGCAGGCCTCAGCGCGCCAGCGCGTGCGGGTCCATGCGTATTTCGACGTTCAGCCCGTCGGGCAGCCAGTTGAAATCGACGTCGCCGCCAAGCAGCCCCTTGATCGTGCGGTTGATCAGCGTCGAACCGAAGCCTACCGAGTCCGGCGGGGCGATTACCCGCGGGCCGTCGTGCTCCTTCCACACGAGGGTGCAGACGCCGCTCCCGATGTGCCAATCTATGGTGACGTGTCCCGCCGGCTCGGACAGCGCGCCGTACTTGACCGCATTGGTGGCAAGTTCGTGCAGCACGAGCCCCAGCGCCGTCAGGCCGCCCTGCCCCAGCGTCGGCGCGTCGGGCGGCAGGTGGAGCCCGGGCGCAAGCGCGATGCGCCGTCCGTCCTCGCTGTAGGGCTCCGCGAGCACGCCGACGAGCGCCCGAAGCTGATCGGCGAGGGAAACGGCCTCCCGGCCGATATGATGATCGGAGGCGGGCTGATGCACGATCGCCTGCGCCCTTCCCAGCGCCTCCAGGCGCCCGCGCACCTTGTCGGCCATTTCCTGCGGCGTCGCGGCGGTGCGCGCCGAGGCGCTGACGAGGCCGCTCGCGACGGTCAGCACGTTGCCGATGCGATGGCGCATCTCGCGGACCAGGATCTCCTGCGCCTCCAGCGCCTCCTTGAGCGCCCGCGCGTCGCGGATCATCTTGAGCGCGATGCCGGCGAAGGTCGCCAGTTCGCTGAGCACCCGCGCATCGACGCCATCGAAGCGCCGCTCCTCCTGGTGCGAGATCACCCACAGCGCGCCGAGAGGCCGGTCGCCGGCCAGGTAGATGGGCACCAGCAGCGCCTCATAGCTGACGAGGCCCGGCACGGCGTAGTCCGAGCAGAGCTCCTCGGGAAAGGCGATCAGCACCGGCCCGCCCTCGTCGAGACACAGGCCGCAGGGGCTGGAACGGCGGGGCGTCGTCCGCCCGATGAAGGGCGCGCACTCGCCGGTCAGGTAGTGCCAGCGGAAAACGTCGCCATCCTTCGAATCCGGCTCGTGCAGGCTGATTCCGGCGGAATGGGCGTCGGCGATGCGCAGGGCGGTCTGCACCAGATAGGGCAGAAACGAGTCCGGCCGCTCCAGCATCTGCCACGCCAGATCCTGCAGCGCGTCGATTTCCTCGCGCGGATCGAGCGTCCGCTGTGGGCGCACCGCCAGTTCGCGGGTGATCACTGCTCCCACCCGCTGCCGGGGAACCTCGGAGGGTAACGACGACGCACCATTTGTCGGCATGCGCTGCCCTCTTGCCGGAAGTCGATCTTATCGGACGAACCTTGTTCTTATCAGTATTCCATCCGTTCTCAGGTATGGTGTCAAGTGGTTCCCGTGGCCGCCCGATGCTCTACACCTGTCGTCGTTGGCTCCGCATGGCCGACGACACGGGCGATTTCCGGAAGATCCTGACGCACGAGACGTTCCACCGCGTCCACTTCGGCATGGACGCTGGCGATGTCGAGCGACGGCTCCGCGCGGCAATGGTAGTTGACGACAAGGCCGCAGGGAGTCTCGCGCACGCGCACCTGATGCACGTCGTGAATGAAGCGCGTGCCCGCCGCCCGCCGGCGCAGGCTTGCCGCGATCCTCGCCACCTCTTCCTCGGGCGCGTCCTGCCCTTCGAGCGGATCGATCTCCAGCGGCTCGATGTGCGTCTCGACTTCCGCGTCAGTGCCGAACTCGTCGCGCAGCGCGCTCTCGAATCGGGTGGCGGCGGCATGCGCGTCTCCCAGAGTCGCACGGCCGTCGATCTCCAGATCGACGCTGATCGACAGGCGGCCGTTGATGCTCTGCACCGTCACGTGATGCACCGGAATGTGCTGTTTGTGGGCGATGAGGCCGATGCGTTCCTGTACGGTTTCCGAATCGAGCTGCACCGGATGGGCAGTGACGGTGAACGCCGATCCGGGCAGTTCCTGCGCCAGCGCCTGCGCCACCTGCTCGCGGATGGCCCCCACCCGTTCGAGCGGCAGGGTGCGGGAAACGTCGATCGCCACCTCCCCCAGCAGGCCGGAGCCGGACGGGCGGACCTTCACGCCCGTCACCTCGACCACGCCCGGGACGTTGTCGGTGACGGCGCGCACGCGCTCGGCCATGCCCTTGGGCGCGGTGTCGAGCAGATTGGCAATGGTGCGGCGCGCGAGGCCGAAGCCGGCAAAGGCGATATAGACGGAAACGCCGATGGCGATCAGCGCGTCCGCCGCCTGATAGCCGATCGCCGCGAGCCCCAGCGCGATCAGCACGAAGACCGAATTCACGAGATCGGACGAGAAGTGCAGCGCATCGGCCTCCAGCGCCTCGCTGCCGGTCTCGCGCGCCACTTTCTTCAGCGTCCACCAGCGCCAGGCGTCGACCAGAATCGCACCGACGAGGATGCCCGCGGCCGTCCAGCTCGGCTCAACCACCTCGGCGCCGGTCGCGAGGCGCCGCAGGCCCTCGAAGGCGACGACGCCCGACAGCAGGAACAGGAACGCCGTCTCGGCCAGCGCCGACATGGATTCGAACTTGCCATGGCCGAAATGGTGCTGATCGTCGGCCGGTTTGTGCGCCTCGCGCACCGCAAGCCACGTGATCGTCGTCGCGCCCACGTCGAGCAGGCTGTTGGCGGCGTCGGAGAGCAGCGCCAGCGAGCCGGTCATGAAGCCGCCGATCGCCTTCGCGATCGTCAGCAGCGCACTAACGAAGATCGAGATGAGCGCGACCTTTTCCTTGCGCTTCTCGGTCCTGCGCCGTTCGATGAGATCGTCCCCGTTGTGCATTCTTCGGCTCCCGGGCATGAACATCCGATGTTGTCCGGCCGGCCCGACGGCCTTATCTATTCCGGCAGCGGCGCATCCATCGCCGGCGCGCAGAGGTCGCGTCATTATGGAGGAAATGTCAAGCCAACGGATGACACAACAGGAGCAAAGGCCGATGCGTTACGTTCACACCATGGTCCGGGTGCGGGATCTCGATGCGGCACTGGATTTCTACGTCGACAAGTTCGGCCTCGTCGAGGTGCGGCGCACCGAGAACGAGGCGGGCCGATATACGTTGGTTTTCCTCGCCGCTCCGGGCGATGTCGAGAGCGTGCGGGAGCGGCGCGCCCCCGAGCTCGAGCTGACATGGAACTGGGACGACGAGGAATACACGGGCGGGCGCAACTTCGGCCACCTCGCCTATCGCGTCGACGACATCTATGCCTTCTGCGACAAGCTGGCGAAGGCGGGCGTCACCATCAACCGCCCGCCGCGCGACGGGTACATGGCCTTCGTGCGCTCGCCCGACGGCATTTCCATCGAGATCCTGCAGGAAGGCGAGGCCCTGCCGCCGCAGGAACCGTGGAAGAGCCTGCCCAACATCGGCACCTGGTGACGGGCGCCGTCCGCGGATAGAGCGGTTCGCATCGGGATCGCATCAGCGTTTGTCCTGCGATGCCCGCCGCTCTCATTTCGGTCGTTTCCCCCAACTCGCGCTCGATGCGGTCGTCAGATTGAACGCAGACCGCCATGGATCGGGGTTCACCGGATCGCGAAAGGATCATTGTCGGGTGTGATCAGCGGTCCGGTCCTGTTCTGGTTGCTGTAGGCGACGGGCGCCTGCTCCGGCGGGGGCCTGCCGACGTTCCGGCTCGTGGTTCTTTTCTGCGACGCTGCGCATCCGGCGACGGCCGCCGCCATCAGCACGATGGCGAGGGCGGCGAGAATGCGCCTCCAGACCCGCCGGCCCGATAGTCCCGTGCGCCCAGAACTGCCGGCCTTGAGCGTGTTCAACCCGTATTTCATTCTGTTGTGACCTCCTTCATCGTCCGGCCTTTCACCCGGCAAGAGGATTTGTCCCTGGCCGCCGGAGACGATGCGGACCCCGAGCGGCGACAGTCCGAGCACTTTCATGGCACATGCGCCGGACGACCGGAAGCTTGAGAGGCAAGCAGGCGGCCGGCCGGCCCGATTGTCCACAGCGCCGGTTTCTATATCAGCATGTCGCGGGACGGAGAATCTCTCCGCGGCGATCAACCTGTCTTTGATGTGCGCCGGCAAACAG
Source organism: Pseudochelatococcus sp. B33 (assembly GCF_053570585.1). Lineage (NCBI taxonomy): Bacteria > Pseudomonadati > Pseudomonadota > Alphaproteobacteria > Hyphomicrobiales > Chelatococcaceae > Pseudochelatococcus > Pseudochelatococcus sp. B33. The sequence continues at coordinate 158,542 of NZ_JBSEFH010000012.1, read as the reverse complement.
GGGAAACGGTTATGCACAGGAGCCGCCGGCCGGCCCTCCGCCCACGTAAATTTTTCACGCGGTGCTTGACGGATCACCGTGTCCCGTCTAATTAACGCACCAACAGGCGGCGCGACACCACCGCCCGCGGCATCGATATTCAAAGCCGTCAGGCCTTGTACCGATGCCCGTTGCTGGGGAATAGTTTAACGGTAGAACTGCGGACTCTGACTCCGTCAGTCCTGGTTCGAATCCAGGTTCCCCAGCCAGCCATTCTGCCGCCCGGACGATCGAAGCTTTGACCGAGTTCCTGAACCTTGCCATCGGGCAGGATGCGGGTGACGCGCCCGCCATACGGGGACGAAACGGATGCTTCCATCCGAGATTTCCACGACGCCTACAGGCAGCGACAGCCCGCGCGCGACCACGGTGCGACCGCCAGATTTCATGTCGAGAGCGACGGTCTCACCGGACGAACGGTTGGCGATCAGCAGCCGCCCATCGTGCGCGAATGCGATTCCGGTCGGCGTGGCAAGTCCATCCGCGATCGTCTCCCGGCTCCCGTCCGGCGCGACGCGAACAATGGTGTCGCCGGAATAGGATGAGACGAACACCGAGCCTGCCGCATCCACCGCGATACCCACAGGCGAAGAGATGTTGTCGAGGAAGACGTTGCGACTTCCATCGCCCTGCACGCGCTCGACCGTGCCGCCGCTCCAGTTCGAAGCGCCGGGCGTGTTCCTGATGTCCGCAACACCAACCGCAGCGTCGGGCTTCCAATGCTGGAGGACGGTGTGATCAAGCTGATCGCGGGGAACTTCCCGGAGCCCCCGACGCATATGCGGGAAGAGCTGCTCTATGAGGAAGACTTCATCTGCGCCGGCCATGGCGATCATTCCGGCCTCGACGGGACGATTGGTCTCGACCGCTATCTTTCGCTGCGGCACCTTCAGGTCTCGATGAAGGGCAATCCGAGAGGCTTCCGCTCAGACTCTTTCCGTCGCCGATCGACATTCCACCGTTCCGGGTGGTGCAAACCCTGGCACGCTCGGCATGATGCCGATCCGGGTCATCAATGGCTTCGGCACGTGCTTCGCGCTCAAAATCAATAAGTTAGAGCATGTCGTCGTTTCCATGAAAAAACGACCTGCTCTAAGCCCTACAGCAGGTTATTGTTTCCGTGAAATAATGACACATCCTAGCGTGCCGCGGCCAGAATTGACGCATAGTTGGCAACCGCCGCACCACCCATATTGAACACGAGACCAAGTTCCGCTCCTGTATGCTGCATCGCTCCCGCCTGCCCGGTCAGCTGACGGAACGCCAGCGCATGCATCGAGACACCGGTCGCGCCGACAGGGTGGCCCTTTGCCTTCAGGCCGCCGGACAAGTTGACGGGCGTCGCGCCGCCGGCCATCACGCGGCCGCTGTCGAGGGCCTCGCTTCCCCGGCCCTGTGCCGCCAGCCCCATGGCTTCATAGATGAGAAGCTCGGCAATCGTGAAACAATCGTGCACTTCCGCGAAGTCCAGATCCCCGACGCTGATACCGGCAATCTCATACGCTCGATGCATGGCGCACCGCGGTCCCTCGAAGGTGATGAAGTCGCGCGCGGACATCGGCAGGAAATCGCTGACATGGACGGCGGCGCGAAAATCGACGGCATGCGCGTGGTCCCGCGCGGCATCGCGCGTGGTCAGGATCACCGCGGCAGCCCCATCCGACACGAGTGAGCAGTCGGTCAGCCGCAGCGGCGGCGCGATCAGCGGATTCTTGTCGCTGACCGTGTTGCACTGTTCGAAAGACAGCGGGCGATGCATCTGGGCAAGGGGATTGTGCAGGGCGTTCGCGTGGTTCTTGGACGCGATGCGGGCCATCGCCTCCATCGGATCTCCGTACCGCTCGGTATAGTCGCGGGCGGCGATGCCGAAGACCGCCGGAAAGCTCAATGCGGCTTCTGCCGTATCGTTCTGATATCCGGCTCCGGCAAGCGCCGCCGTCACTTCCTCCGTGGTGCGGGAAGTCATTTTCTCCACCCCCACCACCAGAACGGTTCGGGCGCGCCCGGCCAGAATCGCGTTGATCCCGGCATGAATCGCCGCCGATCCGGATGCGCATGCGTTCTCCAGCCGCGTCGCCGGTTTGAATCGCAATGTGGGATCGGCCTGATGAACCAGCGACGCGATGAAGCCATCCGGGACCAGCCCCGAATTATAATGCCCGACGAAAACGGCATCGATCTCCGATGCCGGGAGCGCCGCCTCCGCCAGCGCCTCGCGCGCAGCCGCCACGATCAGTTCTTCGAGGTTCTGATCCAGTCGACCGAAGGGCGTATGTCCGGAGGCCACGATGGAAACGTTAAGCGTGTCGGATGTCATATCGGTCTCCCGTTCGAGGTTCAGCGATGGCGGAAGCGAGCGGCGCGCTTCTCGGTGAACGCAAGCATGCCTTCCCTTTGGTCCTCCGTGGCAAAGAGCGCCTGGAACAAGCGCCTCTCAAGGCGCAGGCCCTGGCCCAGACCATCGAATGCGGCTAGCACGGCCTCCTTGATAGAGAGAGCCGCAGGCAGCGATGCAGCTGCAATGGTCGTGGCCACCGCCATAGCCTCGGCTTCAAGGTCGGCATCCGGCACGACACGCGAGACGAGGCCCGATCGCTCCGCCTCTTCTGCCAGCATCGGACGTCCCGTCAGGCACAGGTCGAGCGCCTTTGCCTTGCCGAGCGCAAGCGCCAGGCGTTGCGTTCCGCCCGCGCCGGGCATCGTCCCGAGGCGGATCTCGGGCAGACTGAATCGGGCCGACTCGGCAGCAACAATCACGTCGCACATCATCGTGATCTCGCAACCGCCGCCAAACGCGGGCCCGGCGACCGCCGCCACTAATGGCTTGCGCACGCGGGCGATCCTGTCCCATCCGGCGAGGAAATCGTCGATGAGCGTGTCCGGGTAGGAAGCATCCGTCGCCTCCTTGATATCGGCGCCAGCGCAGAAGAAAGCGTCCTGCCCTTTCAGAAGGATGCAGCCGATGTCGGGGTTCCTCTCCAGTGCCTCCAGCACCTCGGAGAGTTCCGCAACCATGCGACCGTTGAGCGCGTTCAAAGCCCGCGGACGCTGCAACGTGATCGTGCCGACACGGCCGGAAACAGCGCTTTTGATGAATTCGTGAAGCGTTTCTGTCATGGTCTGCCTCATGCGTTCTGCAAGGATGTCGCCCGGCCGGCCCGAGTGGAAGATCTGTCGTGTTCGCACAGGACACGCCCGGTCGTCCAAATACGTGGCTGTCAGTATCTCAACGGCCGGAGGCACGCGTCGTCGCTGACACGCAACACCGGACGGGCAAGGCCACAGGGCCACCTAGCGCGTCCGACCACTCGAAAGCAGGCGGCCGAACTCCTGCCAGACCTCGGTGTAGCGTTCTGCATAATCGGCCGAGACAGACTGAAGCGGTGCTCTCCAGCTGTCGTCAGCCTCTGCGCGGACGAGATGGGCGCCACCCTGCTCCATCTGGGCAAGTATGGCGTCGTCATCAGCAAGCATGTTGGACCATTTGCCCGTCACCTCGACGGAAACTGCATCGGCAAGGGCGCTCCTGTCTTCTTCAGCCAATGCATCGAGCACCTCGGCGCGCATGATAACTGCATAAGTGATCATCATCAGACCGGGCACATGCAGCGCATTGGGCGCCTCCATGCCGAATTGCGAAATCCATCCACCGGGTGACGTGAACACACCATCGACGCGCTTCTGCTCGAAAGCTTTCCGAAGCTCGGGAAACGGCATGACAACCGGCTCGACAGCAAGATTCCGCATGATCGTCTCGTATATTCCCGAACCCGCAACGCGGATCGTCAATCCCCTTAGATCAGAAACAGTTGTGGGCTTGCTCGATCTGAACACGAACAGCTGGTCTGCGCCACGCATCAGCCCCAGCACACGCCAGCCACTCTGCCGTGCGACGTCGTCCAGCATCGTGACGACACCGTCGCGGGTCGCCGTCTCAGTCATCAGCGCATCGCTCAGCGTGAAAGGCAGGTTGACGAAGCCCAACCTTGGGTCAATGCGTTCAAGGTTCGAGGCGTTCACCAGCGCAACCTCTGCCTTCGCGTTTTGCAGCGCCTCCACCGATGCGAAGCCCGGATAGACCACGTCATCGGGATTGATGATGACGGCCGAGGCGCCAGCGTGTTGTGCGACGGATGTCGCGACAGCGTCGATATAGGGGATGCGGGGATGGTTTGATGTGATGTCATGGACCAGCCGTATATCCCGGGCCGCTGCGGGCAGCATTTGAACGGCCAGCAATACGGCGCCCAATGCGATCTTGCTAAGAAATAACATCGTTGTCCTCCCTTATGTGCATGTTTTGATTGAAAATGCAGGTCCATCAACACCGATGGACATCGGGCCCGGCTCTGGGATTTAACCGGGACATCAGTATTTCAGCGGCCAGAGGCGCACCTTGTCGCGTACGCGTCCTACCAGGCGGGCAAGGCCGCGTGGTTCGAGGATCAGGAAGCCGATGATCAGGCTGCCGAAGATCATATGCTCGAGATTGGCGACGGTGTCGGGCCGTATCGAGCCGCCGAAAAGCGTGGCCAGATTGGTGATGGCCAGCGGCAGCAGGACGATGAAGGCCGCGCCGAGAAACGCCCCCAGAATGCTGCCAAGGCCGCCGATGATGATCATGAACAGGATCTGGAACGAGCGATGCAGGGTGAAGGCCTCGATATCGACGTTACCCAGGTAGAGAAAGCTCCACATGGCGCCCGAAATGCCGCAGAAGAAGCCGCAGACCGCAAAGGCCATGAGCTTCGCGCGCCGGGTCGGGATGCCTGTCAGAACCGCCGCGGTTTCCTGATCCCGGACGGCGAGCCAACCCCGCCCCTCCGGAGAACGGACAAGGTTGGCCGCGATCAGGGCAAGCGCGATGACGCTCACGAACGCCAGAGTGTATCGGGCGGCGATCGACGAAAACGTGAAGCCGAAGAGGCTGAGCGCCGGCGTGCTGACGATGCCCGACGCACTGTTCAGATAGAGCCACGGGACATGCGTGCAGGTCCATTCGATCATGAACTGCGCGGCGAGCGTGGCGACCACCACGTAAAGTCCGCGGATGCGCAGGCTCAGCAGACCGAAGAGCGCGCAGACCGCCGCCGCGATCAATCCCGCCAGCAGAAACGACACCGGGAAAGGCAGGCCGGGCAGCCGAATGACGAGGTTGGCCGCCGCATAGGCGCCCACCGCCATGAAGCCGCCCGAACCGAGCGAGATCTGCCCCGCGTATCCGGTGAGGATGTTCGTCCCCACGGCCGCGAGCGACAGGATCAGGAAGGGCAGCAGGATCGAGCCCAGCCAGTAGTCGCCCGCAAACAGCGGCAGCACGACGCCGCCCAGCACCAGCAGCGCGGCAAGCCCCAGGCGATCGCCCGCTATCGGGAACAGCGCCAGTTCCCGCGCATAGGAAGTCTTCATCCGATCAGCATTGCCATGGAAGACCATTGTTCAGACCCTCGCGTTCAGACCCTCGCCACACGGTTGCTGCCGAAAAGGCCCGCTGGCCGGAAGATCAGCACCGCAATCGCCAGCGCATACGGAAACCAGTTTTCGATGCCGCCGCCGACGTGCGGCCCGATGTAGACTTCCGCCAGTTTCTCGCTTGCGCCGATCAGGAGCCCGGCGGCAATGGCGCCGGGGATCGAGTTGAAGCCGCCGAGGATCATTACCGGCAGCGCCTTGAGCGCCACCAGCGTGAGCGCGAACTGAACCCCGAGGCGCGCGCCCCACACGAGCCCGGCAACGAGCGCGATGAATCCCGCGGCGCTCCACACTACCGCCCAGATCATGCCCAGCGGCACACCGGCGACCTGTGCGGCCTGCGTATCGTCCGCCACCGCCCGCAATGCGCGCCCGACACGGGTATAGGTGAAGAACAGCGACAGGCCGAGCACCAGCACCCCGGCGACAGCCGCCGTCATGAGGTCGGACTTCGCAATCAGGATATCGCCGAGAAACACGGGGTCTTCGGGCAGACCGAGGTCGAGCCCGCGCACCTGCGATCCCCACACGAGCTGCGCGAAACCCTCGATGAAGATCGACAAGCCGATCGTCGCCATGAAGACGATCATGTGATCCTGCCCGAGAAGCGGACGCAGCACGGCCCGCTCGATGGCCACGGCCAGCAGCACCATCACCACCAGCGTGGCGCCGAAAGCCGCCCACCAGGGCAGGCCGAACTCCGAAAAGCCGACGAAGCTCAGGGCCGCAAAGAGCACCATCGCTCCTTGCGCGAAATTGAATACGCCCGAAGCCTTGAAGATGAGCACGAAACCGAGCGCCACCAGCGTATAGGTGACGCCGGACAGGAGCCCGCCGATCAGCACCTCCAGAAAGAACGAGAATCCCGTCATCTCATCCCCCGTTCGCCGCGCCCGCCGCGTGGGCTCGCGCAATGGGCGTTTTCGTCACCGGCGTGTCCGCCACTTGGATATCCGCTTGGGCGTCCAGTTGGGCGTCCGTTTGGATGTCCCCTTGGATATCCCCTTGGATGTCACCCTGGGCGTCCGCACCCGTCCCGAGATAGGCACGGATGACCTCCGGGTTCTCCCGCACCTCGGCCGGACTGCCGTCGGCGATCTTGCGGCCGTAGTTCAGAACCACGACCCGGTCGGACAGGCCCATGACCACGCCGATGTCGTGCTCGATGAGCACCACCGTGGTGCCGAGATCCCGGTTCACCGCCCGGATGAACCGGCACATCTCCTGCTTTTCCTCGTGGGTCATGCCGGCCATCGGCTCGTCGAGCAGCAGCAGGCGCGGCCCGGTGGCGAGCGCCCTCGCCAGTTCGACCCGCTTCTGCAGGCCGTACGGCAGCGTGCTCACCGCAGCGTGGCGCAGATGCGTGAGATCGAGAAACTCCAGCAACGCCTCGGCCGTGCGGCGCTGCTCCGCCTCTTCCCGCATCGCCGCGCGAAGGCGCAGCGCCCTGGCCAGGAACGACGCCCCAAAACGGGCCGACCGCCCGGCCACCACGTTCCCGATGACATCGAGCCCCGGGAACAGGGCGACGTGCTGGAACGTGCGCCCGATGCCGCTGCGCGCGGCCTGAGCCGGCCGCATGCGCGCCCGGGCGCGGCCTTCGAAAACGATATGGCCGCTCCTTGGCGTATAGACGCCATTCAGCGTGTTGAGAAACGATGTCTTGCCAGCCCCGTTCGGCCCGATGATCGACAGGATCTCGCCCTTGTGCACCTGCATCGATACGTCGGTGAGAGCCTTGATGCCGCCGAAGGACACGCTGACATTGCGCACCTCCATCAGCACCTCGCTGCCTGTGTGCTGCCGGCGGGCGGACGTGGCGGCAGCCACGGGCGGCTGGGGACGGCGGAAGGTCCCGCGGCGGACGAGGCCGCCCAGGGTCAGCTCATGCATCGCGAAGCCGGCGGGACGCAGCTCGAACCCGTCGACACCCGCCGACCGGGCCGCAGCGGCGAGCGCATCCTCGACCGCAGCCGGACCGCCATCATCCTGCAGGCGGGCGAGCACCACCGGATCGGCGGCGATGTCGGCGCGCCATCCCCGCCCGGAGGCCGTGACGCGCGCCCGGTCGACAATGGGGTGATCGCGCAGCAAGGCCTCGCGGCGCGCCGCCTCGTCCGCTTTGCCCGACACCTCCAGCGGAACGCCGTAACCGCGCAACCGGGCCAGGGCCGCCGGCGAGATGGCCCCGTCGGAAACGCGTGCCAGCCGGCATCGGGACAGTCCGACGACGTCGAGCAGCGACCGCGTGAAAATGCGGTCTGACACCGGGCGTACCGCGTTGCCGCTGCGGCCCAATCGCCGGCGGATATCCCGGTCGAGCAGTTCCCAGGCGCGGGCGGGCGCGATCACGGCGTTCGGCACGACCTCGTGCAGGTCGATGGGAAAGGTGGCCGGCCCCTCGACGCACGCCACGCTCGCGCCCGTGGCGAGCGGCAGGACGAGCGACACCGCAGCGTCCTCCATGGCGGAAACCGGCAGGAACGCGATCAGGCGATCGCCGCTTCCCACCCCCGGCAGCCGGGCCCTGGCCCACTCGGACAAGGCCCCGGCAGCAAGCCGGATCGGGGCCGGCCGATCCGTCAGGCCCGGATCGTGCAATACCACCGACGCCTGCGTCATCTCAGGCAATGCCAGCTCATCCGCGGCGCGAAGATCGGACAGCAGAACCGTCTCGCCGGCCCAGGCGCGCGCTGCTTCCGCATTCTCGGCGACGACGAGGTTCGCCGGAACATCCGGCGGCCCGAACCGGCGCAGAAACTCGCCGCCGAGCGGCACGACATCGGCGCCGATGGCGTGAGCGGCGACAATGGCGGCGTAAAGTTCCGGACGGTTCTCGCCCAGAATGATGACGCACCCGCCGGGCCCGACCCCGCGCACAGCAAGCCCCGCAGCCTGTGACCTGACGAGGCCGAGGAAGGCCGCACGGGTCCATTCCTCCCATATCCCGGCCCGCTTGTGACGCATCAGCACCTGCGCAGGGGCATCGTCCACAAGCCGCCGCAGCCAGAGGGCAAGACTTTCGCCGTGCCCGCTCTCGAACCGGACCACCCGATCGGAGGCGCTTGCAGCCACGCTGTTCATATCAGCCACCTCCGCCTTTCGCCGATGGGAGCTCCTTCGGCTTCGCCGAAGCCGAGATAGCTCGCCTTGATTTCCGGATCGGCCGCCAGCACCTTGGCCGGCCCTTCGCGCGCGACGCGCCCGTTCTCGATCAGATAGCTGTAGCTCGCATAGCGCAGCGCCACCGCGGCGTTCTGCTCGGCAAGCAGGAAGGTCACACCCTCTTCCTCGTTCAGCCGGCGGATGATGCCGAAGATCTCTTCGACGAGCTGGGGCGCCAGTCCCATGGAGGGCTCGTCGAGGAGGATCATCCGGGGTCTTGCCATCAACGCGCGGCCGATCACGCACATCTGCTGCTCGCCGCCGGACAGGAGACCGGCCGGGGATCCGCGGCGTTCCTTGAGGCGCGGGAAATAGGTGAGCACCATGTCGAGCGTGCGCGCCACGGCCGTCGCACCATCTTGCCGCGAGAAGGCGCCAACCCGCAGATTGTCCTCGACAGATAATGCGCCAAAGGCATGGCGCCCTTCCATCACCAGCGACAACCCGCGCGAGGCGAGCTGCGAGGCGTCGAGCCGATCGATCCGTGCGCCGTCGTAATCGATCGACCCCTTCCTGATCTGGCCGCGTTCGGATTTCAGCAGGCCGGCGACGGCTTTCATCGTCGTTGTCTTGCCCGCACCATTCGCCCCGAGCAGCGCAACGATCCCGCGGGAGGGTACCGCAAGCGACAGGGAGTGCAGAACGTGCGCCTGTCCGCCATAGACGACCTCGATCGCATTGACCGACAGCAGCGGCGTGGCGTCCGCGCCAGCGGCAGCGGGGGAGAGTGATGCGTGTGCCATCGACCCTACTCCGCCGCGGAGCAATCGCGCCGCTCGATGCCCTTTTCCGCGGCGAACTGCGCAGCCGAGGCCTCGATCAGGGGACGCACGATCGCGGGGTCGGGATCGAGCCAGTCCGAGATGGCGTTCCATTGCTTGCCGTCCCACTGCTGCATGAGGGCCCTGCCACCGCCCTCGTGATCCTCGCAGGTGATGGCGATCTCCGCCATCAGGCCCTCGAGGCCGAGTTCGCGCAGGCGATCGGTGGTCAGCGTGAGATGTTCGAGGCCCCACTGCACCTCCTCGCCGGTCAGTGGCCTGTTGCCGAACTTTTCCATCGCGGCCCGGATGCCCTCGGTCACGATGACGGCGTGAAGGATGCCGCGCACGAAGTAGGCGGAACCGATCCGGTCCGGCGATACATGCCCCTTGCCCTTGTCGTACACGTGGGTCCGAATGTCGTCGAATACCGGGAAATCTGCGCCGACGGCGTGGAAGCTCGCCGTAATGAACCCTTCTGCCGCGTTACCGGCCGGAATGACGTCCTCCTCCGAGCCCGACCACCACCAGCCGATGATCCGATCGCGCGGGATGCCAGCGCGCTGGGCCTCCTTCAGCCCGGCGGCCGTCGCCGCGCCCCAGCCGCGAAACAGCACCCAGTCGGGCCGCGCCTGGCGCACCTGCAGCCAGACGGCGCGCTGGTCGAGCCCGGGCGGGGCGATCGGGAACGTCTGCACCTCGAAGCCATATTTCTCGGCCTGGGCGGCCAGCACGGCCTCCGTCTCGCGTCCGGCGGCAAAATCCATCACGACATTGGCGATCTTCTTGCCGCGCAACGCCTCGAACCCGCCCTCACGTTCGGCAATCCACCGGATCGTCGCTGTATTCTCGCTCCAGTAGTTGGCGACGGCCGGGAAAATGTACGGAAAGACGCGCCCGTCGGAGCTGTCGGTCCGCCCGTATCCGACGGTAACGCTCGGGATCTTGTCCGCCGTCATGCGGTCGATCAGCGCGTAGACGCCGCCGGTGCCGGAAGGCGTGAACGCGGCCGCGCCAGTGGGCCCCATGCCCTTCTGGCGCTCGTAGCATTCGATCATGCGGTCGGGCTGATAGCCGGTTTCGCACTCCTGATAGACAAGCCGGACACCGTTGATGCCGCCATCGCGCTGGTTGAGCAATTCGAGGTAGTCGGCATAGGCGCCGTAGATGCCGACACCGCCGGCCGCATAGGGCCCGGTGCGGTAGATGGAGACCGGAATGAACTGTTCGGCCTGCCGGGCCGGCGCGGGTGACGCGGCGGCGAAAATGGCCAGCGCCAGCGCGCCGGATTGCAGAAATCGCATCTTGTCCTCCCTCATGCACGGGATATCAGCCCGTTTTCTGTGTTATTGTCGGACTATAAAATGCTCCCAATTTTCATGTCAAGACCCCCTCAGAAACAGGGTTCATAAAATTATTGTTAAATATCATGTATTTATAAAATATTCTCTTGAACTCGGATTATATAATTGTTTGATCAGTTGACGTTTTTAAATTTTTGTCCGACAGTTTTGACGATTGATGGAACAGGACCATGCCGACGACATCGACCCAAGCAACTTTCCAGGGCGCCCTTCTGGCAGCCCCCCCAATAGCCCTGCCGACGAACGCCTATCTGCGCCCGCTCGAGACATCGACCCCGCTCGACCATGTGCAGCTGGCAGCAGAACTGGAAAAGCAGGGGCTCGCGCTGGATACGGCCTTCCTCCCCCGCCAGTTCGCCGGCGGGCTTGCGAACATCAACTATCTGCTTCGTCTTGAGGAGGGCAGTTGGGTTGTCCTACGCCGACCGCCCGGAGGCCCGCTGCCTCCGGGTGCGAACGACATGGTGCGGGAACATCGCATCCTGTCGACCCTCTGGCGCGAACTCCCCCTCGCTCCGCGCAGCCTGCACCTGTGTACGGATACCGACGTCATCGGGGTCCCGTTCCAGATTCTCGAATTTCGCCCGGGCATCGCCATCCGCGGAGACAGCGTTGCCCCTCTGTCCGGCACCCCGGAAACCGGTGCCGCGCTGTCTGCCATGCTGGTCGGGGCGCTGGCGCGTATTCACGCCGTCGATTTGACAGCCGTGGGCCTCGACGCGCTCGGCCGACCCGAGGGGTTCTTTGCCCGGCAGGTCGCCGGCTGGATCGGCCGGGCGGAAGACGCCTGCGAGGGCGAGCTGCCGCCGGCCGCGCGGGAGGTCGTCGGCTGGCTCGCCGCCTGCCCGTCGCCGGAACAGGACGTCCCGGTCCTGCTGCATTGCGATTTCAAGCTCGACAACGTCCTCCTCGACCCCGAAACGCTCGGACCGGGTACGGTGGTGGATTGGGATATGGGCACGCGCGGGCCGGCACTCTTCGACCTCGCGACCCTGCTGTCCTACTGGACGGAGCCGGACGACCCGGCGTGCATGCATCGTCTGGCGCAGATGCCGACGGCCGGACCGGGATTTCTGACCCGGGAGGCGGCGGCAGAAGCCTATGCCCGCGCGACCGGCAGGACCGTCGGTGGAATTGCGCCCTACAGGGTGCTGACGATCCTCAAGCTGGCTGTCGTCTTCCTGCAGCTGCACCGCCGCTTCAGGAGCGGCGAAACCACCGATCCGCGCTACGCCGCTTTCGGCGATCTGGGGCGGGACCTCTTTGCCTTCGCGCTCGACGTCGCGCGGGGCCGACTGTTCTGAAGGATCACCGATGGATTTCTCGCTTCCACCCGAACTGATCGCGCTCGAAGCCCGCACCCGCGCCTTCGTGGCCGATCGGATCATCCCGCGTGAGGCGGACCCGCGGCGCGGACCGCACGGTCCGGAACCGTCCCTGCGCGACGAACTGGTGGCGCTTGCCCGCGAAGCCGGATTGCTCAACCCGCAGGTGTCCGCCGAGTTCGGCGGCCTCGGCCTCAGCCATGTGGGCAAGGCCGTGGTGCTGGAGGCCGCAGGCTATTCCATGCTCGGCCCCGTTGCCATGAACTGCGCAGCCCCCGATGAAGGCAACATGCATTTACTGGAAGCGGTCGCGACGCCGGAACAGAAGGAGCGCTGGCTGCGTCCGATGACGGAAGGCCGCACACGCTCCTGCTTCTGCATGACCGAACCCCATCCCGGCGCGGGATCCGACCCCGGCGCCCTGCTGACCGTGGCGGAGAAACGCGGCGATCGTTTCGTCATCCATGGCCGCAAATGGCTCATCACCGGTGCGGAAGGAGCGGCCTTCGCCATCGTCATGGCCCGGACGCTAGTGAATGGCGAGGATGTCGGCGCGACCATGTTCCTGGCCGACCTGCCGGCCCGGGGCTTCACGATAGCGCGCACGCTCGATTCCATGGATTCCAGTTTCGCCGGCGGTCACGCGGTGGTCGATCTCGAAGGGCTGGAGGTTCCCGAAACGGACGTGCTGGGAGCCGTGGGCAAGGGATTTCAGTATGCCCAGGTGCGGCTCGTGCCCGCCCGCCTCACCCACTGCATGCGCTGGCTTGGCGCCGCCCGGCGCGCCCACGACATCGCCACCGACTACGCCCGCCGCCGCGAGGCGTTCGGCCAACCGCTGGTGCAGCATGAGGGCGTGGGGTTCATGCTGGCCGACAACGAGATCGACCTTCACGTCACACGGCTCGGCATCCGGCATTGCGCCTGGCTGCTCGACCAGGGCGAGCGTGCCTCTGCCGAGAGCAGCATGATGAAGGTGCTGGCCTCCGAGGCGACGTTCCGCATCGCCGACCGCGCGGTGCAGATCCTCGGGGGCCTGGGCATCACCCGCGATACCGAAGTCGAGCGCATTTTTCGCGATATCCGGGCCTTCCGCATCTACGACGGCCCGTCCGAAGTGCATCGCTGGAGCATCGCACGCCGACTTGCAAGGAAACAGGCATGAACGTTTCACCGCTTCGCCGCGGACTCGACAATCTCGCAGGCCGCACCGTCATCGTCACCGGCGGCGGGCGCGGGCTCGGCCGGGCCGTTGCCCAGGGCTTCGCCGCCGAAAACTGCAACGTGCTGATCGTGGGACGCGACCGCGGCACCCTGGAGGAGGCCGCTGCGGCCATGGGCAGCAATGTCCTGCCCTGCCCCGCCAACGTGGCGAATGAAACGGACGTCGAGGCCGTGTTCGCGACCGCGCGCGACAGGTTCGGCCGTGTCGACGTTCTGGTGAACAACGCCGGCATCAACCCGTTCTACAAGCGGGCCGAAGACACGACACTGGCCCAGTGGCAACAGATCATCGACGTCAACCTGACGGGGGTCTTCCTCACCTGCAAGCATGCCGGGCGGGTCATGCTGGAGCAGCGATCGGGTTCGATCGTCAACATCACATCGGTCGCCGCCAGGGTCGGGCTCGACCGCACCACCGCCTACTGCGCCGCCAAGGCGGGCGTCGAACTGTTGACCCGCCAGCTGGCTGTCGAATGGGCGGATCGGGACGTGCGCGTCAACGCCGTCGGCCCGGGTTACTTCGCCACCGACCTGACCGAGGGCCTGCGCCAGAACGAACGGCTCGCGGGACATGTGATCGCGCGCACACCGCTTCGCCGCTTCGGCGCCCCCGAGGAACTGGTTGGGGCCTGTCTTTTCCTGGCTTCGGACGCGGCAAGCTACGTCACGGGGCATTCACTCATGGTCGATGGAGGCTGGACCGCATGCTGACTCAACCCGCCCTGGACGGCATCCGCGTCCTCGACCTCACCCGCCTGCTGCCCGGCGCCTTCGCCACCCAGATCCTCGCCGACATGGGCGCGGACGTGCTCAAGATCGAACAGCCCGACGGCGGCGACTACAACCGCGCCTTCCCGCCGATCGCCAAGGCCGAGTCCGGCTCGTTCCTGCTGCTGAACCGCAACAAGCGCAGCATCACGCTGAACCTCAAGACCGCCGAGGGCAAGGAGGTGCTGCGCGCGCTGGCGCGCGAGGCCGATGTGCTCATCGAAGGCTTCCGTCCCGGGGTGATGGAGCGTCTTGGCCTGTCCTACGAGAGCCTCTCGGCCGACAATCCCGCCCTCGTCTATTGCGCCATCTCGGGCTACGGCCAGACGGGACCATGGCGGCTGCGGCCCGGCCATGACATGAACTACCTGGCCGAGGCAGGCGCGTTGCAGCTGTTCGGCAAGGCGGGCGAGGGTCCGATCGTCCCCGGCCTGTCGATCGCCGACGTCGGCGGCGGCTCGCTGACCGCAACGACCGGCATCCTCGCCGCGCTCGTCGCCCGCGGGCGGACGGGACGGGGCCAGTTCATCGACATATCGATGCACGACGGCGCCATCTCGTGGCTTTCCCTGCACGCCGCCGATGCGCTCTTTGCCGGCATCGAGCCCAAGGGAGGCGAGCGCCCGTTCATCGGGCAGGCGCCCTGCTACAACGTCTATGAATGCGCGGACGGCCGCCATGTCGCGCTGGGCGCCATCGAGGAACATTTCTGGCACCGTTTCTGCGATGCCTTCGGCACGCCCGAGCTTCGCAGCCGGCAATGGCCCGAGGGCGAGGAAGCCCGCCGGCAGAAGGCCCTCCTGCAGGACCGGTTCCTGACCCGGACGCGGGATGAATGGGTGGCGACGCTGGAGGCGGCGGACATTCCCTTCGGCCCGGTGCTCGGCATCGTCGAGGCGTTGGAGAGCGATCACGCGCGCGCCCGCGGCATGCTGGAACACGTCGACCATCCGGTCGAGGGGCGCGTGCCGCAGCTGGGCTTTCCCATCAAGATGTCGGACACGCCCTGCACCATACGCTTGGCGCCGCCCCTGCTCGGCGAGCATACCGAGGCCGTTCTGACGGAACTCGGTTACGATGCGGATCGAATCGCGAACCTGCGCGCGGCAGGGGCGATCTGACGGCAGAAGCGAAAAGAAGGGAGGGAGAAAAACACCATGCCACGCAATATGCAGAACTACGCGGTCACCCGTGCCGCATTTCGCTGGTCGGTGCCCGAACGGTTCAATTTCGCCACCGACGTGGTCGATCGCTTTGCCCGCGAGGGCGACGGCCCGGCACTGATCTGGGAGAACGCGGCCGGAGAGGGGCGCACGCTCCGCTTCTCCGATATTGCCGCCGCCTCGACGCGCTGCGCATCCGCGCTCGCCGCGCGCGGCATCGGCAAGGGCGACACGGTGCTGGTGATGACGCCGCGCATTCCCGAATGGCAGATCGCCATCGTCGCCTGCCTGCGCATCGGCGCCGTCCCCATCCCCTGCATCGAGATGCTGACCCACAAGGACCTCGCCTACCGCATCCGTCACGCCGGGGTGAAGGGCGTGGTCTGCCGCGGCTCGCAGGCCGGCAAGTTCGACGGGCTCCTCGAGGGGGTCACGGCGCGGCTCGCCATCGGCGGCGCTCCGGGGTTCGACGACTGGGAGGCAGCGCTTGCCGCGGGCAGCCCGGCGCATCCTGCGGCGCAGGTCGCGGCGGACGATCCGGCCATCCTCTATTACACCTCCGGCTCCACCGGCATGCCCAAGGGCGTGCTGCATGCCGCACGCGGCCTTTACGCCTGGCGCGGCTCGGCCGAGTTCTGGCTCGACCTCGGTCCCGGCGACATCATCTGGTGCACGGCCGACGTGGGCTGGTCGAAGGCCGGCACGTCAATCCTCTTCGGCCCGTGGAGCATGGGTGCGTGCAGTTTCTTCTACGATGGCCCCTTCGACCCGGCCGAACGGGTCCGATTGCTCGAGAAGCACCGGATCACGGTCTATTGCGCCCCGGGGACGGAACTGTTCCGCGTCGTGGACGAGGACATCAGCGCCCGAGACCTCGGCCAGCTGCGTCACACGGTCTCCTCGGGGGAGACGTTGAACACGGTCGTGGCGGAGAAATGGCGCAAACGCACGGGCATCCCGATACTCGAAGCCTATGGCCAGACCGAAACCCTGATGACGCTGCTCAACTACCCGTGCGCCGACGTCCGCGACGGCTCCATGGGGCTGCCGCTGCCCGGCCTCGACCTCGATGTGATCGATGCCGCCGGAGAGCGGCTGCCCGCCGGCACCGAAGGCGACATCGCCCTGCTGATGCCCGTTCCGCAGATCATGCTCGGCTATCTCAGGGAGCCCGAGCGCACCGCCGAATGCTTCGTCGAAGGCACGGACGGACGCTGGTTCGTGACCGGCGATCGCGGCTTCCGTGACCGGGACGGCTACTTCTACTACTGCGGGCGGCGCGACGATGTTATCAACTCCGCGGGCTATCGGATCGGCCCGACCGAAGTCGAGAATGCGCTGCTCGACCACCCCGACGTCCTGGAATGCGCGGTCGTAGGAAAACCCGACCGGGAGCGTGGCGAAATCGTCAAGGCTTTCGTCGTCCTGCGCGAGCCCGCGACCGACCCCGAGACGTTGATAAGGGACATTCAGAACCATGTGAAAGGGATTACGGCCCCCTACAAATACCCACGCGAGATCGAGTTCGTATCCGAACTGCCGAAGACGCTGACCGGAAAAATTCAGCGCAAAGCCCTGCGAGACCTTGAAAAAGGACGTGAAACCCAAATAGTGCTCGGTTCTTCAAATCAGCGCTAGAGCGCTTTCCGATCAGAACGCGCTCAAAATCAAAGTGTTGCAGAGCATTTTTCCGATTTCGTGAAATCGAAAAAATACTCTAGGCCAGTCTATCTATCTGTTTACAGATAGTTTTTTCAACGAGCAGCCACCACTGTCCGGGATGATGCGCCAGAGAGGCAATCCACAGATGCAAACCCTATTCGATCCGATCCAGCAAGAGCCTGCGTTCCGTCTCGTCGCCAAGGCGATTGAAAGGAAGATCGTCGGTGGCGAGATGAAGCCTGGCGATACGCTGCCTTCCGAGGCGAAGCTGGCGGAAAGCCTCGGCGTCAATCGCTCCACGTTGCGCGAGGCCATACGCGCACTCGAACAGAACGGGTTTGTGCGCCGCGAGGCCGGACGGAAGAAGCTTTTCGCGAGCCTCCCGCAGTCTGACGATATTTCGCGGCGGTTGAAGACCGCAATGGTACTGGATCAGGTCACGTTCGAGGAACTCTGGGAAGCCATGTTCGTGCTGGAACCCGCAACGGCCCAGTCCGCCGCGAAGCGGCGGACCGACAGCGATCTCGAAGCGCTGGCGGCCAATCTGGAGAAGACGCGCGCGGCGCATGCCGATTCCGCGGCATTGACGGAACTCGATATCGAGTTCCACCACATCGTCGCGCTTGCCACCGGCAACCGCGCCATTCAGGCCGCCCGTCTGCCGATCAGCGAGCTGTTTTATCCGCCGTTCCTGATGGTCATGTCGCGTCTCAATGCTGCAGAGCGGCTGCTCTTCGCGCACGAGCGCATTGCCGAAGCCATCGGCAAGCAGGACGAAACCAGCGCGAGAGACTGGATGGAAAAGCATATTCTCGATTTCCGCCGCGGTTACGAACTCGCCAATCTCGATATAGGGGCACCAGCCAGCCTGCCCAGGGCAGGAACATGATGAGCCCGTTTGTCGACAATATCGTACTGGAGGCAATCCGTTCGCGTCGCTCGATCCGCGCGTTCCTGCCGGACCCCGTCCCCATCCCGGTGATCGAGGAACTGCTCGCCGTTGCAGCACGTGCACCGTCAGGCTCCAACATCCAGCCCTGGCAGGTCATCGTCGTGACAGGTGCCGCACTGCGGGAACTCGGCGCCGAACTGGTTGCAGCGGCCCTGGCCGGCGAACCGGGGCAACGGACGTATCACTACTATCCGAGGCACTGGCGCGAGCCCTATCTCGCGCGACGTCGGCAAGTGGGCTGGGCGCTCTACCGCAGTCTCGGCATCGAGCGCGGCGAGCACGAGAAAATGGCCCGACAGCACGCGCGCAATTTCGCCTTCTTCGACGCCCCGGCTGGCCTCTTCTTCACCATGGACCGCGACATGGAAGCCGGGAGCTGGCTTGACCTCGGCATGTTCCTGCAGAATCTCATGATCGCAGCGCGCGGGATCGGCCTCGATACCTGCCCGCAGGCCGCCTTCGCCGACTACCACGCCCGGATTGGCGCGCGCCTCGCCATTCCGCCCGAGCGGCAGCTCATTGTCGGCATGGCCTTGGGGCGGGCGCGGCCGGATGCATCGGAAAACCTCTTCGAGACCCCCCGAGAACCCGTGCAGAACTTCGCGCGCTTTGTCGAGACGCTGGAATGATTGTGGAGGAACCATGGACGTCACGAACAAGATCGCCATCGTCACAGGTGGCGCATCCGGACTCGGTCGCGCGACCGCGGCTGCTCTCGTCAATGCCGGCGCACAGGTCGCGGTCGTCGATCTGAACGAGGCCCCGACTGCAGCTGCCGCCCAGGCGATTGGCGCGGACGCGATCGGCGTAGCCTGCGATGTCGCCGATGCCGCAGGCGCCGAAGCTGCCATGAAGCGCATTGTCGCGGCACTCGGCCCGCCGCATGTTCTCGTCAACTGCGCAGGCATCGCACCCGGAAAACGCATCGTCGGCCGCGACGGGCCGATGCCACTCGAGGACTTCGAGAAGGTCATCCGCGTCAACCTGATCGGCAGCTTCAATTGGCTGCGACTTGCGGCCTACGCGATGACGGGCAATGCTCCCAGCGACGATGGCGAGCGCGGCGTCATCATCAACACTGCCTCCGTCGCCGCCTATGAAGCCCAGATCGGCCAGAGCGCCTACGGCTCCTCCAAGGGAGGTGTAGCTTCGCTGACATTGCCCGCCGCCCGAGAACTAGCGACCTTCGGCATCCGCGTCGCGGCCATCGCGCCGGGGCTGATGGGCACGGCCATGGTGGAGGCGATGACTGAAGAGGTCCGCCGGACGGTCATCGACACGATCCCCTTCCCCCACCGCTTCGGCAAACCGGAGGAGTTTGCGCAGCTTGCCTTGGCCATCATCAGCAACCCGCTCCTGAACGGGTCGGTTCACAGGCTCGATGGCGCATTGCGGATGGGCGACGGGAAACGGCGGTGACCGGAACGGCCGGGCAATCCGTATCGCCGGATGTCTTGACCACCTCCCGGTCGCAGATGCTGGTGAGTTTTTCGCACTGTCGCACCAAGGTGGAGGCGGACCGGGGAAATTCGCTCTTAACGCTATCAGTCCGACTGATGCGCGTGACCACTGTCGACGGGTTGGTTGATGTCGAAGTTCGCTAGCTCATAACCGCGGCGGAAGTCCATGATGTGCTTTTCCATCCACAGCGCCGCGTGCTTCGGATCGCGCCGCTGGATGCCATGAAATATCTCCGCATGCGCGGCAAGCATACGATCCTTCGCGTTGAGGCGGGACATGACCCGGTAGAAGGCCGGATAGAAGAGTTGCCCGATCGGTTCTCGCGCCAACAGCAGGGCCCGGTTTCGTGATGCCTTCGCGATGATGTAGTGAAACTCGATGTCCAAAGCAACGAGTTCGGCTTCGTGCTCAAGGCATCGGCCTGTCGCCGCCAGATTTGTTTCGAGCCGGGCGGTCTCCTCCGCGCTGGCACGCTCGGCGGCAAGCTCGGCGGCCCGAACCTCCAGCGGCAGCATGACTTCCCACAGTTCGAGAAACGTGATCTCGTGCAGGATCATCGCGCGGGTCATCTTCTGAGCCAGGTCCTTCTCTCGGGGCACGCTGATCACGAGGCGACGGGCGCTTTTGCGGAAGACAAGACCGCTTTGCTCGAGGACGCGGATGGCCTCGCGAACCGTCGACCGATTGACGCCGAGCTGCTTCGCCAGCTGCAGTTCCGAGGGCAGCTGCTGCCCAGGCGTGAAAGTGCCTTCGAGAATCCGCTTCTCAATGGATGATGCGACCAGCTGATAGGTCGGCTGAGGCTGGATTCGATCGAGGGAGATCGTCTCGTTCAGGGTCTGGTCCATCATATTGATTTCCGCTTCCGATATTGCTGACAGTCGGGCTACCGGTCCGTTGGGCACCATAGTGAAATCGTCCCGAGGCGCCAACTCTAATTCGATGCCACGAGGACATGGATTATTATATATATATAAATCAACATATTATCGTGTTCCGATGGTGGACGCAGCCTGCCGGGCGCGAGACAGCATCCTCTAGACAGCCCTTATTCTGCATGTTATAGACCGATAGTCCGACTATAAATGTCGTGCGCTTCCTACGGCTACCTTGACCGATCGTGTGCCAATGCTCGGCCGGCAGCAACTAAAGGCTCTATAAAAAATAATTTATATCAGCGCCTTAGTCATCAACAGGGAGCATCGTTCAGCATTCCAACAAGGGGGGAATTCATGTCTAAAGCCGACCTGCCTGTAAGAAATGGCAGCAAGCCTCACCAGTCTGGAGAGCCTATTGCCGCAATATCGCCCATCTCCTCCCGTCGAGCCCTGCTTGCGAGTGCGGCCTGCGCAATCGGTAGCGTCGGCGTCATGAGGGCCGGCCCCGTCCGTGCCGCGACGGCGAACGACACCGCTGATGTCCGCTACGAACGCGGCATGCAGATACTCAAGCAGATTGGCGGCGACGGCTACGATATTCCGGTGAAGCGCCTCGCGGAGGTGGCACCGGATCTTGCGCGGTTCACGGTCGAATATCCCTATGGCGATATCCTGTCTCGCCCTGGCCTCGATCTTCCGAGCCGCCAGATCTGCACGGTTTCGGCCCTGATCGCCAGCGGGAGCGCCCAGCCGCAGCTCAAGTACCATATGAACGGCTTCCTGAACGTTGGCGGCAAGCCGCGTGAACTGGCCGAGCTGTTGTTCGTGGCGATTGCCATCAGCGGCTATACCGCAGCCATCAACGGCGTCGGTCTGCTACGCGAGATTCTCAAGGAACGCGATATCACGTTCGAGGCCATCTCGCCGGTCACCGATGATGGCTCGCGCCGGTATGCGCGGGGTCTCGCCACGCTGATGGCGTTATCACCGAAAGATCCGCATGCGGTGACCGGGCCGCTCGCGCAGGTGTCGCCGGAACTTGCGCAATGGGTCGTGGAGGTTGCCTACGGCGAACTCCTGTCCAGGGACGGCCTCAGCCATCAGATGCGAGATCTTGCGATTGTGTCGATGCTGACCGCTGCCGGCAACCGGGCGGATGCCCTGCGCTTCCATATCGACGGAGCGCTGCACCATGGCGTCAGCAAGGAACAACTGATCGAGGCAATAACGCAGCTCAGTGTCTATGTCGGATTCCCCGCCGCGCTCAATGCGTTCAGCATCGCGAACACAGCGTTCAAGGAATGGAACGACGCGGCGGCCACGGGTCCAACGTCCACCGTTCCGGCGCCCGAGTCCGAAACGCGCGATGCCCGGCGCAAGCGCGGCCTGGAGGCGCTGTCCAGAACCTCTGCCGCGGCTGGAGAGGCTGTGATCCGAAGCTTCAATGATATCGCACCAGACATCGGGACGATGATTGTCGAGAATTCCTACGGCGATGTCTTTTCCCGTCCCCAGATTTCCTCGAAGACGCGCGAACTGACGGCCTGTGCTGCATTGGCCGCCGTGGGCAGCAAGACAATGGAGACGCCGTTGCGCGTCCACATCAATGCAGCGCTCACGGTCGGGGCGACACGCGAGGAAATCATCGAGGCGCTGCTCAACCTCGTTCCCTATTTCGGCTATCCGGTCGTGCAGCAGGCAGTCCGCATCGCCGGTGAGGAATTCGCCAAGCGTCCCACCTGAGGCTCGCCCCAACAGACCTTGAGGCGCATTGCCGACGACATTCCGTCCCCACGCCCTATGCCTCCGGACGCCGATTGCTTCTTCGCCTCCTGATGGTTGAAACGCCTGCCCGATAGCCTTCCGCTCCTGTTCGCCAGCCCTTCTTCAGAGAAAGGTCACCGATGGTACTTCCCACCAAGCTTCTTATAAATGGAGAACTCCTGGACGGCTCCGGGCTGCTGAATGTCGTCGACCCCTCGACAGGCGAGGCGTTCGTCGAAGTCCCGCGTGCGTCGCCGGCCCAGGTCGAGGCGGCGATTGCGGCGGCCAAGGCCGCTCAGCCCGGCTGGAGCGCGACGGCCCTGGCGGAGCGTCGCGATCGGCTGACGCGCCTTGCCGATGCCCTGGAACAGCATGCTGATGAATTCGCCCGCGCGCTGGTGATGGAGCAGGGTAAACCGCTCGACCAGGCACGGACGGAAACAGGCTATGCCGGATTCTTTCTGCGCCACTTCGCCGCTGCTGAGCTGCCAGTAGAGGTCGTCCAGGACGACGAATCGCTTCGGGTGGAAGTTCATCATCGTCCCCTCGGGGTGGTGGTGGGAATCACGCCGTGGAATTTTCCGGTGCTCATCGCCTGCTACAAGCTGGGCCCGGCGTTGCTGCTGGGGAACAGTTTCATTCTCAAGCCGGCACCGACCACGCCGGTCACCTCGCTCATGCTCGGGGCGCTGGCACGGGATATCTTCCCGCCTGGTGTCGTCAATGTGGTCACCGACGCCAACGACCTCGGCACCGTGCTGACCTCCCATCCGGACGTGGCGAAGATATCCTTCACCGGCTCGACGCCCACGGGGCGCAAAGTGATGGCGAGCGCCGCGTCGACACTGAAGCGGATCACCCTCGAACTCGGCGGCAACGACGCGGCTATCGTCCTCGATGACGTGGACGTGGCTGCTGTGGCTCCAAAGATCTTTGCCGGCGCGTTCCTCAATGCCGGGCAGGTCTGCATAGCCATCAAGCGGCTCTATGTGCACGACTCCGTCTATGACCAGCTCTGCGGCGCACTGACGGCACAAGCCGACGCGGCCGTCCTCGGCAACGGGCTGGAGACCGCGACCTCCATGGGGCCACTTCAAAACGCGGCACAACATGCCAAGGCACAATACTTCCTTGGGGTCGCCGAGAAGGACGGGAAGATCGTCGCGGGCGGAATCGAGGTGCGGAACAGCGGTTACTTCGTTCGGCCAACGATCGTCCGCGACATCACCGATGGCAGCGAACTGGTGGACGAGGAGCAGTTCGCTCCGATTTTGCCACTCGTCCGCTTCCAAGACATCGACGACGTCGTGCACCGCGCCAATGCTTCGCCCCACGGGCTGGGTGGCTCGGTATGGTCTGCCGACGTCCAGCGTGCCTACGAGATTGCGCAGCGGATCGAGAGCGGAACGGTTTGGATCAACCATCACCTGCATTTCGGTCCGCACATTCCATTTGGTGGCGCCAAGCAATCCGGCTACGGGGTGGAATTCTCCCAAATGGGTCTCGCCGAGTTCGGTCAGACACACGTCATAAGCATCGCGAAGTAAACAATAGAGCGGCGGACATTCAAACGGAATCGTGCCACCGCTCTATCGTTTTGTTGCGGCATAGAAAAGCTATATTATAAGATTCAACTTTGAAACTCACTCCGCACGGCCGGAGTGAACGTCGGATGCGGCGCTGCACGAGCGACTGAAGACGATTTGCCATCTTCTCCTGGGCCGGCTTCCATCCCCGCCCTCGTGCGTGTTCGTCGGGTACAATCAAGCAATGACACGCGTGATTTCATCGGCTTCCAACACATCAACCGCCCCTTCAAATGGGATGTGCCCGCCGAAGATAGGTCAAGTATCTGTTATCTTGAGCCTTCCAGCAAAGCTGTCTACAGACAAGCCTCAACAAGATTGACCCACAGACTGGCACCGACCGGCAAGGCTGCATCGTTGAAATCGAACTTGCTACTGTGCAGCGGGAAAGGGTCACGCTTATTCTCCGCAGTTCCGACACGCAGGAAACATGATGGAACCTTCTGGCCCATGAACGCGAAGTCCTCGGCCCCCATGGATGGAGGACAATCTATGAGCACGTTCCCCTCCCCAACAGTCTCGATTGCCACTACCGTCGCGACATCCGTCGAGGCAGTCTCGTTAACTACCGCGGGAGACCCTTTGATTAACTCCAGCGTCGCGCTGGTTCCATGCGCGGTTGCGGTCGCCTCAATGAGAGCTGTCAGGAGCTGCTTGACCCGTTCTCGCGTCGCCGGTCTCAGCGTACGCACCGTCCCGCTCATCACTGCCCGATCGGGTATGACATTATCGGCACTGCCGGAATGGAACTGTGTAAGCGAGATTACAGCGCTGTCGAGCGCGTCAATCCGGCGCGAGACCAGAGTTTGCAGGCCGACGGCTAGGTGCGCGGCAACGATGATTGGATCGATTGTATGGTGCGGCCGGGCGGCATGACCGCTGTGGCCGGACACATGGATCCTGATCCGATCCGCCGCCGCCATAATGGCGCCCTTCACCGCGCTTATCCTGCCAAGCGGCATCAACGGATCGTTGTGCGCGCCGAAGATGCGTTTGCAGGGAAAGCGCTCGAACAAGCCCTGCCCAATCATCGTTTTGGCCCCGGTAAGCCCTTCCTCCGCCGGCTGGAAGATAAAATGCACGGATCCATTGAAGCGGCCCGATCGAGCCAGGTGGCGTGCTGCCGCAAGGAGCATTGTAGTGTGGCCGTCATGCCCGCAGGCATGCATACGCCCGGGTGTTGTCGACTGCCAGGCTAGCCCTGTCTCCTCTTGCATCGGCAGGGCGTCCATGTCGGCGCGTATGCCAATCGATCGATCCGAGTTGCCCTTCTTCAGCGTGGCAACTACGCCAGTGCCGGCCATGACCTCGAATGGAATGCCCCATTCCGAAAGCTGTTCGCGCACGAACGCGCTCGTCCGATGTTCCTCGAAGCCCAGTTCGGGAATACTGTGCAGATAGCGGCGCCATTCAGTAATCTCGGCTTCGGCTGCCTGGATTCCTGGCAAAATACCCATGTTTGTGATCCTGTTGTGGTTTCCGACCGATGGTTATAGGTGGACGAAAATCCCTGTTGGCCGTAATAACACCGGCTCAATTCGATGCAACTGGTCGCATTTTCCGCCAGCATGGGAGTCGAAGACACCACATTCTTGGCGTAGGCCGATTGCGGCCTGTCGAAGACGAGGTTCTTCGTGCCCTGCTCGACGATCATGCCGTCATGCATCACGATCACCCGGTCAGCAATCTGCTCGACCACGCCTTGGTCGCGATTGATGCACAGGCAGGCAAATCCGTGGCGGTTCTCCAGATCCGCGATCAGGTCGAGAATCTGCGCGCGCACTGAGATGTCGAGGTCATGTCTAGCAAAGAACTTCCTGCGGGGCGGCCGGCTCGACGGAGCCGGCCAGCGCAAGGAGCGCAATCGCGACGGTCTTCATGTTGCCTTTTCGTGGCAGGTTCAGACTGGCTCGACTGCCGGGACCTCGATCGCCATCAGTGGCGCGTTCTGCTGGCCGCCGTGCTGGTCTGCGTCGCCGAGATCGGCTTGGAATATCGGTCTCGGGATGCTGAACTTAAAGCCCAGCGCATTGTCGCACTCGAAGAAGCGGACTCTATTGGGCGAGCAGTGATAAAGTGCAGCAAATCTTTCAGCATTCAGCACACCAGAGCGCTTGACACGCTGATACTTGTCTGGATCGTCGAATAGGACATCGAAAGTAAGAACGAATGGTCCCGCATTTTTGCTGCGGACCAGGCTCGCGAGTTCTGCCAGCTGCGTCATCGGTTCACCCTATCTCTACAATTTTCATGCGGAACATCTCTTCCTTGTCGCGCGGCAAGGCCACATGGTTGTACGCGAAGCGGTAGACGGCGCCGCGCTCAAGCGGCACAGGATTGTGCAGATAGGCGATCGAGGTAATCGAGCCATTCCATTCGGGAATAGGCTGGTGCAGCAGCGGCTGTCTGGATAGCTCGGCGATCTTGGTGGCGATCTGCTGCGAACCGGCCGTCACCTCCAGAATCAGGCAGACCTCGCGCGGAAAGTCCGTCTCGGGCTCCAGTGCACCCATCACGGCGTTGCGGCCGTATTGGTGGAAGACCAGCCGGTAGTCCTTGTCGCGCTCGAGACCGAGTATGTCCCGGACCGCGTTCTCGATAACGCCCTCGACGGTCGGCAGCCAAGTGTCCAGATTGCGGATGAAGTAGGGGTCGCGCATGCCGCCGATCACGACCGCTTGGTACCCCACCTTGACCGCGCCCTCAAGCTTGATGGTGTAGTCATCGCCATGCCTGAAGGCGCTGCCACTCACCTTCACCCTGCCGTTCTCGGCCGCCTCGTATCGGCACTCGCTAAGGTCCATCGCCCCCGATGCCTCGTAGTGAATGTAGGGATCACCGTTCTCATAAAAGGAGTGTGCCGCGACGCTCTGCGGCGTTATCGCGAGGCCCTTGCCGTAGACGCGCATCGTGAAGCTGTCCTTAGACATGGCCGCTGCGACGGTGCCGCGTCCGACCTTGACGCAGACCTGCGTCCCGCATTCCATCACCTTGCCGGCATGCCAGGCGAGACCTTCCGGAAAGCCTTCCATAATCGGGATGGCGGCGAACAGGGCCGAGTCGGAGCAGCGACCGCCGATCACCAGTTCGGCGCCCTCGGAGATGGCGCGCTGTAGCGGCTCGACGCCCATCATGCCGACGACATGCGCGCTGCTGCGGATGACATCTTCGTCTAGGTGCGGCGCCGGGTCGAGCGCGCGTATCCGGCCCTCCTTCATCAGGCCCAGGAGATATTCCTTGGATTGCTCGGAATAGATGGCTGCCGTACGGACCTTGAACCCATTCTCGATGGCAACCTCATTGGCGATCTCGACGAACAGATCGACCTGCGAGTCGAGTCCGGCAGTGCCGGAGGAGCCGATGATCAGCGGTATGCCGGCACGGCGGGCTGCCACCAGCAGGATTGTCATGTCATGTTTGATCGTCTCGCGAGGATAATCCGGCTTGCCGCTACCAAGGGCATAGGGACCCGAATCCGATGTTCCCGCATCGGCGGCGATGAAGTGCGGATCGAATGTCATCGCCTCGTCGACTGCGCTCTGCAGAACCTTACCGCTACCGAGGCCGCCCGATCCGCAAAGGAAACGGATTTCCGATAAGTCGCGGTTTTTCCACGTTGTGTCCTTGTCAGAAGAGGACGGTTTGTTGACTTGATCGAGCATGGCTGATCCATTGTCCGGTGGTTGAAGGGGCCGACCCGCGACCGCGGGGTGGCCGTCGGGATGGGTCCTAGCGTCCGATTGCCTTGTTCCAGCTGGCAAGTGATTCATCGAGGCCGACGAGAACTTCCCTGACTGGCGAGATGAAGATCACCTTGTCCGCGCCGACCGCATCGACAACACTCTTGTACGTGCCATATTTGACGTCGCTTTCAGCAATGTCGTCGCGATAAGGCATCATACCGCCCTGCGAGAGCGCGATCTGACCTTCCCGCGTGAGCATGAGGTCGAGGAACAGGCGGGCCGAGTTCGGGCTCTTCGCCGCCTTGGTGATCGCCACGTTGCGTGTGATGATCGGCGTCCCGTCTTTGGGGTAGCCCCAGCCACTCAGCGCCTTATGCGCCGGTTGCTCGAAGCGCGGAATGGTGGCGCCGGAGATAAGGATGGCGACGGCATACTCGCCGGTCAGGATTTTTTCGCGCATCGTGCCCGAGCCGCGCTCGGGGCGGATGTTGGTGCCGAGTTGCTCGATTAACGACCAGCCGTCCGGCACCTTCTTGCTCCAGGCGTTCCACACCGCCAGACCCATCAAGTTGCCGGCGGGGTCGAGCGCGGTGATCTTGTTCTGGAGGTTCGGGTTGCTCTTCAGCGCTTCAACAATCTCGGCCACCGACATCGGCGGCTCTTTACCTTCGAAGTAGACGCGGCTGTATGCCCTGATCATCGGATCGGCCGAAGCGGAGTAGACACCCGGCGCCGGCTTCGTCCAGTCGGGCAGTTCGTCGCTTTCCGGCGAGTTGTAAGGGTCGACCTGCCCCCTCTCGACGAAGGCGATCCACTGGTCGGGGTGCGATGCCTGGATGATGTCGGCCGTGCGGACACCGGCGGCGCTCTCGGCGTAGTACTTCTCCCACAGTTGACTGTCGTCGGTCGTCTCGACCTTCATGAACGGATAACGCTCTCGGACCAGCTTGATGAACGGATCGAAATCCGAAGCAACAGTGGTGCTGTAGACGAGCAGACCGTTTTCGGTCTTGGCCGCGTCGATGATCTGCTGATACTCGGCCGGATAGCCGGCCGGAACGCTCTGGGCTATCGCGCCGGCAGGCGCCATGACGAACAGCGACATGACGAACAGCGACATGGCAGACAAGGCGCCCATTGCGAACTTCTTCATAACGATTTCCTCCCATGACCCTTGTTTTTGAGTGGCTCTTTTGACTACATCCAAATCGTATCGGCTAATGGTCGACCATCTCATAAAAAAATCCACTATGCAATCCTTTTTATTTGACTTTTTTGGCTGATTGGGTTCTTTAGGAAAAAATTGGTCGACAATTATAGGTTTTTTTAGGCGGCCTCAAAGTTTTTGGCGGCGTGTTACCCCGAAGAAGGGTCGCGCATGGGGAAGAGTGGAACCACGGGACAACTGGTGTAGCGACTTGCACACCGGCGGGTTGGACGACGTGGTTTCAAAATGTCGGAGGAAAATCGTTGAACATCGCTACAAGTGTCAGTCGCGACACGTCAGGCATTCTGCCTGTCAGCCAAGGCCGGGGAATCCTGCCGCAGACTGTCATCGCCTGCATTCTATTCGTGCTGATCGCCGTGCCGCTCGCGCCGATGATCGTGCAGGCATTCCTCGACAAACCAGTCTACTATCCTGATGCCACCTTCACACTGACCAACTTCACCCGCTTCATCACCGATGCTGAAATCCGTAGGACGCTCGCCACGACAGCACTTTTTTGCGCGATCGTTGTCGTCTTCTCGATGGTTTTCGGCACTGTGTTCGCGATCCTGGTCGGCCGGACCGACATGCCGATGCGCGGGATACTCTTGTCTATGCTTCTTTGGCCGCTGTTCATCTCGCCCCAGGTCATCGGCTTCGGGGCAATCCTGTCCTATGGGCCAACTGGCTTCATGACGGTTTTTGCGTCCAAACTCGTCGGCACCTCGCCGTGGGAGCTCTATACAGTGACCGGCATCGCCCTGGTGAGCGGCGTCGCTTCCACGCCGCTCACCATCCTCTACTGCCTGGCCGCTGCCCGCCAGCAGGATCCCAGCCATTCCGCGGCGGGTCGCGTCGCGGGCGCCGGCCCTTCCAGGATCCTGACTCGGATCAACCTGCCCCTGATGCGGCCTGCGCTGATCTTCGCACTGATCATGAACATCATCCACGCGCTTGAGACATTGGCGATCCCGCTGATCCTGGGCAGCCCGGTGGGCATCAAGTTTCTCACCACGCTGATCTACGACAAGAGCTTCGAGCGGGGCACGCCCGACTACGGCCTCGTCGCTGCGCTGGCGATCCTGCTTCTGGCGATCGTCGCACTTCTCTTCATCGTCCAGCGTCTGGTCCTCAGAAGGGCGTACCGCTTCGTGTCGATTGGCTCGCGCACCGGGCAATTGACGCCTTTGGCGCTCGGGCGCTGGCGATGGCCGGCATTTTCCTTTGTGGTGGCCTACATCGTGTTCGGCACGTTGGTGATCCTCGGCGCCGTCGGAGTGCGGGCGGTGACAATGGTGTTTTCCCCCTTCATTTCACCACTGGAGGTGCTCACCTGGGCCAACTTCCGGGACATCTTCTCCGTCGACGTCTATATGCGCTCTATCCGCAATACGCTGATGCTGGCATTGATCGGCGCCACGCTGGGTACAGCGCTTATCGCCGCCGTAGCACTCGTGGCCCAGCGCTCGCAGTCGAAGCTCAGCCGGCCCGTCGACGCGCTGGCCCAGGTACCGCGCGTAGTGCCAGGCATCATTGTCGGCCTCGGCGTCTTTTATGCGCTGGTCTTCGTCCCCGGTCTCAACATTCTCTTCGGCTCAATCTGGGCTCTTCTGATCGCCTATCTCATTCGCTTCCTTAGTTCCGGCTATGGGATAGTCTCGCCGGCACTGCTGCAGATCACTACCGACTTCGACCGTGCCGCGCGCTCTGTCGGAGCCGGTTGGACCACCACCATGCGGCGTATCATCCTGCCGCTCACCCGCCACGCTCTGATGTCCTGCTTCATCCTTCTGATGATCCTGATCATTAAGGAGTACGCTTCGGCGGTGTTCCTGATGAAGCCGGGCAGCGAGGTCATCGGGACGACCATGTTGAGCCTCTGGATGCAGGGGCAGACCGGGCCTGTGGCGGCGCTCGCTGTTCTGCAAATCGCATTAACCACGCTGCTCATTGTGGCCGCCACACGGATACTCGGGGTAAAGCTCCATGGCTGAAGTCATTGTCGAAAATCTGACCAGGAACTTCGGGGCATTTGTCGCCCTGAAGGATATTTCCTTCCGCGTCGAGGACGGTCAGTTCCTTACCCTCCTTGGACCTTCGGGCTGCGGAAAATCGACGACGCTTACCGCCCTGGCGGGGCTTGACCGACCGTCAGCAGGCAGAATTTCCATCGGGTCGCGTGTCGTCTTCGACACCGACAAAGACATCTTCATCGACGCCCAGTTTCGCAATCTGGGCTTGATGTTCCAGTCCTATGCGCTTTGGCCGCACATGACAGTCTACAAAAATCTCGACTTCACCCTGGAACTGCGGCGGATCCGCGGTCAGACGGCCAAGGAGCGAATCCGTGAAGCACTCGCGCTTGTCGATATGGAGACCTATGCCGAACGCTACCCTGGTGAACTCTCGGGCGGGCAGCAACAGCGGGTCGCGCTAGCGCGCACATTGGTGTATCGGCCGGAAATCCTGCTTCTCGATGAGCCCCTGTCCAACCTCGATGCGAAACTCCGTGAGCGGGCACGTATTTGGCTGGGTGAGTTGCAGCGGCGCACCGGCGTCACGACAATCTACGTCACCCACGATCAGGCGGAAGCATTGGCGATGAGCGACAGGATCATCGTTATGGAAGCCGGGAAGATTGCACAAATTGGTACACCTCACGAAATCTACGAACATCCGGCGAACGCTTTTGTCGCCGATTTCGTTGGCGCGAGCAATCTGCTCCGGGCACAGTTCGAACTTGTGGGAGGAGTGCCGAAGGTCCGACTGGAGGGCGGTCCGTTGCTCGACATTACCGAGGATAAGGCGCCGCCGCAGGGATCGGTCACGCTCGCGATCCGGCCAGAACGGATCGAGGTCGTGAAGCCGGGTGGCGCACAGCTCAATCGGGTGGCTGCGCAGGTGGTTGCGAATTCCTACCTCGGATCCCGTAACCTGCTCGTCGCAGAGATCGGTAGCCAGCAAGTGAGGGTTGAGACCAATAGCTCCGTACTGCACGATCGAGTCGAGTTGGTGATGCCGCCTGAAGCGTTGTCGCTCTATCCAGCCGGCAAATCATAGAACCGCCCTAGCTGACTGAAACTCCACGGGATGCGGTAGCCCGAGTGATGCTGGCCCTCGGGTTCGGCGCTACAGCCAGCTATCTGTTCTTCATCGCAAGAATGCCGCTGCCATGGATGACAGGCGCCATGACTGCCAATGCCGTGATTGCCATTTATCGTCTGTCTATCGGGCCGCCAACGCTGATCCGCCCGGCAATGACAGGCGTATTGGGAACGCTACCCGGAGCCTATTTCGGCGCCGAGTTATAGCTATACGCCCAGTCGTTGAAACGGCGACACAGATGGTCGACAATTTTGGGGATATCAATACCCCCCTCTCGCTCCTATTGTCGAAACGGTCTAGAGGGAAAGAAACGGCCATGAGCCGAAGATGGTGGAGATCCGGTGTCGGATAATGAATGAAGAGCTGGTCGACAAATCGGATCACGCATCGTCCTCTGAACGACTGGTGGAGGAAATCCGCACACGGATTGTGTCGGGGGAGCTACGTCCGGGTGCCAAGATCACCGAGCGCGAGCTGGCGCAGCGTTACGGCGTTAATCGCGCGCCCCTCCGCGAGGCGCTGCTGAGGCTCGAGGAGCGTCGCCTCATCGAACGGGTGCCCTTCTCCGGAACACGCGTGTTCCAGCCATCCAACCGCATGCTGTCGGAGCTCTATGACATACGCGAGGTGCTGGAAGGGCTGGCGGCGCGCCGCGCTGCCGAGACGGCCTCGGATGCACAGATCGAGGAACTGACGCGCATGGCCCGAGAGGGTTCCGAGCGAATCGCCAACTCATCGCCCGGCGACTTGCCGCATATCCGCGACATCCACATGCGCATCGCGGAGATTTCCGGCAATCAAGAGCTGGAGCGCATCCTTAACGGCGAGATATGGCTGTATCTGCGTGCCAACCACCGACGCTGGGTCGACGCGCTGGAAAAACGAGCGCTCGGCGCACTGCAGCATGAGCGTATCGCTGAGGCCATCAGATCGCGCGACGGCGATGTTGCGGAGATGCTGATGCGCAAGCATATTCGCACCAGCCGCGCTGCTTGGGTGGAGGCGCTCAAGAGCCTGAACGGCGCGTCCTGACTCCATGCAGTATTATCCGGCCCTCGCACCGCCGATGACGGCGTCGGGGGGCATCAGGTCCAGCGCTGGCAGCGTTGCTTCCAGCTTTGGTGCATGTGGACGCTCACCCGGACGCGGCGCATATCGGCTCGATGTCGGCGATCAATCCGGCTCCCCTGATGGCCCGGGGGCAGCCGGTGCCTCATTGCAAGCCCGGCAGCCACAGGATGATCCCCGGCATGAGGACACACAGGAGCAGTGCGAAAAGCTGGATCAGCACGAAAGGGACGATCCCGCGATAGATTTGGCCGATGCCCATCTCCGGCGGCGCGATCCCTCGTAGATAGAAGAGCGCAAAGCCAAAGGGCGGCGTCAGGAAGGAGGTCTGGAGATTGACCGCTACCAGCACGGCGAACCAGGTCAGTACCGTCGCCGTTCCACCGATGCCGTAGTCGAAACCGGCAATGATCGGCGCGAACAGCGGCAGGACGACATAGCTGATCTCGATCCATTCGAGGAAAAAGCCGAGCACGAAGACCAGCGCCATCACGAGGAACAGCGTCTCGTAGGGTCCCGAGGCCACGGAGAATACTGCATCGGCGATCATCTTGTCACCGCCCAGGCGCTTGAACACGGCGCTGAATACCGTCGCGCCGATCGCCACGGCGAGAATCATTGCCGTTGTCAGCGTCGTGTCACGGATGCACTGGGCGAAGGTGGCGAAGTTGAGCCGTCGGGTCGCAAGGGCCAGCAGCGTTGCACCCACGGCTCCGATGGCGGCCGCTTCGGTCGGCGTTGCGACACCCGCGATGATCGATCCGAGAACGCCGAAGATCAGGGCGACCGGCGCGGCGAGATTGCGCAGAAGGTCTACCATCATCTCCGAACGGCTCGGCGGCGATTGATCTTCCCGGACGACCGGCGGCGCCATTTCCGGCCAGATGGTCGTCACGACGAAGATGTAGATCAGGTAGAGCACGCCCAGCAGCAGGCCGGGGAACACCGCTCCCATGAACAGATCCCCGATCGAGATGGATAGGATGTCTCCCACGAGTACCAGCATGATGGAAGGGGGAAGCAGGATTCCCAGCGTTCCCGCCGAGCAGATAGTTCCTGCGGCGAGCGACATCGAATAGTTGTTCTTCAGCATGACCGGCAGAGCCATGAGGCCTAGCATGACAATCGAGGCGCCGACGATGCCGGTCGCCGCCGCCATGATGATCCCGACCAGGGTGACGGACAGCGCCAGGCCTCCGGGTCGCCCGGCAAAGAGCCGCTCAAGGCTGAGCAGCAGGTTCTTCGCGATCTCCGATTTCTCGAGCATCAGCCCCATGAAGACGAAGAGGGGAACGGCGAGCATGATCCAGTTTGTCAGCGTGCCAGTGAAGATGCGCGCGGAGGCCGTGTTCAGGAAGGCTAGCGGGATTCCACCCAGAAAGGCGAACAGGATGCCGGTGCCGGCGAGGATGAAGGCGACCGGATAGCCGCTGAAGATACCCGCGATCAGGGCGAAGACCATGCCGAGCGGCAGAAGAATCTCAGTCATGGGGTGCCTCGGGTCGAGAAGCCAAGAGGGAACCGATCCCGGCGATGATCCGGCCGACCGTCGTCAGGGCGAGAAGTCCGAGCCCGAGCGGCAGGAACGATTTGACCACCCACCGGTCGACAAGGCCGCCATAGGTGGATTGCTCGCCGGTTTTGTAGGCGAAGGCGGCGAAATTGATGCTGAGATAGCCGATCACGATGCAGAAGGGCAGGAGCAGTATGAGGTCGCCGATCAGATCGATCGCCGCCCTCCACCTCGGCGATAGCGTGTCATAGACGATGTCGACGCGGATGTGGCGGTTCTGGACTAGCGCATAGGGCAGCGCCAGCATCGTGATGACCGCCAGAAGGTGCCACTGCAGTTCGTTGAGGCCGTTCAGGTTGAGGCCCGTCCCGAGCACGGGTAGGTGGACGCCCCAGCGAACGATGTCGCTGAGCCGCAGGAGCGATCCGACGACGCTGGCGATAACGAGCAGCGTCAGCGGAACGAGCAGCCAGCCCACAAATCGCCCGGGCCAGGCGCCGGCCGCGGCGAGGGCCTGTCCGGTGCGGACGAGCCCAAGGCCGATGGAATGGATGGCGCTCACTCGGAAACCGGCAGGATTTGCAGATCGGTCCACGTCCTGGACTTCTCGGCATATGCCATCATCGATTCATAAGCTTCCTTGAACACGGCGTCCTTGGCTGCTTCTTCCTCGAGGACGGCGGTCGAGGCTTCGCGCAGCGCCGAGAGCACGCTGTCGGGGAAGCGACGCACCTCCACGCCTTTTGCCTTGAACTCCTCGATGACGTCGGGCTGCGGCAGTGGCCCCGCTGCCAGCGACCATGCGACGGTGGCCTGACAGGCGACGGTGACCGCGTTGCGGGTCGTTTCGTCGAAGCCGTTCCACACGTCCATGTTGATGATGAGGCTGTTCCAGCTCGCCGGCTGGTGCCAGCCGGGGAAGTAGTAGTATTTCGCGATCTGGGCGAAGCCGAGGGACTTGTCGATCGAAGGCAGCGAGAACTCGGTGGCGTCGATCCTCCCACGTTCCAGCGCCACATAGAGCTCCCCGGCCGGGATCATCTGGGTCGACGCTCCGAGCTTGTTGAGCGCCTGGCCGCCGAGTCCGGAAATGCGCATGCGCAGTCCCTGCAGGTCCTCGACGCTGTTGATCTCCTTGTTGAACCAGCCGCCGGGTTCGGGAGCGGTGACCGAGCACGGCAAGAACTTCACGTTCAGCGGATCGTACGCCTTCTGGACGATTTCCATGCCGCCGCCTTCCCACATCCAGCCGACGAAGTCGGCGGGGCCGAGGCCGAACGGCATCGCGCCGGCGAGGCTGGTCACGGGGAGCGTGCCGCCCCAGTAGCCGATCCAATCCCAGCCCGCGGGAATGGCGCCGGAACTCACCTGCGGCAGCACGTCGAGCGGCGGCACCAGATCGCCGGCGCCATGGATCGTGAGCTTCAATGCCCCGCCGGTGACGGTCTCGATATTCTTCGCCAGCACCTCGGCGCTTTCGCCGAGGAACGGCATATTCTTCGGATAGGTCGACGCGACGTCGAGCGTTTCCGCCCGCGCAGTTGTGGCAAGCAGTGCCGCGGCCAGCCCGGTGGCAAGCGCGTATCTGATCTTCATGGACGTTTCCTCCCTATTGTCCTTTGTGAAATCTTGCGTGCGTCTCACATGGCGTGCGCCTCACATGGCGCGCTCGAACAGGTCAAAATACTCGTCACGCGTGGTAAAGCGGGGATTCCAGCGGTTGTAGTTGATCTCGAAGCAGCGATCGGCTGCGCGGGGCAGCGTCTCCGGCACCACTCCGACCTCGCGCAGGCCGGACGGGATGCCGAGATCGCGACACATCCGGTTGATCGCGTCGAGCGCCTTCGCACCGGCGTCTTCGTCGGCAAGGCCGTCGACATTCTCGCCCATGGCGCGCGCGACATTGGCGAACCGGTCCGGAACGGCGGCGAGGTTAAAGGCGGCCACGTGCGGAAGGATCAGCGAGATCGCCAACCCGTGCGGCACCGCGTGAAAACCGCCGAGCGACATGGCCATGCAGTGGACATTGCCCGTGCCGGTGGTGCCGAAGGACATCGCGCCCATCGCCGACCCGCACAGCATGTTCAGCGCCGC
Source organism: Pseudochelatococcus sp. B33 (assembly GCF_053570585.1). NCBI lineage: Bacteria > Pseudomonadati > Pseudomonadota > Alphaproteobacteria > Hyphomicrobiales > Chelatococcaceae > Pseudochelatococcus > Pseudochelatococcus sp. B33. The sequence goes on along the minus strand of NZ_JBSEFH010000012.1, from coordinate 122,288 downwards.
GCCCTCGTTCGCCGGATCGGCGATATAGGCGCGGATGTTGCCGGCGATCAGGCGCATCGCATGCAGGTTGATCGCATCGGTCAGCGGATTCGCGAGTTTCGACACGTAAGATTCGAGCGCGTGGACGAACGCGTCGATGCCCGAATAGACGCCGACCTTGCGCGGCGTGGTGCGGATCGCGAGCGGGTCGAGCACGGCATAGGCGGTCGGCCCGTAGAGGGGATGGCGGACCGCCATCTTCACGTTGCGCACGGTGTCGGAGATCACGGCAGCGCCCGACACCTCCGAGCCGGTCCCGGCCGTCGACGGTATCGCGATGATCGGCAGCGGCGGCGTCGAGAATCTCTGGTCGCCTTCGTAGTCGGAGATGACGCCGCCATTGGTGGCGAGGATGGCGACCGACTTCGCGACGTCGATGGCGCTGCCGCCGCCAAGCACGACGATGGCGTCAGCGTCATGGGATCGGCAGACATCGAACCCGGCCACGACGTTCTTGTCCTTCGGCTCGGGGTCTATGCCCGAGAACAGGGCGGTCTTGACGCCCTCCAGGTTCCCGATGACGGCTTCGTACATCGCGCCGTCGAGCAGCGCCGGATCACAAATGAACAGCACCCGGCGGAAGCCGCGCGCGGCAACGATGCCGGCAATGCGATTGCGGGCGCCGATGCCGAAATGGATACGCGTGGGGATGCCGAACTCGGCGATGCCAGAATCAGGGATGCCAGTCATGGGATCAGCCCTCCGCCGGCAGGTCAACGCGCAGGCAGACATTCTTGACCTGCGTGTAGGATGCAATCGCCTCGACGCCCTTCTCGCGACCGAAGCCAGACTTGCGCGTGCCGCCGAAGGGAATCTCTACCCCGCCCCCGGCGCCGTAGCAGTTGATGAAGACCTGTCCCGAGCGGACCCTCTGGGCGAGCCGATGCAGCCGGCCGATATCGCGACCCCATACACCGGCGACGAGGCCGTATTCGGTGGCATTGGCGATCGTCTCGGCTTCGTCGATCGTGTCGAACGGCAGTACCGTGAGCACCGGGCCGAAAATCTCCTCGCGGGCGACCCGGACATCCGAGGCGGCAAGCGAGAGCACGGTTGGGCGGACGAAGTGACCGGCGCCCTCATGGGAATCGCCGATGAAGCTGCCGCCGGAAACCGTCTCCGCACCCTCCTGTACGCCGAGGGAAATGTAGCCTTCCACCTTGCGCCGCTGTTCGGCGCTGACCAGCGGGCCAAGATCGGGATCGTCCAGCCCGCGGCCGAGCGTCAGCTTCGGCAATCGCGCGGCGAGCCGGTCCATCACCTCCCCGAGGATCGGCCGCTCGACGAGCAGCCTGGTCCCGGCGGAGCAGGTCTGGCCCGAATGCGGAAAGGCTGCCTTGAGGATGACCGGGATCGCTTTATCGAGTTCGGTATCCGCCAGCAGGATGTTCGGCGACTTGCCGCCGAGCTCCAGGAGCACCGGAACGATATTCTTTGCGGCGGCCTGCATCACCTGGCTGCCGGTGGCGACGGAGCCGGTGAAGACCACGAGGTCGACACCGGGATGCGCGGCAAGCGCGGCGCCGGCCTCGGCCCCGTAGCCGGGAACCACGTTGAGCACGCCCTTGGGGAGACCTTCAGCCTCGCAGATCCGTGCGATCTCCAGAACGCTGAGGCAGGCGAGTTCGGCCGGCTTCACCACGATCGCGTTGCCTGTGGCGAGCGCCGGCGCTATGCCCCGACACGCGATCTGCAGGGGGTAGTTCCATGGCACGATCTGGGCCGTAACGCCCAGCGGCTCGCGCACCGTGAAATCCACGAAATCGCCGCCCATCGGTATCGACGTGCCGAGCACCTTGTCCGCCAGGCCGGCATAGAATTCGAAGAAGCGGGCCGCCGCGACAGCGTCGTTGCGTGCCTGGGTGATCGGCTTGCCCGTGTCGCGGCTCTCGATCTGGGCCAGCCGTTCGGCATCGGCGGTGATGCGCCGGGCAATGGCGTTGAGGATACGGACCCGCTCGACAGGCGGCCGCGTGGCGAAGGCCGGCTGTGCCCGGCGCGCCGCCGCCACCGCGGCGTCGATGTCAGCCGCTCCGCCGCGCGCAATGCGCGCGAGCGTGGACCCGTCGGCGGGATCGCTCATCTCGATCCATTCGCCGCCTTCCGCCGGCCGCCACGAGCCGTCGATCAGACAGCCATGGTCCGCTAACGCAGTGTCGTGCGCCGATGTGTTCATGAGTGATCTCCTGGTATTTCCTGGGGCTCGTCCACTTCCATCGACAGGATGGCGGAGCCAAGGGACTTTCCGTGTGCGTCGAGACCGAGCGAACCGACGACCCCTCCCGCCAGCGCGTCCGAGAGGACGAAGTTCAGCGCCGCGAGAGACGGGATCTCGTAGCGGACGACCGCCCCGAGCGCGATACCGCGGAAATGCTCGGCGACCCGCTCGGCGGTAACCGCCCGGACAAGCAGCGGATAATCTTCCGCGCGGTAGGCGATGACCGAGATGTTGGCGGTGTTGCCCTTGTCGCCGCTGCGGCTATGCGCGATCTCGCGAAGGATCATGGGAACTCCCGCTGCAGGAGGGTGACGGTCGGCGTCGCCAGGCTTTCGTCGATGAGAGCCGAGGCCAGAGCGACAGCCTGGCGCACGGACTTGAACGCGCCGCCGCCGCCAGCCGGGCCGTTGGTGTAGAGTGCTTCCACTTCGTTGCCGATGCGTTCGGCGTCGGCGCGGGCTGCTGCGCGCGCCACGACGCGGGCGCGCACCTCGTATGGATCCCGGTCCTGGCCGAACTTCGCGCCATGGAGGGAATCGACGCCGATCAGTTCGTATCGCGCGTCTTTGAGGGCCGTCACGCCGGCAAGCCGCTCCCGTACGATCTCCAGCGCGAGTCGTCCGCGCGCCACCGCACCCGGCCCGGCATAGGAAATCTGCCCCTCGCCGACATAGCCGTCGTGATAGCTGACAGAGACCTTCAGCGTCCCGCTTCGCGGCGATCCTCCAGCGCCCGAGACCCGGACCCGGTCGAGCCCGGTTTCATCGACGGATACCCGGCTGAAATCGGCCACGACATCGGGCTGGAAATACCGCGCCGGATCGTGGACCTCATAAAGGATCTGCTCCTTGACAGTCGCCGAGTCGATCCGCCCGCCGGTGCCGTCGAGCTTGCCGATCTCGGCCGTTCCATCGAAGGCCACCTCGGCGAAGGGGAAGCCAAGATGCGCCATGCGCGGAACATCCTTGTATCCCGGGTCCGCGAAATAGCCGCCGCAGAGCTGGCCGGCGCATTCCAGGAGATGGCCGACGAGCGTGCCCTTGCCGAGGCTGTCCCAGTCTTCGAGGCTCCAGCCGAACTCGTGGACGAGGGGCCCAAGGAACAGCGAAGGGTCTCCGACCCGGCCGGTGATGATAACGTCCGCTCCCGCCGCCAGGCCTTTGGCGATCGGACCCGCGCCGAGATAGGCGTTTGCGGAAATCATCCGGTCGCTGAGTGCGCCGACCGTCAGCCCGTTGTCGAGCGCGACGTTCTGCGCGCGACACGCAGTGAGGACGTCGTCGCCGGTGACGGCGGCAACCTTGATATCCGGATGGCCGAGTTCGGCAGCGATCTCCCGGACGCGCCGCGCCGCCGCAAGCGGATTGGCGGCCCCCATATTGGAGATGATCCGCGTGCCGTTCCGGCGGCAAGGGGTAAGCACCGCGCGGATTCGCGCATCGAGAAACGGATCATACCCGCCGTCCGGCGTTGTCGAGCGCTGCAGTTGGGCATTGGCGATCGTGCGTTCGGCCAGGCACTCGAACACGAGGTAATCGAGCTGGCCACGTTCGGCGAGTTCGACCGCGGGCTCGATACGGTCTCCGGAATAGCCGGCGCCGGCGCCGATCCGCACCCGCCTGATTGCCGAAACCTCCCGGTCTCCACGGCTTGGCACGGGCCTTGACCCGATTCCTCCCACAGCAGTCTCCATCTCTTTCCTGGAAGAGAGATTGCAGTCCCAGACAATTTAAACAATTGAAATTTTTGTATTGAATTAATAGAAAAAAGCTATGGATATTACCTTGCGTCAGATTCGTGCCTTCGTCTCCGTATCCCGCCTTGGCAGTTTCACGCGCGCGGCTACGGTGCTGAATCTCACCCAGCCTACTCTGACGGTACAAATCCGCCGGCTGGAGGAGGCCCTCGATGTCCGTCTGTTCGACCGCACGACGCGAAGCGTGGCTCTGACGCGCGTCGGCGCGAATCTCCTTCCGGTGTTCGAGCGCATGGTCGGCGACCTCGATGCCGCGATCGACGAAACGAAAGAAGTCACGGCGATGACACGCGGGGTCGTCCGCATCGCCGCCCTGCCGTCCGTCGCGGCCGCGATCCTTCCGCAGGCGATCGACACGTTCCGCAGCCACCATCCGGGAGCGTCGTTCGTCGTGCGCGACGTCGTGGCCAGCCGGGTGGTGGAACTCGTTCGCGACGGAACGGTGGACCTTGGGATAACCGGCGGCGATCTTACCGGCGCCGATCTCGTCCTGGCCTTCAGGACCGCGGAGGCGTTCAACGTCGTCTTCCCGCGCAACCATCCATTGGCAGGCCGGGGCTCGGTCACCCGTGCCGATCTGGTACAGTACCCGCTGGTCGCGCTCCAACCGTCGACCAGCGTGCGGTCGGTGGTCGACGAATGGCTGGAGGATGCGCCACGCGCACCGGTCATCGCCTGCGAGGCGACCTACATGATGACGGTCGCCGGCATGGTCAGCGCCGGCCTGGGCATAGCACTATTACCGACCTCGGCGCGGGAAGTGCTGGCGTTCCCGGACCTCGTCAGTGTGCCCGTTGTGGAACCGCGTCTCATCCGCGAGGTCTCGGTCGTGACGTTGCAGGGCCGGTCCCTGCCTCCGATGAGCGAAGGGTTCTGCACCCATCTGATCGACCTGCTCGGCCGATGGAGCTTCGATGTGCCCGAGGCCGACAGGACGTCTGCCGCGCCATAGCGTCGGTCGCGCTGGCGCAGCCGGGCGTATCGTCCGTTGTCCGGACGACCGCAGTGACTTCTTGTCGTCTTCGGTGGGGATTTCGCATCGTCCTTAGAGAAAAATGCAATAAAACTGAATCGCTATTTTACTCTATCTCTTTGTTTGTGCATCAAATTTATCCCAAAAACGGTACCCATTTCTTGGTTTGATGCAATAGTTGGCGCGGCCCGGTGCGGAGACCGCGTGCGGTCAGCCGGCGTAGACGCGGATGTAGCGCCCGCTCGCCTCGATGCCGACGAAACGCCCGTCGAAGATCGAGTCAGCGTGCTGCACGGTGGCGGAGGGAAAGCTGCGGGAGATGGTCTCGCAGAGCAGGTCCATGTCCGCGTCGGTGATCGCCCGTCCCCCGGTGTTGGGCAGATACACTGGATGTTCGACCGGGGGCTGATTTCCGTCGATGGCGATTACAGCTTGCTCGTCGCCATAAACTCCGTTCCGGACATGCTCTCGCGGCTCATCAACCCGAACGCCGCCTGCTTGTCCCCATACAAACCGAGCACAGGCCGCATTCCCAGCTCCTGCGATACCACCGCGAGCACATCTTCAGAGGGTGAGTGGACGGGAATGATTTCCGCGATCAGCTCGTTGATGGCCAATCACTGCTCTACTTATAGTCACAAGATGCCATTCGTGTAACGCCAAGGAGGTCCGTGGTTGTCTCACGGGGCATTCTCCCCCGTTACCAGGCCACCCACGTTACTGGGCTATCCACTTGGTCCAACGCTGGATCACCGCGTTCTGGTTTTCGCTCAGCCAGTCGCGATCCATCGGGACGATCTGCGGCCAAATCGTCGCATTGGTCGGGATCTGTTCCGCATCCGCAGGGGGAAGAAGTGCGGTTGCGGCCTTGACGGCGGTCGCTCCGCGCGTCTCCACCATGTAAGCCGCATGCGCCTCCGGACGCGAATAGACGAAGTTCAACAACGCGAGTCCGGCCAGCGGGCGCGGAGCCTGGGCAAGAACGCTCCAGGCCGAGGCATCAAGCGGCGCGCCATTCCAGGAGATGCCGACAGGCAGTCCCTCCACCTGCAGAGTGCGGGCGCGGTTGGCGAACATCATCGCCATGATGACTTCCCGTGTGCGGAAGATTTGCAGGCTTTGATCGCCGCTGCGCCACCACACCGTCACATACGGCCGGATCTCGTCGAGCTTATTGAAGGCGCGGTCGAGATCGAGCGGGAACAGCTTGTCCGCCAGCACGCCGTCCGCCAGCAGCGCCGCCGAGAGCGGCCACCAGGGGGTTCCGACATTCGGCAAGGCGCGCGGTCCCGGGAATTTGTCGACATCCCAAAAGTCTGCCCAGTTCGAGGGTTCTCGCGCGGCATCGGGAAATGCTCCCTTGTCGTAGGTCAGTACACCACCCCCGACATCGAAAATGACGCCATACCGGACGCAGGCACCGTCCACGCCAGCCCCGACCACGTTCGGCGTCTCCTCACACTTTTGGCCGAGATCTCTGAAAAGATCCCGGGTTTCCGCGATCAGGGAATCGACCGATAGTGTGACGACATCCCACTCCATTCTCCCAACCTGCGTCATGGCCTTGATCCGCGCGAGCTTTTCTCCGTACGTCCCGCCGGTGCTGATGACGCGGATGCCCGTGGTCTCCGTGAACGGTTCATAGAAGAATTTTTTCACCCGCTCGGCGTATGCACCCGTGCCGCCAGCGACAACCACCTCGGTCTGTCCCGCGGCGATGGCCCGCTGGGCCAAGTCGTCCGCTGCCGCACGAGCCTCTTGCGGATTGCCCGGCAGGAAGCCCGCTGCAGCGGCCAAGGTCCCATACATCAGAAACTGCCGTCGATCGATCATCGTGTTCCCCCTCTTGTTGGATCCATCGTCATTGAAGTCCGATGCGCGCCAGCAGACCAGTGACGGAGCGCCGGGCATCAAGATGCACGTCCGCGGAATCGAGCCGTATCGGCGAGCCGTCTCGAAACACCGGAACACCGTTCGTCAGCACCAGTGCGGGAGGCACTGCGAGCCCCAGCACCGCAACCTCCCACATCGGATCGACACCGAGCATCTCGCCAGCATGGGGCGGCCGCACCACGATGTCCGCCCGCTTGCCGACCTCCAGACTGCCCACCTCCCGCTCGGCCCCGACAGAAGCGGCGGCGCCGATCGTGCGCATGCGCAAGACATCCCGGCCGGTGGCTGTGCACCCCGTGGCAGCCAGTCCAGCCGCCGCCATGGACCCGAGGGCGTCGAAGTTCACGGTTCGCGGAATGTCGGAAGCAAGCGCTACCTTGACGCCATGATGATGGAGTTCGAGCATCCGCGGTTCCGCCGGACCTGAACCGAGCGCACGCAGTTGAGCGAAAGGACACCAGATGATGCGTGTCGAGGATGCAGCGAGCCGGTCAACATCATCCGCATGGATGACGTTCATATGGGTGAATGTCGTCCCCGGTCCGAGAATGCCGGCATCCGACAAGCGGGCCACGGTAGAGCCGCCATGTCGGGCCTCTTCTTCCAGATAGGCGCGCGGATTATAACCCCGGTGCTCCTGGAACTGGACACCATGATCACGCGCCATTCGCAGCGCTGCATTGTATAGTTCAGGCGAGGCGGTACCGGCACCATAGAGCCCTACGAATGCCTTCACCAGCCCCTCGGATACGCGGTTCCTCGCGAGCTGGCTCCCCAGGCGACGCAATGCTTCATCGGTATCCTTCGGCCAGCGCCGCGTGAAGCCGGGGCTGACGAGATCCGGCTCGTCACGGGCAAGAACCTGCACCTGATCGGCAACGTAAGGATCGGTCAACCAGATGCGGATGCCGACCTCATCAGCGACTGCGGCGACGGCGTCGGGCTCAAAGATGGTGCCCGGATCGACGAAGCCGGTGTAGCCGCTGCGCAGATAATCGATGGCCGCGAGCGTCGCGCTGGCGTGCTCGTCTTCCGGCGTGAGCGCGGCTTTCCAGTCGCCCATGGTCAGCGTCGTCCCGGACATGCGTGGCAGGACGCTCCGGGCCGTGTATTGCGACACGTGGATGTGGGCATCGATGAAACCCGGATGCACCACGCCGCCCTTGGTATCGAGCATGTCCCCGGCTCTCAGGGTGGCTTGCAGCTCCGCTGTTGCCCCCACCGCGATGATGCGACCGTCTTTGACGGCGATCGCACCGTCGCTCAGGACCGTGTCCTTATCGTCGACCGTCAGGACGACCGCGCTATGGATAAGTAAGTCGCAGAGCAATGGCTCAGAGTGTGTCATATCGTCCCCTGCCTTGCTGAGAAGTCATCGGCCTCTACTTGATGGATCCGTGCGGTGATGTGAGGCGTTCCGATATCGTGCTCCGGCCAGAAACGGGATTTCTCATACCGGAACTGTCCCTTGCCGTAATATCCGACGCCGGGTGTGTTCACGAGAACAGGCGTGGCACGACCAGCAAAATTCAAGGTGAAATGGTAGCCAGACTTTGCGATGACGAAATCGACGTCAGCCAGAGAAACGCCCTGGCTCGTGAATACTGCCGGATCGTGACTGTAGGCCGGCTTGCTCGTCAGCAACACGTGCAGGCGATCTTCTACGTGAAGAACGGCAGTTTGACCCATGGCGCTCTGCTCGCCACCGTGGAAAGGGCCATCCAGCACGAAATTCCCGTCGCTCGCATGCGCCACGCGACCCGAAATCAGCCGGGGCTCAAAACCGGGTGTGAAGTCGGCGCCGACGGCAAGGGTGACAGTCGCACCTGCACCCGCGCTGATGGCCTGAGCCGCCGCGAGCGGATCGGTGACCGTCAGCGCGCCTCTCAATCCCGGGTAACGATCGAGCACGGCGGACAACAGCACCGTACTGTCTCCCGGAGCGCCCGCCAGAACACGATCCCCCATGTCGCCGATCACGAATGGGCGCTTCCCCGGCTCCCTTGCCACGAGCTCGAACACTTCATCGACCGACAGCAGATCATCCTTGAACCGCTCCCGCTCCGTCCAGAAGCGTTGCGCGAGATCGACGGCTGCGGTGGCGGCGCGCGCATCGGGACCGTCGCTCAGAATGGTCACTACTTGACCGATCTCGTCATCATCAGTGAACCTGAACGTGTTAAAGATCGAGATGTCCTTGATGTTCGAATGGCTGGAAGCAACTTCACGGGCCTTGGCGTGAATTTCGGCCAACGGACCTGACGCAGTCTCGCATGCGCCCGGCAGAATCATCGGAACCAGCGCCGAAACGATGGACGGTTTCAACCGGCCGTCGAGTTGGGCGAGCAGCAGTTCCGCAACGCGCTGGCCGCACTCCACCGTATCCGAATGCGGGTTCTCCTTGCAGGCAATGCAGAGATTGACGGTATCGAGCATTCTGCGGGTAACATGGGCATGAAGGTCGAGGCCGATGCCGATCGGAACATTCCGGCCGGCGACGTCGCGCAAGGCTTGCAGAAGGTCGCCCTCGGCGTCGGGAGTCTCGGTGGTTCCCATCGCCCCGTGCAGCTCGAGGCCGATCGCATCGGGCCGAATTCGGCGCGCAGCATCCACCAGTTCCTCCCGGAGACGCAGGTAGAATGCGTGATCCACCAGACCGCTGGGCGGCGCGCCTGCCGAGAGGACAGGTTCAATCGCGACATCGGCATCGGCCAGGGTTTCGACGAGGCCCTTGAGCACACCCGAAGGCGATCGAAGGGCATCGTGGCCGCGTTGGATCAGAAAGTGGGATTCTCCGGTGGGCTCCGGGTTGAGCCGGTTAGACTCGTGATAAAGACGAGCCACGAGTATGCGGTAAGTTGCGGACATTCTAACTTACCCTTTCGCATCCGGTTCTGAGGCTCATTGCTGTAACCATCTGTTCCAGCGTTCCTGCATTTCGCTGGCATGGGCGTTGATCCATTCGGGGTCATGCTTGACGACGGCCCGTAAATCTTCCGCACTCGGGATATTCTCACGGGCGTCCGCGCTCATTACTGCGATCGCCTCCGTGCTGGGCGGGGTAATGCCGAACCTTTCCGCGATGCGTGCCTGGACCAAGGGGCTATCCAGAAAGTACTTCAGCAGCGCCAGCGCATTTTCCCGGTTCGGCGCGTTGCGCAAGACCTGCAATGTGTCCGCCAGCATGAACGCGCCGGCATAGGAGGTTGCGACAGGCCGCCCTTCCGCTTTGAGCGCGCTGGCACGCGTGCCCCAGATCATGCCCGTAACATAGTCACCGTTGCGAAAGCCTTGCTGGCTCTGATCGCCGGTTCGCCACCAGAGATCGACATGAGGCCGAATCTGATCGAGTTTTTGAATTGCACGGTCGAGATCGAGCGGGAATAATTGATCCGCTGGAACGCCGTCGGCCATAAGGGCCGCCGCGAAAACCCGCCATGGATCGCCGAGATTGGGCAACGCGCGCGGCCCCGGAAAGGACGTCAGGTTCCAGAAGTCGGTCCACGTCTTGGGGCCATCCTTCGGAAACGCTTCCTCATTGTAGGCCAACAGCGTGGCGTTGAGCGACAGCTGAACGCCCGCCGGATTACAGGCTTTCTCCAACAGACCCTCCCGACCGGAAAACGGCTGGCAGAACGACGCAAGATCCTCAGTGAATGAACGATTGTCGGCGGACTCGGCAATCACGTCGACATTGTTGATGATGTCCCATGTCACGTTGCCGGACTGAACCATCGCCTTGGCGCGGGTCCGCTGCTCCGCGTCGGTCGCTGTGACGGTGACGACCTTGATGCCGGTTGCTTCTGTAAATGGTTCGAACCAGATTTCCCGAAGCGCGCGCTCGAACACGCCGCCGGTGGTGGCGAAGATCACCTCCTTCCCCGACTGAGCAGCAGCAGGGGATGCGATGCCGACAAACGCCGCGATTGCGAGACAGTACAATTTCTTCATGTTCGGCCCCTCTTATGCTTCTGGACCCCTCTCCAGCCGCGCTCCACTCAGACCTTGCGCTTCGACTGCAAGAGCTGGACGCCGCCCATCAGCACGAGGGAGACAACGACCAGGACGGTGGATACCGCGGCAATGACAGGTGTGAGATTGAAATCGATATCCTCGAACATCTTCCGCGTAATCGTCTTGCCTTCGATACCGGAGATGAAGAAGGCCACGGTGGCTTCGTCGAATGACGCCAGAAAGGCGAAGACTGCGCCCGCGGCAATGCCCGGCAAAATGTCCGGCAGCACGACGGAGAAGAAGGCCCTCGTGCGGCTCGCGCCGCAGTTGAGGGCAGCGAGTTCGAGCATCGGATCGAAACGCTGCAGGGCCGCTGACACGGTGATGACGACATAGGGAACGGCAAGCATCGTATGGGCGATGAGAAAGCCGAAGAAGTTCCCGGTCAGGCGCAGCGGTGCGAAGACGAGATAGACGGCGATCGCGATGACGATATGCGGCACAACCATCGGGCTCAGCGTGAGCGCCTGGATCAAGGTCTTGCCGGGCAACGCGCCACGCACCAGCGCGATCGCCGCAAGCGTGCCGACAACGGTGGCGGACACCGTCGTCGCCGCGGCGATGCGCAGGCTGAAGAAGGTCGCCGCCATCCAGTCCGGGTCCTGAATATACTCGAGATACCACTTGAGCGTGAGCCCGCGCGGTGGAAACTCGATATAGGCGGCCGTGCCGAGCGACATCGGGAAGACGAGAAACGTCGGCAACACGAGAAAGAAGAGGATAAGCCCGACAGTGAGGCCGAAAAGGAGCATCCCGAAGGAGATGCGCGCCGGCGACAGCCGTGGAAATGTCGTTCGGGAAGAAATGATAGCGTCAGCCGACACGGTCAAACCCCTTGTTGAACGAAAGCGCCTTCCGGAAAACCAGGGCGATGACGAGGGTGGAAACGAGGAGCACCGCGGCGAGCGCGCCGGCGAATGGCCAATCGAGCAGTTCGGTGGCTTGCTGACCGATGAGGGTCGCCATCATCAGGGTGCGGGGCCCGCCGACCAGGGCAGGCGTGACGTAGAAACCAAGCGCCAGGATAAAGGTCATGAGCGAGCCGGCGAAGACACCCGGAAGGCTCAGCGGCAGGGTCACCTTGAAGAAGGTCGTCGCGGCGCCCGCTCCAAGATTGCGGGCAGCGCGCAGGAATTCTTCGGGGATGGTGCGCAAGGCCCCGTAAAGCGGCAGTATCATGAAGGGCAGCAGGATGTGCGTCATCGCCATCATGACGGCGCCTTCGGTATAGATGAGCCGCAAGGGAGTCGCGATGATCCCTGTCTCCATCAGCGCATTATTGACGATGCCGTTTCTTTGCAGAAGGACGATCCAGGCGTAGGAACGCACCAACACCGAGGTCCACAGAGAAATGAGCACGCAGGCCGCGACCAACACGGCGAGACGTCCCTTCAGCCGCGCCATCGCATAGGCGACGGGATATCCGAGCAGGAAGGTTGCGACCGTGACGACGAAGGCGATCTCGAACGTGCGCCAGAGAATGGTGAGATAGAGCGGCTCCGCGACGATGCGTTCGTAATTGGCGAAAGTGGACGTCGTGTCGCCGAAGCTGCCTGCGATCAGGCGCCCGACGGGATAGAGAAAGCCGAAGGCGAGCAGTAGGAGAAGCGGCGTAATGAGTGCGAGCGAAAGCGCCGTGGAGTAGGTGCGAGCGGAGGCCGGCTGAAGGAAACCGCTCTTGCGTTGTCGCCCGGTCACAGGGGTGGGGGTAGCGGCCTCGACCATGGCTCAGAGCTCCGTCGGGAAAAGGCGCACGGCTTCACGCTCGGCGACGAGGTCAACGCTGTCGCCCCCACGAAAGACGGGCCCGGCCCCGCTTGCCGGCAACTGCACGTGGAGCGGCTCCTCCACGCCGGCTATGCGAACCAGGACGACATGGAACGACCCGACGAAGATGGCAGCCTCGACAATCACGGGAATAGCGAACGGCCCGCCCTCCCCTCTGGGCGCGAGCTTGAGCCGTTCCGGGCGCACCGCAATCTTCACCCTCTTGCCGGCGGTGAAAAGATCGGAAGAACCGTTGAGCCTGTTGGCGGCAATATCGACTTCTCCCGGAAGCCGTACAACTGCTCCCGCTGCATCGGATCCGAGATATTCGCCATGCAGAAAGTTCATCTTGCCGATGAAGTCAGCGACAAAGGGCGTTTTCGGATCCTCGTAGAGTTCAAGTGGACTGCCTATCTGGGCGAGCTTGCCCTCGCTCATCAACGCAACGCGGTCGGACATCGTGAGCGCCTCCTCCTGGTCGTGCGTCACGTAGATGACCGTGAGGCCGAGGCGTTGCTGCAGGCTCTTGATCTCGAACTGCATTTCGCCGCGCAGCTTCTTGTCGAGAGCGCCGAGCGGCTCGTCCATGAGCAGCACCGGCGGCTCGAAGACGAGCGCGCGGGCGACCGCAACGCGCTGCTGCTGGCCGCCGGAAAGCTGGCTCGGCATGCGGCTGCCGTAGGCTTCGAGGCGGACGAGCGCGAGTGCCGTATCGACGCGTCGGGCGATCTCCGCGCGGTCGACCTTCCGCATCCTGAGAGGAAAGCCGATGTTCTCAGCAACGGTCATGTGCGGAAAGAGCGCATATTTCTGGAAGACCATGCCGATATTGCGCTTGTTCGGCGGCACATACGTCAGATCGCGCGTGCCGACGCGGATAAGCCCGGCGCTGGGCAACTCGAAACCCGCGATCATCATGAGAAGCGTCGTTTTGCCCGAACCCGACGGCCCCAGCAGGGACACGAACTCCCCCGGCTCAACGGCGAACGATACGCTTTCGACCGCCGACACGGTTCCGTAATTTTTCGATATCCGCTCGATGGATACTTCGCTCCCGATGATCCTATTGCCAGCACCGATCACGCGTTACCCCTCCATCCCGTCGATGGCTCAAATTTTGGAATTTGATACATCATTTATGGTTGCCTGTCGCTTGTCAATAAGGAATTTTAATGGCATTTTGTTCGCCGAGAACGTATATGGTCTTTCATGCATCAGAATTCGGCTTCCGCCTCCCTTATCCCCCTCGATCGCCAGGGCAGCCTTGGCGAACTGGCTTATGAAAGCCTGAAAGAAACCATCATCGGCGGGCAATTCCGGCCAGGCGTCAAACTCACCGTGCGCTCGGTCGCGCAAGCCCTGCAGGTGTCCACGACGCCCGCTCGCGACGCCATCAACAGGCTGATCGGAGAAGGGGCGCTCTTCAATCTCGGCCCCAAGACCGTGATCGTCCCCCGCCTCACCATGGCCGTACTCGACGAGGTGACAAAGATTCGCCTTGCCCTCGAAGGACTCGCCGCCTTCGAGGGCACGCCCCATGTAGCGGAAGCGGATATCGACTTTCTGGAAAGGACGCAGGAACAGCTCAATAGCGCGTTGGATGAGGCACGCTACAGAGATGTACTGCGCCTCAACAAGGAGTTCCATTTCCGCATTTACGAGCGGGCGCAAATGCCACGCCTCGTCGCGATGATCGAATCGCAATGGTTGCGCATCGGCCCGTCTCTGAACGATCTGTACCCGGATTTTGCCGTCAACCGGCACGGCGTGTCCAATCATATGTGGGCCTTGCGCGGCCTCAGGGACCACGACCCCGCGACCGTTCGCGCCGCCATTGAAAACGACCTGCGCGACGGCTATCGCCGGCTGAGCGAACTGGTCAACTCGCAAGCAACCTGACGTCCCGGCGCGAGCAGCCCAGCCCCTGACAAGGCAGATTTTTTATTCCTGATTTTTGTTGCATCAAATTTCAAAAAATCTATCATAACGCCAGTTATCAATCCGTCGGGAGGAAATCCGCGTGTCCGATACTGTTGCTCTGTCCTCATCCATCATCGGCCCTCGCTCCAATGAAGCCTTCACCCGGGCGCGCAAGGTGTTTCCGGATGGGACAGCAAGGGTCACCATCGAGCGCGACCCCGTCCCGCGTTACATGCATCACGGGGAAGGAGCGTTTCTGGTTGACGTCGACGGCCGCCGCTTTCTCGACCTCAACGGCAACTTCACGACACTCATCCACGGCCATGCCTTCCCGCCTGTGATCGATGCCGTTACCCGGCAGCTCAGAAGCGGGAGCTGCTTCGCCAATCCCACAGAAATCGAGATTGCGCTGGCAGAGTTGCTCTGCGCCCGCATCCCGCATCTTGAGCGTATCCGCTTCGTCAATACGGGCACTGAAGCGGTCATGTTTGCCATCAAAGCGGCCCGCGCTTTCACCGGTCGCTCGGGCATCGCCAAGATCGAGGGCGCTTATCACGGCGCCTATGACTGGGTTGAGGTCAGCCAGCACATAACGCCTCAGACCTGGGGCGATCCCGCGCATCCAGCTTCCACCCCTTACTACCGCGGCATGCCGCAGGCCGTGCTCGACGACGTCGTGGTGTTGCGGTTCAACGATGCTGATGGCGCGCGCCGCCGCATCGCCGACCATGCCCGGCATCTCGCCGCCATCCTGATCGACCCCATGCCGAGCCGTGGCGGGCTCACCCCTCCGACTCCCGATTTCATCGCCGCCGTTCAGGAGACGGCGCGCCACCACGGCATCCTCGTCATCAGCGATGAAGTCCTCAACCTGCGCCAGGGCTTCGAGGGAGCTTCCGCACGCTACGGACTCATTCCCGACCTTTTTACGCTCGGCAAGATCATCGGCGGTGGGCTTCCCATCGGCGCCATTGGCGGCAGCGAGGATGTGATGGGCGTCTTCGACGCCGGAGCGAGCCGCCCCGCCTTGCCGCAAGGCGGCACCTTCTCCGCCAATCCGCTCTCCATGACAGCGGGGCTCGCCGCCATGGATGCGCTGGATCGCGCGGCCTTTGACCGTCTCGAGCGGCTGGGCGACCAGCTACGGGATACCCTCCGGCAGGCGATTGCGCGTCGTGACGCCCCCTTGAGCGTTACCGGCGTCGCTTCCCTCTTCCGAATCCACCCCAGACGCACCCCTCCACGCGAATTCCGCGAAGCCTTCCTCAGCCCGCAGGCTGCTTCCATGATGAAGGAACTCGGCCGATTTTTCACCACCAACGGCATCGTCCTTCCCAATGCGGCGGCGGCCTGCCTGTCAACGCCGATGAATGAGGACAATATCGCGTTCATCAGCGATGTGTTCGACCGTTTCCTCGACGAGCGTGCAGAGCTCATCGACGCGCTGGAAGGAAAATGACCATGGCAGAGACCGTTGCACAGGCGATCGCGCACGCCCTGAAACGCCATGGTGTCGAGGTGATTTTCGGGCAGAGTCTGCCGTCCGCCGTCATTCTCGCGTGTGAGGCGATCGGTATTCGCCAGCTTGCCTATCGACAGGAGAACATGGGGGGCACCATGGCCGATGGATTTGCCCGCGTCTCCGGCAAGATCTCCGTCGTTGCCGCCCAGAATGGACCGGCCGCCACGCTGCTCGTTCCCCCGCTCGCCGAGGCGCTCAAGGCGAGCGTGCCCGTCGTCGCCTTGGTGCAGGAAGTCGAGCGGCCGCAGTTCGACCGTAACGCCTTTCAGGAACTCGACCACCTCGCGCTCTTCACCTCATGCGCCAAGTGGGTGCGTCGCATGATCACGGCGGACCGCGCCGATGATTATATCGACCAGGCCTTCATTGCCGCCGGCAGCGGCCGGCCGGGGCCGGCCGTGCTCCTTCTCCCCGCGGATCTCCTGCGCGAGCCGGCGGCCGCACCGAAGCATGCCCGCCATGGGAGTTACGGCTATTGGCCGGTTGACCGCACCCGTCCGGCTGACAGCATCGTGCGCGATGCGGCGGAACTGATTGCCGCCGCCCGTGCGCCAGTGGTGATCGCAGGCGGCGGGGCGATATCCCCCGCCGCCGTCGCCGCGCTCGCCCGTTTGCAGGAGATGGCGCATCTGCCCGTTTTCACGACGAACATGGGCAAGGGCGCGGTCAACGAATTCCACCCGCTTTCCGGCGGCGTGCTCGGATCGCTGACGGGGCCGCGCTCTCTCGGGCGGCACACTAAACCCATTCTGGACGAGGCCGATGTCGTCGTTCTCATCGGCACCCGCACCAATCAGAACGGCACCGATAGCTGGCGCCATATCACACCCGGCACCCGTGTGATCCACATCGATGTCGATCCGGCGGAAATCGGCCGCAATTACGAAGCGTTGAGGCTGGCGGGCGATGCAGCGGCGACACTCGAAGCCCTCTGCTCCGTCATCGAGCGCAGCGACCTGTCTCGCCGCCGCGCTGCCCGGACGCAAATTGAAGAACGGATCGCAGCCGCCTGGGCGACCTTCGAGGCGGACCGCGCCTCGGTTGCGGGCAGCAATCGCAACCCCATTCGGCCCGAACGGGTGATGAAGGAGTTGCAGACCCGGCTCACGCCCGAGACGATCGTCACGGCCGACGCGAGCTATTCCTCCATGTGGATACTGGGTCAGCTTCGCGCGGGCAAAGCCGGTCAGCGCTTCATCACGCCGCGTGGCCTCGCCGGCCTCGGCTGGGGGCTGCCGCTCGCCGTCGGAGCCAAGGTCGCGCGCCCGGAAGCGCCTGTCGTGGCACTCGTCGGCGACGGCGGCTTCGCCCATAGCTGGGCCGAGCTCGAGACCATGGTGCGCAGCCGGGTGCCCGTTACCGTCATCGTCCTCAACAACGGCATTCTCGGCTATCAGAAGGATGCCGAGACGGTGAAGTTCGGCACCTATACGAGCGCCTGCCACTTCGCCCCGGTCGATCACGCGGCCATCGCACGCGCCTGCGGCTGCGGCGCGACCGTCGTCGCGATGCCCGGTGATATCGGCGCTGCGCTCGATGAAGCGCTCGCCTCGGACCGCCCATGGCTCATCGAAATCCTGACCGACCCGGATGCGCATCCGCCCCTATCCCTTTATGACGGGACGCTTGATGTTTCGGAGACCGGGTCGGCCTATGGGGAGGGTGCACCATGATCGGCACCGATGGAGCGACGCCCGTCGCCGTGGTCACCGGCGCATCGAGCGGCATAGGCTTTGCGGTGGCTGACGCGCTTCTGCATGCGGGTTACCGCGTCGCCTTCTTCAGCCACCAGCCGGAACGGGTTGCGGACGCGACCGCCGCTCTGGCCGGTTCCCACGGCGCGGACCGGCTACGGTCGGCGGCGGTCGATCTGCGCGATACCGACGCCGTATGTCGCTTCTTCCGCGATGTCACGGCGGATTGGGCAGCCCCGTCCGTGCTGGTCTGCAATGCGGGATACTCACCCAAGCGCAGCGGCGGGCGCATCCCCCTGGCGGAAGTCGACCTCGGCGAGTGGCACGAAGTCCTGACGGTCAACCTGACCGGCGCTCTTGTCTGCTGCCAATGCGTTCTGCCGGCCATGGTCGAACGCCACTACGGCCGCATCGTGTTCATCGGCTCGCTTGCCAGCCGCGCGACGCCCCGTATCGCCGGTGCTGCCTACGTGGCATCGAAGAGTGGCCTAACTGGCCTCAGCCGGTCCATCGTGAGCGAATATTCGCGCTTTGGCATCACCGCGAACATCATCGCCCCCGGCCGCATCATAACGGACATGACCGGTTCCCCGGATTCGGCAGTCAACCAGGAAGCTCTGGCACGCATCCCGATCGGACGTCTCGGTCGACCGGAGGACATCGCCCGGGCCGTCTCCTTCCTCGTTGCACCGGAAGCCGGGTTCGTGAACGGCGCGATCCTCGATATCAATGGCGGTGAATTTACACCGTAGCGTTCCCGCGTGCAGGCATCAAATAATTCCATCGAGGGAGTTGGAGGCAATCCATGAAAAAAAATTGTATCAATACGTGCGATCGGCATCGTCCCCGCGGTTCTTGCGGGCTCGTGAAATTTTTCATGGGTGCGATGTCCGCACTTTTACTTGCCTCACCTGCATTTGCCCAGGACAGCAAGAAGCTCGTGGTGGCAGCGACTGGCGGTCAGTATGAACGGATCCTGCGTGAGCATGTATTCGCTCCCTTTACCAAGGAAACCGGTATCGAAGTCACGTTCGTAGCCGGCGCGCTTGGCGAGCGCTGGGGCCTGCTCCGCGCCATGGCGGACTCCAGCGGCGTGGAGTGGGATTTGATGGAAGTTGGGTCAGGCGATGTATGGGTGCCGGGGCGCAATTCACTGCTCCTCGATCTGGGGAATGATTGTGCACTGGTCCCGAAAGCAAAGACTGATGGATTCCCGGACACCTGCAATCGCTATGGTGTGCTCTCGGGTTTCGGCGCTACTTTGCTTGTCGCCAACGAGGACCTTTTCAAGGGACCTCTGCCGTCCGACTGGAAGGATTTCTATGACGTAGAGAATTTTCCCGGGCCACGTGCTCTCTCCAATTTCGGCGATCCTTGGCGCGCATTAGTCGGAGCATTACTGGCAGACGGTGTACCGGCGAATGAGCTCTTTCCGCTCGACCTTGATCGGGCGTTTGCCAAGCTTGATGAGATTCGTCCCCACATCGCAGTCTGGTGGCGTACAGGCGATCAGATCCAGCGCGCCTTCCGGGAAAAGGAAGTATCGCTCGGGCTCATATGGAACACACGCACCGAGTTTCTCCGCAATGAAGGTGTTCCTCTCAAGAGAATTTGGGATGGCGCGACCCTTAACATGGCGCATTGGTCGATCTTCAAGGATGCTCCAAACAAGGAGAACGCAATCCGCTTTCTGAATTGGTATTTCGATAATCCGGAGGCTCAGGTCGCTTACGGACGCGCCGCCGCGATTTCGCCATCAACGAGATCAGCATTGGCACTTTATTCGCCGGAAGAGCAGAAGGAACAGCCGACCTATCAGGAAAACCTGCCAGGTATCGTCTCTATCGACTACGAATGGCTCGGCCAGAACAACGATACGATCCTCAAGCGGTGGAATACCTGGATTGCACGGTGATACGCGTGACTGACAAGCAGAAATCGGGCTGTGCCCAGCGGTGGGTGAAGCGGCCGGAGCGCTCCAATTGGGGCCGCTTCGGCGTGAACGATCGGCTGGGAACGTTGAATTTCATAACCGATGAAAGAAGGCTGGCTGCGGCGCGTGAAATCCGGGAGGGAATCGTATTCTGCCTGAGCCTACCGTTGGACTTGCCGGGCGGCAGCATCCTCAATCCTCGAAGGCATCCGCCGCAGCTACGCCCCACAAGGAGAGGGAAGAATATAAACTACAACTTTCTGCTACGCGATGTGGCATCGGGCGCAACTGACGTCATCAGCGACGATTACGTGATGCTTTATTGTCAATATTCGACGCAATGGGATGGCCTTGCACATGGCGGTGCCCTTTTTGATGCAGATGGCGACGGCACCGCAGAGGCTATATACTACAATGGGTATCGAGGTGGAACCGATGTCGTGGCGGGAGTAGCGCCGGATGGGCGAACCTGGTCATCAGCAGGTCCGATCGGTATCGATGCCATGGCTGTCGCGGGAATTCAGGGCAGAGGCGTGCTTGTCGATCTCACCAAGCATTTCGGGGGGACGGCAAGGCGCGTCACCTACACTGATCTGATGACGGTTTTGAAAATCGATGGAATTGTGGTGGAGCCGGGAGATATAGTTTGTCTCCGCACGGGATTCGCCGACCTTCTGGTCGAAATGGCAGGCAAACCGGATCTGGAGCGATTGCGGGCGAACGCGATCGAACTCGAGGGTCGGGACGAGCAACTTCTGGCGTGGATTGGAGAAGCCGAGATCGCCGCGCTCGTTGCCGACAACTACGCTATAGAGGCGCTTCCCGCCGCCCCGGCACAGCTTCCCTGCGCCGCCGCTCCGCTCCATGAGCACTGCCTGTTCAAGCTCGGAATGCCGTTGGGCGAACTGTGGCATCTGGCGGAGCTCGCGGAGAGTCTTGGAAAACGCGGCAGATTCCGGTTCTTTCTCTCAGCGCCTCCGCTGAGATTGCCGGGCGCTGCGGGCTCGCCTGTTACGCCGCTTGCGACGATCTAAGGATGTGGCCGTACCTCACCGATCCCCTTTTCTGCTTATGTCTAAATAGTCAGACGTGATTTCACTGTGTTTTCCTAAAAATGGGGTGGCCTCCATGGTTCGCATCCTCGTTGCTCGAATCTTTCATGAGGGCAATAGCTTTACGTCCTTGAGGACGTCACAGGAGAATTTTGTCGTGCATCGTGGCCGGGAACTGGTGGTTGCAGCGCGGCAAACAAATTCCTCGCTAGGTGGCGCGATCAGTGAACTGGAAAAAGAGGGTGCGGTGATTGTGCCCGCTTTATCCGCCGTGGCCCCTCCCGGAGGTCCAGTCCTCGATGCCGTGTATACAGCATTAAAAAATGACATTCTGAAAGCGGCAGCCAGCGCACAACCTGATGGCGTCTATCTGGAACTCCACGGCGCCATGATTACGGAGTCTCTCGACGATCCGGAGGGTGATCTTCTCGGTGCGCTGCGCCATGTCGTCGGTTCGCAGGCGGTGATTGCTGTCAGCCTCGATCTGCACGCTCATGTTACCCCTGCGATGCTCGCCGCCGCGAATGTCGTTGTTGCATGCAAGGAAAACCCGCATACCGACTATCATATTGCTGGCGAACGAGCCGTTGCACTCATGTTGCGAGCGATCGAAAAGGAAATTAAACCGGTCACAACAGCAGTGTGGATTCCGCTGATGTTCGGAAGCAAGATGGAAACGGCCGCCGGACCCCTGGCGGACATACACAATTCCCGGCGCGAGATTCTTTCAGAAGAACCGTCTATTGTCGATATATCGATCTACAATACACATACGCTGCTCGACGTGGCACTGGCCGGCCAATGTGTGACGGTAATCTCAAACGACGATGCCGCCCTCGGAAAAGAGACGGCAACCAGGCTTGCGCGTCATTTGTGGGAGCGCCGGCATGAATTTACGCCGGACTTTGCGCCTTTGGATGATGTTTTGAGAAGTCTCGCCGAGGAGCGGACAGTTCGACCGGTCATCATTGGCGATCAGGGAGACCGGGTGCTCGCCGGAGCACCCGGCGATGGTACTGCTATCATTTCCGCATTGTTGGAGCACTGGCCGTCCATGCGAGCCGTCGTTCCATTGACAGAGCCAATAGCTGTTTCAAATGCAAAGAGCCTCGGCTGCGGCGCGATCTACTCGGAGCCGATTGGAGGCAGGCTTTCGAAAGACGTTCCCCCTGTTACGGGAAGCTGGTTGATCGAAAACCTGGGAGATGGGCACTTCATACATGAAGGGCCGTTTCTCGCCGGTGAGCCAGGAATGTTGGGAGGCACCGCAATCCTGCGTCGAGGCAATCTGACTTTGCTTGTTACGAGCATTCCGGGCTTCACTCAAGATCCGGCAGCCTTCTATAGCCAGGGTGTTAAGCTCGACGAATTCGATCTTATCGTTGCGAAATCAGGCTATCATTTCAAGATATCCTTTGAAAAACTTGGCACTTGCATCGTTGTCGATACGCCGGGTGTATCTAACTACAGACCGGGTTTATTGACCTATCGGAATCGGAGACCCGTGTTCCCCGAAGACACTATCGAGGAACCTAGTTTTCAGTCGCATATCTTTCCTTAAGCGATTCAAAGATGCGCCCGATACGCCCGGCCTCGACACCGCCCACCGGGAGCGCCGATCTCACCTCTCGTCGTCAGGATGACCCAGTTCGCAGAACCAGCCACCGAGATACTTCACCGAGGCTGCCTGCGGGTCTGGAACCGGCGTTTTTGCCTCGACGGCCTCGCGGAACGGCTCCGAGCTGTCCCGCGGAACGTAGCCCAGATGATTGGCGCCGCTGTTATCCACCGTCTTCACCCTATTGTCCGACAGGCCGAAGGAAATGGTGTGGCCGACGCGCGGCGCGGTCAACGATGCCTCGACGAGCCGGATACAGTCGGCGAACGACAGATACGACCAGAGCATGCGCCGGTCGACCGGTTCCGGGAACGACGAGAAAATGCGCAGGCAGACGGATTCAATGCCGAACTTGTCCCAGTAGAGGCGGCTCAGGCTCTCGACGAAATTCTTCGACACGCCGTAAAGGCTGTCGGGTCGCACCGGCGCGTCGACACCGATGTGGGCTTCGAGCTCGTGATAGCCGATGGCATGCACGGAGGAGGCGTAGACGACGCGCCGCGCGCGGTGCTTCCGCGCCCCCTCGTAGATGTGGTAGGAGCCGCGGATATTGGCGTCGAGAATGGTCTGCCACGGCGATTCCAGCGAGGCGCCACCGAAATGGACGATCGCATCGCAGTCGCGCGTCGCCTCGATAGTGGCTTCCATATCGGCAAGATCGAAAACGGCCCGCTCCTCGTTGGGGGCGAGGTCATCGAAGCCCTTGCGCGCTCCCAGTCTGATCTTGTCGGCGAGAGGCGCGAGCCCCTTGCGCAGTTCGGTGCCCAGCCTGCCAGCTGCGCCGGTGAGCAGAATGCGTTCGTAACGTGCCATGGCGGCTTACTCCAGTTCGTCCACGGCGGTCCCGATGCGGGACACGGCCTCGGTCAGGGTCTCGTCGGCGGTGGCTGTCGAGATGCGGAAATAGGGCGACAGGCCATAGGCAAGGCCGGGAACCGGCGATACCCGCCCCCGGTTCAGAAGGTAGTGGGACACTGCGACGTCGTTCTCCAACACTGTGCCGTCCGGCGTGCGGCGCCCGATCAGGCCGGTGCAGCCGATATAGGCGTAGAACGCCCCTTCGGGAGCGACGAGCGTCAGGCCGTCGATACCGGCGATACCCTCGACCACAAGATTTCTCCGACGCTCGAAGGCATGGCGGAACCGCGCCACCTCGTCCTGCGGACCGTTGAGGGCAGCCACGGTCGCTGCCTGGGCGATCGAGCAGACGGAGGTGACGGATTGGCTCTGGATCGTCGCCATCGCCTTGAGCAGTGGCGCGGGCCCGGCGGCATAGCCGACGCGCCAGCCCGTCATGGCATAGGACTTGGCGACGCCGTTGACGATCAGGCTCCGGTCCCTGAGTTCCGGGCAGGCCTTGCCGAAGGAGACGAAGGGACGCCCGTCGAAGATGATGTGCTCGTAGATTTCATCGGACAGCACCAGCACCTGCGGGTGCCGCGCCAGAACCGCGCCGAGCGCTTTCAGATCGGCTTCGGAATAGACTGCACCGGTGGGATTGCCGGGCGTGTTGAGGAACAGCCATTTGGTGCGCGGCGTGATCGCCGCCTCCAGCCGTTCCGCGGTCAGACGATAGCCCGTCGTCTCCGGACACTCCACGATCACCGGCGAACCGCCGAGCAGCTTCACCATTTCCGGGTAGGAAACGAAATAGGGGGCAGGCAGGATCGCCTCGTCGCCCGGCTCCAGCGTTGCCAGGAGGGCGTTGAAGATGATCTGCTTGGCACCGTTGGCGACAACGATATCGTCCGCGCCATAATCGAGCCCGTTCTCGCGCCGGAACTTGGCGGCAACGGCCTCGCGCACGGCAGGTGTGCCGGCGGCAGCGGTATAGAGCGTCTCACCCGCCCTTGCGGCCGCGAAGGCAGCGTCGATGATGTGCGAAGGGGTCGGAAAATCCGGCTCGCCGAGGCCAAGATCGATGACGTCTATCCCCTGCGCCCGCAGCGCCTTGGCCGCCTGCGATGCGGCCATGGAGGCGGACGGCTTCACGACCGACAGCCGGGATGCGATGTAGCTCATCTGGTTTCCTCCGTAATGTATCCTCTGGTCAGGTCGAGTTGGCGCGCCTCGGCCCTGCGGCGCTCGGCCGGGCCGTAGCCGCCGCCGCCGGGCAGTTCGAGGACGAGGCGGCGGCCGGCCGGCACGTGCTGCCAACCCTTCGGCCGCATCAGCGTGCCGTCGTCGAGCCGCACGACGCCCGCGCGGCCGGCCGCTCCCCCTGCCCTTCCCCTGGCGGGATGGCGGACGCGATCGAACATGGCGGAGAAGTCGAACTCATGCCCGTCGAGCGCCTCTATCTCGATGATCTGGCCGAGGCCTCCGCGAAACTCGCCGTCTCCGCCGGAATCGGGCCGCAGTTCCTTGCGCCAGACGACGATCGGGCCGGTATTCTCAGTCGCCTCGATCGGCATGGTGTGGACGCCGGAAGGGAAAGCCGTGGCCGACAGGCCGTCGAGCCCCGGGCGGGCGCCCATGCCGCCGGAATTGAACATCAGCACCTCGGCGTGGCGGCCTTCCACGCCGGCGACGGGACGAACCGAGATATGGATGTTCCACAGGGCCGCCGCTCCCTCGGCGAGAATCCGGTCCGGCAGCGCGCGGGCCAGCGCACCGAGGATCAGATCCGGCACCATGTGCCCGATGACGTGGCGCAGGGATACCGGCGCGGGACGGGCGGCGTTGAGAATGTTGGTGGGCGAGGATACCGTAAACAGGGCAAGCGACGCCGCGTTATTGGGAATATCCGGCGCCACGACGCACTTGAGTGCATAGCAGGCATAAGCCTTGCTGTAGATGATCGGAACGTTGATGCCCCAGCGGCTCTGCGGATCGCTCCCGGAAAAGTCGACATGCAGCCCGTCTTCGCCGATGGTCACGGCGGCAGCAAGCTTCACCGGCTCGTCATAACCGTCGGTTGTCAACTCGTTGGACCAGCTGCCCTTTGGCAAGCCGGCGATGCGGGTAAGCATCGCCTCCCGGGTGCGCGAGAAGATGAAGTCGCCAAGTTCGTCGAGCGAGGCGAGCCCGGCCTCGCGCATCATGTCGATGAGCCGGCGGCTGCCGACATCGTTGCAGGCGGCGAGCGAATAGAAGTCGCCGACCACTTGGTTCGGCTCACGCACGTTCACCCGCAGCAGGTGCACGAGGTCGCGATTGACCACGCCCCTCTCGGCGAATTTCATGATCGGGATCTGGATGCCTTCCTCGTAGACGGACTTGCCGTCCGCACCGAAACCGCGCCCGCCGACATCGACCACATGGGCCGTGCAGGCGAAGAAGGCGACGAGCCTGCCGTCGAGGAAGGACGGCGATACCATGGTGATATCGTGCAGATGCCCCGTGCCGAGCCAAGGGTCGTTGGTGACGTAGGTATCGCCCTCGAACATCTCATCGCGTGGAATCGCGGTCATGAAATGGGCAACCGCTTCGGCCATCGTGTTGACGTGGCCGGGCGTTCCGGTCACGGCCTGGGCCAGCATCTCGCCCTGCGGGTTGAAGATACCGGCCGACAGGTCGCCCGATTCACGGACCGAAGTCGAGAAAGCAGTGCGCAGCAGGGTCAGCGCCTGCTCCTCGACAACGGATACCAGACGGTTCCACATCACCTGCATGCGGATATTGCCAATGTCGCTCATGCCTCGATCTCCTTGCGGACGAGCAGGATGGAACCGTCGTCCTGCAACACGGCGTCGAACGGAGTCGTAACGACCGTGGAGGTTTCGCGCTCCACGATCACGGCTGGTCCGGGAACCCGGTCACCGGGCCGCAGATCGGTGCGCTCGATGATGAGCGACGGTTGCATCGAAGCCGTCGCCGGGTCGAAGACGTCGCGTGCGATCGCAGACGAAACGGTGCGATGGCCGAGCGTGATCTCGTGGCGCAAAGGTGCTGCCTGCTCGTCCTGCGCCTTCACCGACCACGTGACGACCTCGATCTCCAGCCCATCGAGGCCATCGATCGCGCGGCCGAAGAAGTGGGCATAATGGGAACGGAACTCATCCTTCAGCCATGCCGCATCGCGGGCGTTGAAAGCGCGGTCGGGCAAGGGAACGGGGATCTCCCAGCCCTGCCCGGCATAGCGCATGAAGGCGGTGATCTCGCGCACGATCCGGCCATCGGTGCCAGCCCGCACGAAGCCTTCCGCCGTCGTCTTCAGACTGTCGAGCAGCGCGTTGACCTCATCGGCATCGAAGCGCGCCAGCCGTACAAGCCGCGAAGCGAGCGCCTCGTAGCCGAACGGCGCCTTGAGAAAGCCGATGGCCGAGCCGACGCCTGCGCCTTCCGGCACCAGACAGCGGTCGATGTCGAGCTTCTCGCACAGTCTTGCGGCGTGCAGCGGCGCCGCACCGCCGAAAGCAATCATGATGTTGTCGGAGATGTTCTTGCCGTTTTCCACCGCGTGAACGCGCGCGGCATTGGCCATGTTCTCGTCCACCACCTCACAGATGCCGAAAGCAGCCGGCAGGGTGCCAAGCGACAGCCGATCACCGATATGGCGCCCGACGGCGGCTTCCGAAGCGCCGCGATCGAGCCTGATCGCGCCGCCGGCGAAATTGTCGGGGTCGATCTTGCCGAGAAGCAGGTCAGCGTCGGTAATGGCGGGCCTTTCGCCGCCACGCCCGTAACAGGCGGGGCCGGGTTCGGACGCCGCGCTTTCCGGCCCCGTCTGGATGCGGCCCATGGCGTCGATCCAGGCGATGGAGCCGCCACCCGCGCCGATCTCGATCATCTCGATGACGGGGACCGAGATCGGCATGCCTGATCCCTTGCAGAAGCGGTAGGTTCGCGCGACCTCGAAGGTGCGGGCCGTACGCGGTGTGAAATCCTCGATGAGACAGATCTTCGCTGTGGTGCCGCCCATGTCGTAGGACACGACGGACGAGATGCCGAAACGGCGGGCGATGTCGGCTGCAAAGATCGCGCCGCCAGCGGGGCCGGATTCGACGAGCCGCACTGGAAATTCCGACGCCGTCTCGACCGAGATCAAACCGCCGCCCGAGTGAATCATGAAGACGGGCGCGCTCACGTCCATCTGCTTCAGCCGCTCCTGCAGGCGCAGCAGGTACTCACCGATCTGCGGACGCACATAGGCGTTGGCGCAGACGGTGTTGAACCGCTCGAACTCGCGCATCTGGGGTGAGACCTCGGCGCTGAGCGAAATCGGAATGTCGAGCTTGCGGGCAAGGATGTCCCGTGCCCGTTTCTCATGAGAGGGGTTGGTGTAGGAGTGGATGAAGCCGATGGCGACGGCCCCGAAACCCTCAGCCGCGATCCTGTCGGCGATCGCCTCAAGCGCCGCCTCGTCCAGAGGCTGAAGCTCCTGCCCTTCCGCACCGATGCGGCCGGCGACCGTGTAGCGGTGTTCGCGCGGGATCAGCGGCGGGGGCAGGCGCAGGTTGATGTCGTATTGCTCGAAGCGGTTTTCCGTCCGCATCTCGATGACGTCGCGAAACCCCTCGGTGGTGACGAAAGCCGTCTTCGCACCCCGGCGCTCGATCAGCGCATTGGTGGCAAGCGTCGTGCCGTGAATGACGAGGTCGAGATCGCCGAAGGCGATGCCGGCCTGCTTCACCACCTCCTCGATGCCGTCGAGGATCGCCTGTTCGGGTGCGGCGTAATTGGTCAGAACCTTGGTCGAATAGATCGTGCCCCGGACATCGAGCGCGATGTCGGTGAACGTGCCTCCTATATCCGCTCCAAGACGAATGCTATTTGGGCGGCTGTCACTTGTTCGTCTGGTCATTCCTTGGCCTTCAGCGAAGCGAGCGCGGCGGCGCGCATCTGGGAAAGGGTCTGGCGCGGCGTGAGCGCCTCCGCGGCGATATCGAGATCGAGAACCGCGCCGCTCTCGGATGCGAGTGCGCGCTCGAATGCCGCGGGAAAATCGGCGGTCGTGACGACGCGCTCGGCATGGAAGCCGTAGGCGCGGGCGATCGCGACGAAATCGGGGTTCCGCAGCGTCGTACCGGAAACGCGCGCGGGAAAGTTGCGCTCCTGATGCGCACGGATGGTGCCGTAGATGCCGTTGTTGAGGATGAGGACAATCGGTTGCGCGCCTGCCTGCATGGCGGTCCCGAGTTCCTGACAGTTCATCTGGAAATCGCCATCGCCGGCGAAGCACACGACGACGCGCCCGGGATACGCGACCTTGGCGGCGATGGCGGCGGGCAATCCGTAGCCCATCGCGCCCGATTGGGGCGCGAGCAGTCGCGCCTTTTCGCCGAAGCGGAAGAACTTGTTCGGCCAGACCGTGAAGTTGCCGGCACCGTTGGTGAGGATGGCGTCGGGAGGCAACGCCTCGCCCAGCCATTGCATGACCGCGACCATGTCGACGGGGCTCGGCTGCGCCGGCGCGTCGAAGGCCTTCTCGTAGTCGGCCCGCGCCGTCGTGCGCCACTGCGCCCATGGGCCGGAGACCGGCGTCAGCGCGCCGGTGAAGGCATTCGGGCCGGCCTGAATGCCGAGGGCGGGCTGATAGATCTTGCCGATTTCGCGGTCCGAGGCGTGGACATGGATCAGCGTCTGACGGGCGCAGGGAACCGACAACAGGCTGTAGCCGTCCGTCGTCATTTCGCCGAAGCGGACGTTGATGGCGAGGATCACGTCGGCCTCGCCGATCAGGCGGCGCACGTGCGGCGGCATGCCGACACCGGCCTCGCCTGCGAACACCGGCGAATGATTGTCGAATTGATCCTGGAAGCGGAACGCAGCGACGACGGGAATGTCGGATGACTCTGCGAACGCCTTCAGCGACGCCCGCCCGGCATCGCTCCAGTTTGCCCCGCCGATCAGGATCAGCGGCTGTTGTGCCGCTTCGAGAATGCCCGTCGCCTCCTGGACGGCTTCGAGTGTCGCGCCCGGCTCCGATATCCGCGCCGCGCCGGCAAGGGGCGGCACGTCGGTTGATGCTGCCAGCACGTCTTCCGGCAGCCCAACGACGACGGGGCCGGGCCGGCCGGACAGCGCCGTGCTCCAGGCACGCGCGACAACCTCCGGGATCCGCTCGACCCGGTCGATCTCAACCGCCCATTTCGCGATGGCGCCGAATGCGGCGCGGTAGTCTATTTCCTGAAAGGCCTCGCGGCCTTTCATATCAGTACCGACCTGACCGACGAACAGGATCAAGGGCACACTGTCCTGCATGGCGGTGTGGACGCCGATCGCGGCATTGGTCGCGCCTGGGCCACGCGTGACGAAGCAGATGCCGGGTGTGCGGGTCAGTTTGCCATAGGCGGCGGCCATGAAGGCCGCGCCACCCTCGTTGCGGCACAGAATGTAGTCGAGCCTGCCCACCGTGTCATGCAGCGCATCGAGAACGGCAAGATAGCTTTCGCCGGGAACCCCGAAGCTTTTGGCCGCTCCGAGCGCCAGAAGACATTCGACGAGAAGCTGACCGCCATTACGCATCATTCACCTCTTTTTCTTGTATGCCGCCGGCCATCGCCGGCTCTGTCGGCCCGTCTGAAGGGTGCCCGTCCGCGCACCGGAGCGAAATGAAGAAATCCGGCCCATTATAAAGTTATTCTTTTTACCTGCCGGGCGACGATGACGCCGGGATTCAACAGGCCGTCCGGATCGAGCGCGCGTTTGAGGGTCGCCATCAGATTGCGCTCAACCGTGCTGCGCTGGCTGTCGGCGAGCGCGATCTTGCTGCGCCCGAGGCCGTGCTCGGCGGCGAAGCTGCCGCCCATCTGCGTCGCGAGCACGGCCAGCGCCTGGGCGATGTCCCTGCCCCGCCCGCTGAAATCGGCAGCGGACGGCGGCGGCGAGAGATTGAAGTGGATGTTGCCGTCGCCGAGATGGCCGAACGGATTGGCGCGAATGCCCGGCAGCAACCCGTCGCACAGCGTCCGCGCCTCGTCGACGTAATCCGCCACCCGGCCCGGGGGGACGGATATGTCATGCTTGAGCTGCGGGCCTTCCAGCCGTTGTCCCTCAGGCAGTTCCTCGCGCAGCTTCCAGAAATGCGCACGTTGCACGTTCGACGACGCCAGCGTGCCGTCAAGGACCAGCCCCTGTTCGAGCCCCCACTCGAACAGGGCCATCAGGATGTCGTCCAGCGGAACAAGGGAGGAAGCCGAACCGAGTTCGATCAAAAGATGCGTTTCGCCGCGCGTCTTCAATGGGAACCCGCCGACATCAAGGTGGTCGAGAACGAAAGACAGGCCCGTATCGGAAAAGAACTCCAGACCGGAGAGGAATTCCGCCGCCTCGGTGCGCACGCGAACGCCGAATTCGACGGCAGCAGCAAGGCTTGGTGCGGTCAGGAGTGCGGTCGTGCGCTGTCTGGGGGCAGGATAGAGCTTGAGGATCGCGCGGGTGACGACGCCCAGCGTGCCCTCCGCCCCGCAGAACAGCTTGCGAAGCTGGTAGCCGGCATTGTCCTTTTGTACCGCACGCAGGCCGTTCCAGACGGTGCCGTCGGCCAAGACGACTTCGAGACCGAGAACGAGATCCTGCGTCATGCCGTAGCGCAGTGCGTGGCTGCCGCCGGCGTTGGTGCCGATCAGCCCTCCGATCCGGGCACTGCCCTCCGCCCCGAGATGCAGCGGAAAAATCAGCCCGTGAGGCACGAGGCTTTCATGCAGCGTCGCCAGCACGGCTCCCGCCTCCACCTCGACCGAGCCGCTCGCCCGGTCCGGCTCAGCGATGCGAGCCATGCGCTCCAGAGACAGGATGACGCCATCGCCGCCGTCGACCACGCTGGCGCAGCAAAGGCCGGTGTTGCCGCCCTGCGGCACCACCGGCACGTCTGCGCGGGCGCAGATTTTCATCACCTGCGCGACTTCCTGCGTCGAGGCCGGCCGCGCCACGCCGAGCGGTTGCTCGCCGCAGCGGTCAAGCCAGTCGCGCCTGTAGGGCGCGGCATCCTCTCCGGAAAGCCAGCCTTTCGGGCCGAGCACCTGAGATAGCGGAGTAGCAAGGTCGGTCATGGCGCAGCCCCTTCATTCGCCACGTCAGTGCCGCAGAACCTGCGACAGGAACTGCTTCGTGCGCTCGTTGGTCGGCGAGACGAAGAACGTTTCGGGCGGTCCCTCCTCGACGATCTCGCCGGCATCCATGAAGATCACCCGGTCGGCAACGCGGCGGGCAAAGCCCATCTCGTGAGTGACGCAGATCATCGTCATGCCCTCGGAAGCGAGCGTGACCATGACATCGAGCACCTCGTTGATCATTTCCGGGTCGAGCGCCGACGTGGGTTCATCGAAGAGAAGGATTTCCGGCTGCATGCACAGCGCGCGCGCAATCGCCACGCGCTGCTGCTGGCCGCCGGAAAGCTGGCCCGGATATTTCAACGCCTGCTCCGGAATGCGGACCTTCTCCAGATACCGCATCGCGGTGGCTTCGGCCTGCGCACGGGGAATATTGCGCACCAGCGTCGGCGCCAGTACGCAATTCTCCAGCACCGTCATGTGCGGAAAAAGGTTGAAGTGCTGAAACACCATGCCGACCTCGCGGCGGATTTCGTCGATGCGGGCGACGTCGTCATTCAGTTCCGTGCCAAGAACGATAATGCGGCCCTCATCATGCTGCTCGAGCCGGTTGATGCAGCGGATCATCGTCGACTTGCCGGAACCGGAAGGGCCGCACACGACCACCTTCTGCCCCCTGGGCACGATCAGGTTTATGTTGCTCAGAGCCTTGAACGCTCCATAGTGCTTACTCATTGCCTCGATCTGGACGGCTGGCGTCTCTGGCGGCAGGATCTGGGTCATGACGAGTTCCTAGCGTGTGCCGATCGCCGTGCGCCACTCGAGGAAGGCGCCGTAGCGGGACAGGCTGAAAACGAAGACGAAATAGATGAGGGCGATGAACGCGTAGACCTCGACATAGGCAAAGGTCCACTCGCCGGTGCCATAGGCGGCATTACCCGACGCCAGAATCTCAAAGAAGCCGACGACGATGACGAGCGACGTTTCCTTGAAGGAGATCACGAACTGGTTGATCGTCGCCGGCAGCGCATTGCGCATCGCCTGCGGCAGAAGAATGCGGCTGATGCGATGCCAGTAGCGGATGCCGAGCGCCCTGGCAGCTTCTTCCTGTCCGTGTGCGACGCCCTGCAGGCCACCGCGCACGATCTCGGCCTGATAAGCGGCGAAGAACAACGCAGAGCCGACGATCACCCGATAGAGCTTGTCGCCCTGCAACCAGTTCGGCAGCATGAAAGGCACCACGACCGCGAAGGCGAACAGGATCGAGATCAGCGGCAGTGAGCGGACGCAATCGATGACGAGACCCGTCACGCGTGAGATCCACGGCAGCTCGGTCCGCCGCAGAAGCGCCAGGGCGATCGCCAGCGGAAAACCGATCAGGCAGGTGGAAACGAAGATGAACAGGGTAAGAGCAAGGCCGCCCCATGCCTCTTCTCCGACGTAACGCAGTCCGAAGACGCCGCCCTTCATGAGACCGTAGAACAGCACCGCGCCCAGTATCCAGACGGCCGCGATCCGCTTCCCGGTCCAGAAGGCCGGCAGGCAGCTCAGTACGATCATGACGACGACGACAAGACAGGCCAGCGCCGACCGCCACTGTTCCTCGTAAGGGTAGAGACCGAACATGATGATGCGCCAGCGATTGGCGATCACCGACCAGCAGGCTCCCTGCGCCCCCGCGCAGGCCGCGGGGCCGCCCTCGCCGGTAAATACAGCCGACAGGATCGCCCAGTCGAGTATCCTCCACGCGAGAGTGGCGAGCAGCAGCAGCGAGGCGAGCGAGAGCGCTGCCTGCAGCGGTGTCGGGAAAAAGCGCTTGCGCAGGCTCGAAAGCCGATAGCCGGCGGCAGTTTGGAGAGCTGTCATCCCTTAGCTCCGCAACTGGTTGCCCTTGAGGGCAATGGCCTTGTTGACATGATTGAACAGCGCGGCCAGGGACAGGTTGATGAGAAGAAAGCCCGCCATGAGAATTCCGATGGCCTCCAGCGTATTGCCCGACTGGTTGATGGTGATCGCCACGACCATGAAGAAATCGGTGAAGCCGATGGTGATGCCGAGCGTGGTCGCCTTGATGAGCCAGATGTACTGGTTGGCGAGGATCGGCAGCATAGCGCGCAAGGCCAGCGGCAGACGAACGTGGCAGAATATCCGCCACGGCGTCAGGCCGAGGGACTCGGCGGCCTCGACCTGCCCGCGACCGACAGCCTTGAAACCGCCGCGGACGATCTCGCCGATATAGGCCCCGCCGTAGATCGTCATCGCGATGACGAGAGCCGAAAACTCGGGCGAGATGCGCACGCCGCCGCGCAGGTTCAGCCCTTGCAACTGCGGCACGCTGAAGAGCGGTTCGCCCGGAACACGGCCGGCTACGAAAACCAGTACGGCAAGCGCCAGAAGGCCGAGGAACGCAACGAGACGCAGGCTGCGCCTTTCTCCAGGCGGACGGGCGATCCGGCGGGTGCCGCCCAGCCAGAGGGGAACGACAATCGCCGCGAGCAGGCAGACAGCAGATGCCAGCAGATATCCCCCGTCCACATTGGGAACGGGCGCGTAGATGCCGCGGCTGCTGAGCTTCAGGCCTCCGAAATCATAGGCGCCGCGCGGTGCCGGCAGGTGCGTCACGAAAGCGTACCAGAAGAAAACCTGGAGGATCAGCGGGATGTTTCTGAAGAAGTCGACGTAGATGCGCCCCAGAAGCCGGAGCATCTCGTTCGACGATATTCTCGCCAGACCGATCATCAGGCCGACCAGCGTGGCCAGCACGAGCCCGACCGTCCCGAGAAACAGCGTATTGACGAGCCCGATGACGAAAAACCACCAATAGGGGTCGTTCGGGGTCGCCGACAGCAAGGAGAAATTACCTTCCCAGCCGGTTGACCTCCACAGGAAGCCGAAGCCGGACACGATGCGCTGCTGCTGCATTGTCTGCTGCGCGTTCAGCCAGCCCCCGATGACGATATAGGCTATCGTCCCGACGAAGAGCGCTTGCAATAGCGCATTGCGGACTTTCTGGCGGCGCAACAAGGCAAACATGAGGGCTTTCTCCTGACAGGCTTTTTCCGAAACGGAGGCAGCCCCGCCCGCAACGCCGGGCGGGGCTGATCCGTCAGTCGATCAGGTAGGGGAAGAGAACGCCGCCGGCGTTCCACAGCGCCGTCATTTCGCGATCCATCTTATAGGGCGAGCCCGCACCGAGGTTGCGGTCGAAAATCTCGGCATAATTGCCGACATTCCTGATGACCTTGTAGGCCCAGTCATCGGGAAGGCCGAGACCCGAGCCCATGCCCGGCGTCACGCCCAGGAGCTTGCTGATTTCGGGGCTCGGTGGATTGGCGCGGATTTCGTCGACGTTCTGCGAGGTTATGCCTTCCTGCTCGGCGAACCACAGGACGGAAAGCGTCCAGTTGGCGATATCGACCCAGTTGTCGTCGCCCTGGCGCATCACGACGACTTCCGGCTCAAGCGCCAGCACGTCGGGCAGGATATCGTGCTCCTCGACATTGCCCTTTGCGACGCGCGCGATCGCCAGCACCGGCCCCCATTGGGTATAGAGGTCGCAACGGCCGGAGAAATAGGCCTGCTCCAGTTCCTCGGTCTTTTCGATCAAGACTGGCTCGAGCTTGATGCCGAGTTTGGCGGTATAGGAGGCGATCTGCTGCTGCTGGGTCGTGCCGGCAGGAATGCAGATCGTGCCGCCATCGGCGTCCTTGAGCGAGGCGAGACCCAGCTCCTTGTGCGCCATGATCTTGGTCGTGCCGAGATAATACGACAACGAGAACTGGAGGCCGAGGTCGGTATCGCGGCTGAGCGTCGCGCCCGATGCCTTGATGACGAGGTCGACCTCGCCCGACTGGAGCGCCGGCCAGCGCTGCGCCCAGCTGATCGGGATGATGGTCACCTTCGAGGGATCGCCCAGGACCGCAGTAGCAACGGCGCGGCACAGGTCGATGTCAAGTCCCTTCCAGTTGCCCTTGTCGTCGACCTCGGCGAAGCCGAGATAGGAACCGTCATGGCCGGTGCACAGGAGCGTGCCACGCGCCTTGACGGTTTCCAGCGTCTTGCCGCCGGCCGCCTCGGCGGCAGGCGCAAACTGGGTCATGGCGAGTGCAAGCGCCATGGCTCCCGATTTCAAGATCTTCATGGTCTTCTTCGTCTCCATTATTGTGATCTCCTCTGAATAAGAAACGTTATTGGGTGCGCGGCCGGGGCTGACCCTGAACACTTTCCGAACACCCGGCGGCGATGCCGCATCGGAATCCGAAATCGCAAAGTCCTCACAACACGCTCCACTCCTGCTGGATCAGCCAACGATGAAGCGCGGCAACGCTCTTCACCCGCAGATGCCCGCGCGGAAGCACGAGATAGAAGCCCGGAACCTCGTCGGCATTCATGCCGGCCAGCACGTCGCATCCGAGCGGAGCCACCAGAGCGCCGGAGCGCAGATCCTCCTCCGCGTCGGCGACGGAAAGGAGACCGACACCGATGCCCTGCAAGGTGGCACGGCGCATCGAGGCAGCGCTGTCGAAACCGATGCTTCTGCCGCCGTCCGCCGGTTCGACGCCGAGAAAACGCAGAATGTCCGGCCAAAGGCGCTTGGACTTGACCATATCGAGCAGGGTGAACCGGGTGAGATCTGCAGGGGTCGATATCTGTTCTCTGATTTGCAGGGTGCAGCAGATGATCTTCGGGTCGGGAACAAGCAACGTGCACTCGTACTCCGGCCAGTCGCCGTAACCCCACTGCACTGCCATGTCTATGTCGTCGCGGGCGAAGTCCGGTATGTCGATCATCGTGGTCAGGCGCAGGTCGGCACCCGGCAGGATCTCGCGAAAGGAGGACAGACGCGGCAGGAGATAGCGGGTTGCGAAGTAGGGGCTGGCATTGAGGTTGATGCGGTTGCGATAGGAGGCCTTCGTGACCCGCCGCACCCCCTCCGCAAACTCGTTGAAGCCGGCCTCCACATAGTGGGACAAGAGAATCGCCGACTCCGTCAGCTCGATCGAGCGTCCCCTGCGCTCGAACAGGGTAACCTGCAGCGTATCCTCAAGCAGCTTTATCTGCTGCCCCACGGCCTGGGGCGTCACCAGCAGTTCGTCGGCGGCCTGACGCAGGCTCCTGTGACGGGCGACCGCATGGAAGACCCGCAGGGCGTTGAGCGGGGGAAGGCGCAGCTTACCGCTCATCGTCTGTCCCTCCTTCTGTTCAGGGTGTCACCGCCGGATACACGGCGGTATCGGTTGCCCGACCGGCAGGGGGCCTGATGCGATCAGGCATAGATGTACCCGCCGGAGACGATGACGTTCTCGCCGGTCATGTATGTGTTCTTCGGGCCGCCGGTCATCAGCACCCATTCGGCGATCTCGGTCGGCTGCGCGCCGCGGCCCAGGGGGCTGGCCTTGGCAAGCTCCTCAAGGAAGCCGAGTGCGCGGGCGCGTTCCGTCGCCATGCCGGCCGGCGCAACCGAATTGACCAGAATGCCGTCCTTGGCGACATGATGCGCGAAGGAACGCGTGAGGCTGACGACCGCGGCCTTGGTCGCGGCGTAGTGGGCGTTCTGCGGGTGAGCTTTGAAGGCATCGACCGATGTCAGGTTGACGATGCGTCCCCGGATCTGATCCTTTGGCTCCTGCGCCTGCATGTGCCGGACGGCGGCCACCATCATGTGGTAGGTACCCTTGATGTTGATGCCGTTGGAGGCATCCCACTCGACATCCGTGATCTCAAGGAGCGGGCGGCGCGGATAGATTGCGGCGCAGTTGATCAACGTGTCGATTCGCCCCAGTTCCGATGCGACAGCATCGAAGGCGGCATGGGCTTGCGAACCGACCTGGATGTCACCTTCGGCAACGGCCGTCTGGAGGCCCTTCGCACGCGCCGGCTCGAGCGCGGCCTCCCCGGCCTGCCTATTGATGTCAACGATGCCGACCCTGGCGGCCCCGTCTTCGACAGCCATTTGGGCCAGCAAGGCACCGAGACCGGAACCGCCGCCGACAATAAGTACCGAAAGATCCTTCATATCCATCTCCTCACTTGCTTCCGCTCGGCGTGGTCGGGCGGGTTGGCATGATGTCGAAACGGGTCACGTCAGCCCATGCAGGTAGATCGAGCAGGGCGACCACCATTCTGGCCACATCCTCGGGCTGCACGGCGAGGTTGCCGGCATACATGGCAGCACGCGCCTCAGCCTCGAGTATGTCCTTGTAGAGTTGGGTTTCCACGCGGCCGGGCACGATCTCGGTCACGCGGACGCCGTATTGCGAAAGGTCCGCGCGCAGCGCGGCCGCAAAGCCAGCAATCGCCGCCTTGGTAGCGGAATAGACGGCAACATTAGGAAACGCGGCATGGGCCGCCGACGATCCTGTGAAGACAATATGGCCGGATTGCCGTTCCCGCATCTGCGGGACGATCAACCGAGTCAGCAGAATCGCCGCGCTGAGATTGACTTCCAGAACAGCATCAATGTCAGAAACCTTCATGTCAGCGAAGTTTCCGAGCGGAGGCATGATGCCGGCATTGTTGATCAGCACGTCGATATGCAGGCCGGTCACTGCCGCTTCGATCGCGTCGCGGTCGGTGACGTCGACGGCAACCGGGGTAATGCCGGGCCGCTCGGCGCGTAACTCTTCCAGAGCCGATCTGCTGCGGCCGACCGCATAAACATTATAACCGGCCTCGCTCAGCGAGACTGCAATGGCGCGCCCTATTCCGCTCGTCGCACCCGTGATGAAGGCTGTCTGCACACCTATTCCCCTTTTGTCTGTCGCGCATTGCGTGTCTTGGGCAACGCTAAGGAATCCGGAAAACCAGGAGGAGTGAACGCTTAGCTTCCAATCGGCACGATAGAAGCCATCCTCACAACCTTGAACAACATCACCATGTGTAGGTCAGAGGGCCTCCCTTCGATTTTCTCCTCAGGCTTCTACTGCACTTTCAGGTCGTTCTGGCGGATCAAGGCGAGTGCTCATCGCGATGGATGCCAAGGAACATTTCCGCAAGCGATGCATCTGCCAGAAGATCCGGCGCCGCACCCGAGGCCGCAACTTTGCCGAGATCCAGAATGTATCCCCGATCGCTCTTTGCCAGGCTCTGACGTGCTCTTTGCTCGATGATCAGCACTGAGCAATTGTGGCGGCGCAGTTCAACTACCCGCTGGAAAACCTGGTCGCTCAACGCCGGCGAAAGAGCCGCAGTAGGCTCATCCAGGACGATCAGCTTCGGTTGTGTCATCA
Organism: Pseudochelatococcus sp. B33; assembly: GCF_053570585.1. Lineage (NCBI taxonomy): Bacteria > Pseudomonadati > Pseudomonadota > Alphaproteobacteria > Hyphomicrobiales > Chelatococcaceae > Pseudochelatococcus > Pseudochelatococcus sp. B33. Next base: position 83,724 of record NZ_JBSEFH010000012.1, on the reverse strand, counting down.
GTGCACGGGCAAACGCGAGTTGCTGGCGTTCGCCTCCGGAAAGCGCGCGTGCCAGTGTCCGCTTACGTTCCCTCAGTGCTGGAAACTGCGCAAACATCTCTTCGATACGACGCGACCGTTCTTTAGCGGGGACGGGTGTCGAACTCAGATTCTCGATAATCGTGAGAGTGCTGAAGACATTGGCCACTTGTGGCACATAGCTGATCCCCAATTCAGCGCGTGCTTCGGCACTAAAAGCCAGCAGATCAATGCCATCGAAGATGATCTTGCCCCGGACGTGCGTGAGCAGGCCCATGATGGCCTTGACCAGCGTCGACTTGCCGGCACCGTTCGTCCCTGCGACGGTGACGATTTCCTGCTCCCCGACATGGATGTTCACCCCTTTGAGAATATCGCCCTCGCCGTAACCGCCGAACAACTCTTGGATGGAGAGCAGGCTCATGCTTCGCCTCCCATGTAGGCGAGGCGGATTCGCTCATCAGCCAGGACAACATCAGGTGCCCCGTCCCCTATGATCTCTCCGCGGTCCATGACAATCATACGCCCGACTAACCGGGACAGCGCGCCGATATTGTGCTCGATGATGAGAAAGCCGATGCCCCGCTCCTTCACTTCGCAGATACGCTCGGCAAGTTCCTCGATAAGAGCGGGATTCACGCCCGCAAAGGGTTCGTCGAGAAGGATGAAACTCGGTTCCAGCATAAGGACGCGGCCAAGTTCCATCAGTTTCTTCTGACCGCCGGAAAGATCACGGGCGAATTGTTCGCGCACCCTGGTCAATCGAAGGAACTCAAGAACGCCATCCGCTCGCTCGTGAAGCTCCTTCTCGTAACGGATGACGTTGCGTCTGGTAAACAGGACCTTGCCTACGCTGTCTCCCGGCTGATTCATTGCCGCAACGCACAGGTTTTCGTGGACGGTCAGATGCGAGAACGGACGGGGCACCTGAAACGTCCAGCCCAATCCGGCTCTGGCACGGCGATAGGCGCGCTGGCCCGTCAGATCGTGGCCGTGGAGTGAGACCGTGCCGCTATCAAGAGACTGCACGCCGTTGACAAGGCTGAATAGCGTCGTCTTGCCCGCCCCATTCGGGCCGATTAGCCCGGTGAGTTGCGCCGCGGGCGCCTCCATGCTGACGTTTCTCACGACAACAAGTCCGCCATAGGCCTTATTCAGGTTTGTCAGGACCAAGCTCATTTCTTGGTGTAATCCCCCAAAAGCCCCTGCGGACGCCATATGGCAAGCGCAATCAAGGCAAATCCGATGATGCTGAAACGGATGCTGGCCATCTCGACCTCCGATATGCCGATCGCGAAATCGCGTGAAAAACGCGACCCCTCCAGGAACAGCGTAAGTATCAGCGCACCCAGGAGAGGACCAGACAGTCGCCCGGCACCACCCATGATGACCGCGATCCAGACATAGAACGTCGTCAACGGCAGAAACTGATCCGGGCTGATGTAACCAATGTAGTGGCCATAGAGTGCGCCGGCGACACCGATAATCGCACTGCCGAGCGCAAAGACCCGTCGCTTGAATGCCAATGGCATCTTTCCAATGGCTTCCACGGCGATCTCATCGTCGCGAACGGCACGGATGGTTCTGCCAAACGGGCTCTTGATCAACAACACAAGCCCTACGGCGACGACAACGTTCGCGGTCACGATGATAGCAGCATTCGCGACATTGGCATCAAGGATGGGCAACGACATAGACGGAATGCCAGCGAGACCGCGCGTTCCGTTCGTCAGCCACTCTTCACTGACCGCTGTTATTCGGACAGTCTCGCTGAACCCCAACGTCACGATGGCCAGGTAATCCGACCTCAGGCCCAGACACAGTGTCGAGATCACAAGTCCCAGGATTCCTGCGAGCACCGCGCCTGCCGCGATCCCTGCGGCGACAGGCAGTCCATAGAGGGTCAGAACGGCGGAGCAATATGCTCCTGTCGCGAAGAAGCCTACGACGCCGAAATTGGCTAACCCGGAGAACCCGTACTGGAAGTTCAGTGCCTGAGCCATCAGCAAGTAGATGCCGCCGATCGAAATCAGAGTGAGCAGGTAATGAGTCATCACCGCACCTGTTCGACACGCCCGAAAATGCCTTCGGGACGAAGAATCAGAATTATCATCAAGACCGCATAGGAAAAGGCGGTCTTGTAGACGAACCCGACGAGCGGCGTGATCATCTCGCTCGACACGCCCAGCAGGACAGCTGCGACCACCGCACCGATAGGGTTGCCCAGCCCCCCCAATACCGCTGCAGCGAAGCCCGGCAGCAACAGGTTCCAACCCATTTCCGGATTGACGATGGTCTTCATACCCGTCATCACGCCACCCAATGAGGTGACAACACCAACCAGCGCCCAAAGAACGACCATCACCCTGTTCGTCTTGATGCCGCTGGCGCGGGCCAATTCCCTGTTATCCGCCAAGCACCGCACATGCAGGCCGATCTGCGTCAGGTAGAGAATACAGAACACAATGGCGAGCAGTCCGATTGAGGATAGCGATATCCAGATATCGATCGGCACGATCCGTATACCTTGGAAGACGAGCGCCTTGCGTATCGGATAATCAATGGGATATTGCCCGTGACCAGCGAAGAACGAAACAATGCCACGCATGAGGAAAGCCAATCCCACCGACGCGATCAGCGCCATGATGGGTGACGAGTGACTCAACCGCCGGAATACCAGCCAATATGAGGCCAGACTGATAAGGCAGACGCTTATGACCGATACAGCGATGCCGCCGGCAAGCGAAGTTCCGACTATCATCTGCGAGGCTACGACCGCATAAGCCCCCACGGTCATAAGGTCCCCGGTCGCGGCATTGGAAAAGCGCGCGACCGAAAAGCACAAGGTTACGGCCAGGGCGATTGTGGCAAGCAAAAGCCCCTGTACAGCGCCCGCGAGCGCGAGATTGACGTAGAACATGAGCGTATTGGCGCCACAGAGCCTCAAAGGCCCTGCACGACGCCGTCCCTAATGATAGAGACCCCAAAAACCGCAGGCGTGGTTCCCTCGGCATCGAAATCGCACGGACCGGATGCGCCCTCGTAATTCACGCGCTCGGCACCAGAGCGCAGCTTTTCACGTCCTTCCTGGAAGCTGGTGACGACCGGCGCATCGGGGTTGCTGATTTCCGGTATAGCGGCCGCTATCTGTGCGTTCGTTGCACCTGCACCGGCCTTCTCCATCGCCAGGGCAAGCAGATTTAGCTGATCGTACGCGATGGCCGCATAGACGTTGCCCTCGATATAGTCCCCCCCGACACGGGATACGAACTCCTGGAAGACTTGGTAGCTCGGAGATTCCGTATTGGGAATGAACTTGAGAACATAGATGCCCTCCACCGGCTCACTGCCGACCGCCCTGATCAAGCGTGAGGTTGCAGCAAATTCCGGTGTGATGATTTTCCCAGTATAGCCGACCTCGAAGAGCTGCCGAAGCACAATCGTCGCATCCAGTTCATAGCCGTGGAGCAGGATGATGTCCGGATCGGAAGACATTATTTGCTGGATTTCCGCCCTGTAACTGGGCTGATTGGGCTGGTACCGTACACTTGGCGGTTCAGAACCATACTGGGCACCCCAGCTTTCGCCAAAGGAGCGGGCGTTGCCGATCGATGCGTCGTTGGTCAGCACAAGTGACGCAGGCGTCTTGAAACCTTCCTTGTTGACGAAGTCGAAATAGGCCCTTCCATACCAGACGCTGCTCGGCCAGAAGGCAAAGGCGAGCCCTTTCTCGTTCTGAACAAGCAGCTTGGGAGCCGCACCGGTGTGGAAAAGCAGCACACCGGCCGCATTGCTGGCCGGGATGATGGCCAGAGCTTCGGGACTGGTTTGGACACCGAGAAGGGCTCGGACATTGTTGACTTCGATAAGCTTCTTGGCCGCGAGCAGTGCAGGCTCCGGCAATGTCTGGCTGTCTTCGGAGAAAACTTCAAACTGAACGCCTGCCGGACCGCCAAGTTCATTGATCTCCCTGGCGAGCGCGTTGATCGTCTTCTGGACGCCCGTTCCAAAAGCCGCTGCTGCGCCAGTCACGGAATTGAGAGCACCGATGCGGAACGGTCCGTCGGCTCGCGCTGCCGTGGGCAAGCCGATGAACGAAGCCGCAGCCATCGCGGACGCTCCGCGGAGAACCTGCCGGCGGCTGAGCGCAGCATCCTGAATGCGTAAGTTGGACATGTAGTTCCCCTTCGTTTTTTGTATGCTGAGTTTTTATATGCCAATTCGATATCAGTGACCGGTGCTTGGTCTGAACTCCTTCACGAAACGTCCGCCCTTCATGATTAACGGCATGTTTTCTTGTTTGGTAAGAACTTCGATGTCTCTCAGGGGATCGCTCGTCACGCCAATGATGTCGGCGTGAGCACCCGGCGCTATCACACCGATCGCGCCCTCCATGTTGAGAAGTTCGGCTGCAACTGTCGTGGCCGAGTCGATCAAGGCACGGGAGGAAAGAACCTCCCGACGGTATAGGAACTCATCCGCCTGATAGGGGTGCAGTTGTTCAGCCGTCAGGTCGGTACCGAAAGCAGTCTTTGTGCCGGCCCTCTGGAGCCGATCGAGAGCTGTATATGCCGCGAGGCGCACATCATCTATCTTCCGGTAATTCTCTTCAAGCATTCCGAGTTGCTTGCCATGCTTCACGCCCGCCTCAAGTGTAACAAGTGTCGGACAAGCAAACGCGTTCAGTTCTGCCATTCGTGTAGCAGTCGCATCCGTCACAAGATTGCAATGTTCCAGACTGCGAACCCCCTGCTCGACACATCGTAAAATAGATTCATCCGTGTAAGTATGGGCAGCAACATAGGTTCCGACGTTACTGGCCTCATCAACGATGGCCCTGATTTCTTCCAGGGAAAATTGTACGAAGGAGATCGGATCGTTGGGAGAGGCGACGCCGCCATTTGCCATGATCTTAATAAACTTGGCCCCCGCCTTGATCTCTTCTCGACAAGCGCGACGGACTTCGGAAACACCATCACATAGGCGGCCGAGGCTGCCGAGCTTGCGGGTAAAATCTCCTGTGGCGCGCTCATCCCAGCGGTCACGCATGTCGGCATGTCCGCCGGTTTGGGAAAGCGCCTTGCCGCATATCACCAGCCTCGGACCAATAATTGTTCCTTCCTCCACGGCCTGCACGAGGCCGAAATCCGCGCCGCCCAGGTCGCGAACCGTGGTAAAACCACGCTCCAGCATGCCGCGCATGATATTCGCCGCCCGCACCGCTACGAGCGAATCCGGGAGCGTGGCGTTGACGGCCAACCGGATATTGCTCGCGATGACGTGTACATGGCAGTCGATGAGGCCCGGCAAAAGCGTCAAACCACGACAGTCGATGACTGTGGCTGATTCTGCTTTGATTGCCTTTTCCGACACCTCGGTGATCACGCCATCCTCTATCAGAACGCTCATAGCTGGCATGGAGCGGTCGCCGGAAGTCCCAACAATTGACGCATTTGACAGGATCAGCACAGTCACAGAATTACCTCCGGATTTGCAACTGCAATCGGCCGCCGTACTGCTCAAGGGCGACAGCTAAGCCGGTCGTCCGGTGGAACTTGGCGCCTTCAGCATGCTTCAGCTCGATTGGGCATTCCATACGCGGCGGGGGATCGCCCAACTGCTTGCAATCGTGTGACCAAAAGCAGGATGGGGCAACCAAGAAAAAACAGCGAAAAAGAAAAATAATCTTTCGTATGAGCACAACGACGCGGGTCGCTGCTTATCTCGACGGCACCTGCGGTAACAGCTGAAGAATATGGGAGGAACGCGCGACGCGAAACGAGCAAGGAGCCGAAAGCGGACATTTCATAATAAAACGTGGCTTTCGCGCGCACGAACGACGCCGGCTGTCGCCTCCGAATTGGGATCAGGGCCGCTGTCCACTATCGGCTCGACGTTGTCGGCTGTTTCATATCTGCGAAAAGAGAGGCGGCAACCGCCTCCCGCTCCGGATCCGTCGTCGCGATGCCCGATGCCCGGGCAAGAGCGCGCACGCGCTCCAGGCTGTTGTACAGATGCTTGCGCATGGCCAGGCGCGCGGCGCGATCGTCCTGCCGGTCGATGGCATCGACGATCGCCCTGTGCTCCTTGTGGATTCGCTTATAATATGAATCCTTCACTTCCGGTGCCACTACGTAGCCAAGTTGCAGGTGCGGAACGATCATCGGCCGAAGGTAACTCAAGAAGCCGTGGATGAATTCGTTCCGCGTCGCCTTGGCGATCGCCAGGTGAAAATCGTAGTCATAGTGAATCTGCACTGAGCCTGGGTCGCTATGTTGAGCGTCGACCTGCTCCATGAGCGCGCGGATCGCTTCCGCTTCCGCCGGGAGGCGCCGTTCGGCGCAAAGCCCGGCGGCCTCTACTTCGACACTCAGCCTCAGTTCAAGGAGGGAGATGGTTTCGGGCAGAGTCTTCAGCGCCTCGTCGGGAATCGAAAAGTTGCGCGACGCTGGCGTGTCACTGACAAACATGCCACGCCCCTGACGCGGAATGACCAGCCCCTCGGATCGAAGCCGGGCCACAGCCTCGCGCACCACGGTCCGGCTGACGTTGTATTCGGAGCAGAGTTCTGCCTCGGTCGGCAGTTGCGCACCGGGCCGCAGCGCGCCCGAGCGAATCTCCGCGGTCAGGCTTTCGGCAACGACAGTCGACAGCGGCTTGCGTCTGGTCATCAATATTCTTCCACCCATTTCGGCGCCGGATGCGGGATGATGCCCCAACCGGCAGGCGCACTCAAACTACGGCCGCCACGATCAGTTCAACAAGAACCCCGCACCTCTGTTCACCGACTGGCCCGGCCGCGCCACCGGGCCGATCAGGCAGAGCATGCCATTGCAGAGGGCACTGTGATGGATGCAGGCATCGAAGCCGAAGCGCCGAATATCCGTCATGATTGTCCTTCTCACGGGTCCATTGTCGCGCGGATCGGATTGCCGCGCAGGTAGTGCGCATACGGCGCCTGCACCAGCCAGCCGGCGTCGACGGGCAGCGTCACGCCGGTAATCGAGGCGGCGCGCTCGGAGCACAGAAAAAGCGCCGCCTCGGCCACGTCCTCGGGATCCACGAAACGGCGCAAGGCGGTCGTCGCGCGGATCGCGTCGGGGTCGCGCTCGCCGGCGGCGATCTTCGCCTTCAGCCCGTCCGACAGCGTGTAGCCGGGCGCGACCGCGTTGACGCGGACGCCCTGCGGGCCGAGTTCAGCGGCGAGGATGCCCGTCAGGCCGAGGACGGCATGCTTGCCCGGCGTGTAGGCCGGCAGCGACAGGGGCGCGAAGGACGCCAGCGACCCTACGTTCAGAATGGCGCCCCTGCCCCTGCCAGCCATCAGGCGGCCGAAAACCTGACAGCCGAGAAGCGTGCCGCGATAGTTGATGCGCCAGAGGCGCTCGTCCTCGTCGAGATCCTGATCGAGCACACGCTTGCCGCTCTGCAGGATGCCGGCGCAATTCACCACCACGTCGGGGATGCCGAAGGCGGCCTCCGTCTCGACGCCGAGCAGCTCGACCGAGGCAGGCTCGGCAACGTCGGCGGCAATGAAGCGGGCCGCAGCCGCACCGTATTGTCTGCATTCGGCGATGACTTCACCGCCGCGCGCTGCATCCCGGCCAGCGACAACGATCTTCTCCCCCTCCCGCGCGAAGCGGGTGGCAATGGCACGGCCGATGCCAGAAGTGCCGCCGATGACGACGACGGTACGCGCCTCAGTCATGGCCGCTCCTCGCCCGGTCGATGTCGAAGAAGTCGGACATGGCCTGCACCTGAAAGTCCATCATCGGCCTGCCGGGCTGGATGCGGCATCCGATTTCCTTCGCCGCGCGCAGAAGCGCAGTCTCGGCCGGTTCCATGATGATGTCCACGACCGTTATTTCAGGAGTCAGCCGGCTGACGTCGAGCGGCAGCGGATCGCTTGCGCGCAGACCCGTCGGCGTTGCGTTGATCGCCATGTCGACACCGGAAGGATCGGCGGGCCCGACCGCGATGCGGCAAGCCGGGAACGCCCTGGCCACGAGGCCGGCAAGTTCCGAAGCACGCGCTTCGTCGATATCGTGGAGGCGGATCTCGCGCGCGCCCTCTTCGGCCAGACAATAGGCGAGCGACGCTCCCGCGCCGCCGGCGCCGACCTGGAGGATGTGCTGCCCCGCGATGCGGTGCCCGCCGGCCTTGAGGCCGTCGATGAAGCCGACGCCGTCGAAATTGTCCGCATACCAGCTTCCGTCCGCCTGCCTGCGGACGGAGTTGGCGCTCCTGACCCGCGCCGCCCTGTCGTGCGCAGCCGCGCATTGGTGAAAGACGGCCGTCTTGTAGGGCACGGAGACGATAACGCCGCGAACGTTCTCGGCCGCCGTGAGGCCGGCCCAGAATGTGTCGAAGTCCTCCGGCCGGCAGCTCAGCGGCACCATCAGGCTGTCGAGGCCGCGCTGCTCGAAAATCTCGTTGAATATCCCGGGGCTCTTGGCATGACCCACAGGGTGGGCCAGCATCACGAATACATCTGCTTTACCGGTTCCGCGCATCAGGCAGCTCCTCTGGTTTCAGTCACAGGATGATTCGCCAGCGCTTCGAGCGCCTGCACCAGTGCCGAGTGATCGGCATCAGCCGCGCCGCGTGCCCCGCACGCGTTCATCAATTCCTGGGCGGTTGCGGTATTGGGCAGTGAAACGCCGAGCGCACGGGCGCTTTCCAGCGCGAGGCCGAGATCCTTCTGGTGCAGCCGGATGCGGAAACCCGGCGCGAAGGTGCGCTCGATCATCCGTTCGCCATGCACTTCGAGAACGCGCGAGGCGGCGAATCCGCCCAGCAGTGCCCTGCGTACCGTCGCAGGATCACAACCCGCCTTGCTGGCGAAGACCAGCGCCTCGGCCACAGCCTCGATGTTCAGCGCAACGATGATCTGATTGGCGATCTTGCAGATCTGTCCCGCCCCGTTTTTCTCCCCGACGAGGGTAATATTCTTGCCAAGAGCCTCGAATATCGGCAATGCACGCTCGAACTCGGCCGCAGGGCCGCCGACCATGATGGTCAGGCTCGCCGCCTTGGCCCCGACCTCGCCGCCGGACACAGGCGCGTCGAGATAGCCCGCGCCTTTTTCCCGCACGGCCCTGGCCAAGTCCGCGGTGGTGATGGGGCTGATCGAACTCATGTCGATCACCAGCGCGCCGGCCGAGAGACCGGCGAGGACGCCGCTGTCGCCGCCAAGCACCCGCTCCACATCAGGCGTGTCGGGCAGCATGGTGATGATGATCTGGCTCGCGCGCGCCACCTCGCGGGGGTTGGCGACGACCTCCGCTGCCAAGCCGTCCGGCAGTGGCGAGCGGTTGAGCGAGGTGACGATCCGGTGACCTGCCGCGACAAGGTTACGCGCCATCGGCGCTCCCATGACACCCAGTCCGATGAAACCGATTTGCACTGCGATTGTCCTTTTTCGAATGCGGTGACCACTATTGCAGTGTGTCCAAGTATGATATATGACATCATACAAATTGCAATCGGGTTCGCGACACGGAGACAGCAAAAGTGCAAGAACGTCCGAACGTGCTGAAGGCAGCGCTGCGCGCAGGCAAGCCCTGCATCGGGCTGTGGTGTTCCCTGGCGTCGGGACTGACGACCGAGGTGATGGCCGGATCCGGCGCAGGCTGGCTGCTCGTCGACGGCGAGCACGGCCCCAACGACCTGCGCAGCATCATGGTGCAGCTTCAGGTCGCCGCCGCCTTTCCATGCGAAGCGGCGGTCCGGCTGCCGTCGGACGACCCGATCCTCGTCAAGCAGTTCATGGACATCGGTGCGCGCAGCCTGATGGTGCCCAACGTGCGCACCGCAGCCCAGGCGCGCGACATCGTTGCGGCCATGACCTATGCCCCCGGCGGCTCTCGCGGCTTCTCCGTCGGGCATCGTGCCAATCAGTTCGGCCGCATCGCCGGCTATCATCGGAATGCATCCGAGAACCGGCTTCTGGCCGTGCAGATCGAGTGCGAGACCGGCGTTGCCAACGCGCGCGAAATTGCCGCCATCGAGGGTGTAGATGCGCTCTTCGTCGGGCCGGGCGATCTTTCGACCAACATGGGCGCCATGGGCAATCCCGGCGCAGACCACGTGCAGCACGCCATCGCCTCGGTCCGGCAGGCTGCCGCCGATGCAGGCAAGGCGAGCGGAATACTCGCGCCGGCCAAGGCCGATGCCGACCGTTATCTCTGCGACGGCTTCACCATGGTTGCGGTCGGCTCCGACCTCGGCCTTCTCGCGCGCAGCGCGGACAATCTGATCGCATCCTTTTCTTTCTGAAAGTTGCGGCGATGGCCATCCCTCCCTATAAATCCCCTTCCCGTATGTCTTACGATATCGTCATCGTCGGCGGCGCCGTCGTCGGTTCCTCAATCGCGTACTGGCTCAGCCAGAAGCTCGGAGAGCGCGCTTCCGTCCTCGTCGTCGAGCGCGACAGTTCCTACGAGTTCTCGTCGACCGCGCTGTCGACCAGCGCGATTCGCCAGCAGTTCTCCAATCCGATCAACGTGAAGATCAGCCAGTTCGGCGTCGAGTTCATCAGCGGGTTCACGGAGCGGATGGCACCGTTCTACAAGGATGAGCCGGCACCCGACCTCGGCTTCAAGGAATATGGCTATCTCTACTGCATTTCTCCCGAGGGAGAGCAGGCGGCACGCGAGCGCGTCGAACTGCAGCGCAGTCTTGGCGCTCATACCCTCTTCCTGGAACCCGGCCCGCTGAAGGATCGCTTCCCCTGGCTCAATGTCGAGGACCTCGCCGGCGGCTCATGGGGGTCGCGCGCGGAGGGCTGGTTCGATTCCATGGGGCTGCTGAACGGCCTGCGCCGGGCCGCGCGTGCAAGCGGTATCGAGTACATCGACAACGCGGTCACCGGCCTCGAACTGAATAGCGGACGCGTGACCGCCGCGCGGCTTTCGACAGGCGAGAGCATTGCGTGCGGTGTTCTTGTCAACGCAGCCGGGCCACGCGCCCAGCAGGTCGCTGCCATGGCCGGCCTGTCGATTCCCGTCGCGCCGCACAAGCGCTACAGCTTCGTGTTCGCCAGCACCACGCCTATCCCCGGCCGCATGCCGAACGTCATCGACCTGTCCGGTGCGTTCGTGCGGCCGGAGGGCGAGTTGTTCCTGACGGGCAACACCCCCCTCGACGACGGGCCTGCCGACTACGACGATTTCGACACCCGTTATCAGGAATTCGACGAGCGCATCTGGCCGGCGCTGTGGCACCGCATTCCGGCCTTTGACGCGCTGCGCGTGATGCAGAGCTGGACGGGTCATTACGAGTACAACATGCTCGACCACAACGGCATCGTCGGCTTTCACCCAGACGTGACGAACTTCATGTTCGCCAACGGGTTCTCAGGGCACGGGCTGCAGCAGTCGCCGGCGGTCGGCCGCGCGGTCGCGGAGCTGATCGTCGAGGGCGGCTTCCGGACACTGGATCTGACCCCGTTCCGTTACGAGCGCATTCCCCTCAACGAACCATTTCTGGAAGAGGCTGTCATCTAGAGGATTTTGGACCAGACGACGGTGGACATGGCGCCTTGCTCTTGCGTGTGACGCGCTTAAGCATCTGAAAGAGGCCAGGGAGGGCAGCCTTGGGGCCGATCGCATCATGCACCGTCAGAATATAACCCACTTAACGGCCAGCTGGCGCAATCTCGGCAGCAAGTCGTCGTGCTTCTCACCGTGCAAGAGGGCTATCAGATGCGGTCGGCGTCGGCACGTATATCCAGCAGTCGCTGTTCGGCGTTCGCCAGGGCCTTCTCAATGCCCTCTCCGAGGACGACATAGCTTTCGAAAAGATGGTCGAAAATCAGTGCGGAATCGCGCTCGACGTCCTCGCCGAACTCAAGCCTCCAATCCATGCGCGCGGCGCCTTTCCGCTACCAGGCGTGCGATACGGCTATCCATTTCGTCCCCGGTAACCCCGCGCGCATGGGAAAACGTGCGGAGTTTCGGGTCGACTTGAGTGGAAACTCCGGCCAATCTAGCGAGTAGTCCACACCCAAATTGCATAGCCGCCGATGATCACCGCCACTATGGCGAATTTCATGACAGTGATCCGTGCAATTTTGCGCAGATTGCTCATTCATTCATTTAATAGCATAGACAGTCCGGCAAATCATGCGTTCAGTGTGCCATGGCGCGGGACTCGATCAGCGGAGCATCGGCCTGCGCGCGCCTCACCGGCGACCGTTACCATCTTTCCGGGGGGGGGGCCGAAACCGCAAGCGCCCGCCACCGGCCTCCGCTGGGCAACTGCGGGGCTATCTGACTTCGGACAGCCGTGGGACAACCCGCGATAAGCCCTGCCCCCTCTGGCTTGACGCTGGATACCCTATAGCTCTGTCCACCGAATGTGATCAGGTCCCGCTGGCGCGCCCGGTCGACCTCCGGATATGTCCGACATCTTGCAGGATGGCGAAGGCTTTCCACTCCCTGAGACATATGGCGGCGAAATTCTACAAGTGCGATCCCAAGCTGCATGAAAACTTGATCCGGCCGAGCACCGCGGCCGGTTAGTGAAGGTGCTTCACTAACCGGCACGCCATTATGGAAGCCGCTGGTGGGGCAAAGTAGAGAAGCACCCTTTCGCTCCGCATGAAAAATGTGCTGCCGAAGTTCACTGCCATTTTCGCGTGAACGTCGTCATCACTCTGGGTTGAACGGCGGGCTATGATCCGATGCGGACCGCAGCCGATATTGTCGCGCGCCGAAGATCAGTCCGCTTTTCGTTGGCAAAACCGGCGACAACGGATCTGGCCTGACCAATCTCTTCCATCAGCCATTCCTCGACGACACGCACCTGTCGCCGACGCTTCAACACGGGTCTGCGGACAAGAAAATAGGAAACACCTGTGGGCACCGCCCGGCGAATCGGGATGATCAGATGTCCGTCGCAGATGGCTTGCTCTGCCAGAACCACATCCGCTATGGCAACGCCCAACCCGGCGGCGGCGGCATTGAGCGCCATTGGCCTGCCCCACGAGGGAGGTTCACCGGATAGGTTAGAGTCCCGGCGATTGTGGTCGCCGAGATTGGCTGACCTGAGGAGAGAGAGCCGGCCCTCGGGGCGAAGCAAGATGGCTTCCGGTGCTGGCGGGATATAGCCGAGCGAGCTGTGTGGCCTGCTAGTGTTGTAATGCCGACGCCAGTTCTCGATCAGGATTTGCGCCTCCTTCAATGTGTAGAAGATTTCGCCGTTGAGCAGTTCGTCGCGCAGCTTGCCGCCGAAGCTTTCGCAGTATCCGTTCTCCCAAGGTGATCCGGGCTCAATGTAGAGCGTCTTCACGCCGATGCGGCCAAGCCAGGCCCGGACAGCGGCTGCGGTGAATTCTGCGCCATTGTCCGATCGGATATACGCTGGCGGACCATGCCGGGCGAACAGATCGGTCAGCAACGCCAGCACATCGTCGCGAAGGGCTCAGTGCTTTCCCTCAATGACCTCTTTCAGGATCAGGGCATCCAGCGTCAAGTTGGATACCGCCTTCCTGAGGCGGGTGTTCTCTTTCTCCAGGGCCTTCAGGCGTGCTGCCTGTGTCACCTTCAGACCGCCATACTCACGACGCCAGCGGTAATAGCTCTGCTCCGATATCCCGAGACTGCGGCAGATCGCACCCGTCTTCTCGCCTTGCGAAAGTCGCATTTCCGCCTCCCGCAACATCCCGATGACCTGCTCGGCCGTGTAGTCCTTCCGTGCCATTCCGTGCTCCCTTCAAAGCCCAAAATAGCCGAAACTCTAACTCTCACACCGGACCAACTTTCAGGGGCAAGGCCACGGCCCGGCGTTCCGAGCGGATTCAATACGCAGACAGGTGAAATCCGGTCTCGCGGCATCGAAGTTTCCGCCGTGGCGAAGGTCTGGGACAACCTGAGCCTGGTCGGTGGGTATACCTACACTCACGCGGAGATTACCAAGAGCGAGAACAATGACGTCGGCAATGTGCCGTACGGCACACCAAGGCACGCAGCTTCGCTGTGGACCGATTACGCGTTTGCGGAAGGGCCCTTAAGCGGCCCCCGTATAAGTGTCGGCGCTCGCTATGTCAGCAAAACCTACGATATCAGCAACACGATCGAAGTCCCTTCTGCGAATTCGGCGCTCTGGATAAAAAATGGGAAGGGGTCAGGCTCAGCGTGAACGCATCGAACCTGTTCGACAAGCGCTATGTTTCCGCCTGTACCTACAGCGGGTATTGCCTCTACGGGGCTGGGCGTGAGGTCACCGCAAGGCTGACCTATCGATGGTGAGCCGTGCCGGCCATCATTTGTCCCTTGAACCGACGACATCTGCTCAGGCTCACCCAGTCAGCAGCAGCGATCCCCGCAGCCTCGGCGAATTCCGGGCATCCAGTGGACGGTCATGGCGCGCGGCTTCCCGTCGCGGCCCTCGACCATGCGCTGACGCAGAGCCTCGTCGCTCTGGGCGTGGAACGCTCTGGCGCGACAGCAGCAAGGGATTATGCCGCCAAAGTCGTCGAGCCGGCGCTGCCGTCTGCCGTCGTCGATATCGGAACTACGGCGGAGCCGAACCGGTCGTCGAACTGCCGATCTTCCAGCCAGGGACCGATCCGGACGACAATGGGGGGACCTGCTTCAGCTTTGGGAGCGGCTCCTGAAGCGCCAGGAATCCGTTTCGGATCTCGACGATCTCGCAGTGGCGGGTCAGCCTGTCGAGCAAAGCCGTCGTCATTTTGGCATCGCCGAAGGCGAGATTCGTGGTGGCGATGATCGAGGTGCGTTCGTAGAACCTGCTGATCAGGTGGTTTTGTTAGGAGCACTTAAGTTCGGCTATTTTTGCGGAAGCGGCGGCAACCAGAAAGCCGAGATCGGTGTGAGTGGTCACGAAGCGCACCCCCTTTGCGATGGCATCCTTCTGCCGTTCAACATCCTTGTCGCCGCCAAATCCGCTCCATTTGGCGTGGGCTTTGCATACGTCAAGGAAACGGTTCTTGAGCGTGGCAAATTGCGGAGCGTCGAACTGGCCGTGCAGTCCCATATCGGCGAGGAGATCGTTGGCGCCGAGATGCAGCACGTCCACGCCGTCGACGGCAGCGATCGCTTCGATATTCTCCATGCCTTTCAGGGTTTCGATCATGCAGACGACCAGCGTCGCCTCGTTCAATGCCCGTGTTGCCTCGCTCCCGGGCACGGCACGAAAATCGAATGCGGCATAGGATGCCGACACCGAGCGCCGGCCAAGGGGCGTAAAGCGGGCCGCATTGACAGCGTCCCGCGCCTGCTCCGCCGTCTCCACGTCGGGAACGACAATTCCCGCCGCGCCCGTGTCCAGTATCCGGCCGATGTCGGGATCGTCGCTGCCGCGAACCCGGACAAGCCCCGCCACGCCATGGGCAGTGGCGGCTTGCGCGATGTCGCATATCGTTTCGAGCGAGAACGGGCCGTGCTGCGCATCGATGAAGATGAAATCGTGCCCGCTCGCGGCAGCTACCTTGGCGATTTCGGCCGTGCGCGACAGCCGGACGATCATGCCGAGCGCAGGCTCATCACGGCGCATGCGCTCAAGGGCTGGATTGGACAGTCGAAGCATCTCGTTTTCCTCAGAAGGGTTGGACGGAGACCCGACCGGGCGCTGCCGGTCAGGCAAAAATGGCCTCGGAATGACGCATCAGCAGCTCGGCCTGCCGGCGTATCCACGCCCGGAAGCTCTGCACTTCCGGGCGCCCGAGCTCATCGGCGAAAGTCAGCATCTGGTATGTGCCGGCACTGGGCGTGCCTTTCACATACTCCAGACCAAGCGGAATCACGAGGTCCGCGCGATGAGCATAGCTGGCGAAAATAACGGTGGGAATGATCGCGACGCCGATGCCCTGGCGCGCAGCATCAAGGGTCATGAAGAAATGCCCGAACTCCATCGCATAGTCGATGTTGCCGGTCGGAAGATCATGGGCGGCGAACCAGTCAACCCAGGCATGGGGACGGGTCGTCGTCTGGATGAGGGGCAGGTCGACCAGTTCCTGCGGCGCCATCCGTGACCGTCCCCTGAGAAGCTGCGGCGCGCATACCGGGACGAGAATATCGGGAAACAGCTCGTCGCTGACAACGCCGGACCAGTGCGTAACCATGTTCAGCGAAATGCGCGGCCGGAGCCTGTCATAGGTTTGCCCCGGCAGCGGCCCGACCCGGATGGCGATATCAGCCTCCCGGTCGGCAAGGTTGACGGGATCGATCGACGACACCAGCGTCACCTCCACCCCGGGGTAGTCCTTGGTGAACTGGGACAACCGCGGCATCAGCCAATGCGTCGACAGCGTCGGCAGGATATTGAGCTTGATATGGCGGTGCGCGGGCCGGTGAAGGATCACCAGCGTGGCTTCGTCGATCTTGTCCAGGGCAGAGCGGACGTGCTCGAAGAATGTCTCCCCGTCGCGGGTAAGCGCGATCTTGCGCGTCATGCGCACAAACAAGGGCTTTCCGAAGAACAGCTCGAGTTCACGAATCTGCCTGCTGATCGCGCCCTGGGTGACGTTCAGCTCATCCGCCGCCCTTGTGAACGACAGATGCCGGGCCGCAGCCTCGAAGCCGCGCAGAAGGTTGAGCGAAGGCAGGTGGTCGCGAGCAGCCATGAAACCCTCCCATGCATGATCTAACATCATGCATGGCGCTCAGACAAATCGTTTGTCGGGTAGCGTTTCCGCTCTTTAACCTGAGCGGAGTCTGGGGCGGAGAAACTTGTCCCAGGCATTGTGGACAGTTCCTTATGTCAGAGGATGCGCATGACACATGTGCGAAACAATAATGCGGAAATCAGGGTAGCGGTTGCCGGGGCGGGTGCTGCCGGCGGAGCTCTCATCGAGGCGCTGGACGCCGGCGTGCCCGGCTGCGTTCTCTCGGCCATATCGGCGCGGGATCTCGATGCGGCGCGTGAACGCTTCTCCCATCTCAAAAGCGATATCGCGTTCGTTCCCGTCGGCGAACTCGAGGCGCTTGCCGATCTCGTTGTCGAATGTGCGCCGTCCGCCATTTTCACCCAGGTTGTGGAGCCGTTCCTGCGCGCGGGCAAGAAGGCGCTTGTGCTGAGCTCGGGAGCGCTGCTGAGCAATATGCAGATGGTCGATCTCGCGCGCCGCAAAGGTGGCCAGATCATCGTCCCGACGGGCGCTCTCCTTGGCCTGGATGCCGTGACGGCCGCCGCCGAGGGGACGATCCATTCGGTACGGATGCTGACGCGCAAGCCGGTACGCGGCCTGCTCGGCGCGCCCCATCTCGTCAAGAACGGCATCGACATCAGCTCGATTACGGAACCCGTGCGCGTCTTCAAGGGAACACCGCGGGAAGCGGCGATAGGCTTTCCCGCCAATCTCAACGTCGCCGTCGCGCTCTCCCTGGCCGGTATCGGGCCCGACCGCACGGAACTCGAAATCTGGGCGGACCCCAATCTCAATCGCAACTATCACGATATCGAGGTGGACTCGGACTCGGCCAAACTGAAGCTGTCGATCGAGAACATTCCCACCGAAAATCCGAAGACCGGACGCATCACGGCGCTCTCCGTGGTCGCGGCCCTGCGCAAGATGAATGCCCCGCTTCGCGTGGGCACCTAGAACCTCTCATCGTTTCATGGAAACGTTCTAACTCTTAGGTTTGGTGCGTTTTCTTCATGCGAACCGGTCTCCACTTCGCATGAAGACGCGACAGGAAAGCAGACAATACATTCCGTCGATCTAGCCCACGTCGCTCATGATCATCCGGGGAGCATAATGGACAAGATTACCAAGCAACATATTCGCGAACGTTTTCTGGCTGTCGATACCTCGAATGTCGGCGACGTGCTCGACGAGATGGGCTATTTCGATCAGGGACTGGCCTCCGATTTCCTGCCCCATCCGGCGGATGCCGGGAAGGTTGCGGGTTGGGCGTACACGATCCGCGGCCAGCACAGCCCGTTCCCGCTCGGCGGGGACGCCGAGAAGATGCAGGCCTGCGCGGGCCTCGAAGACGGTGACGTTTCCGTCTGGTCGGGCGATGGCGAAGGGATCTGCTATTTCGGCGAACTGATCGCCATCGGCATGCAGGAGCGCGGCTGCGTCGGCGCCCTCGTGGACGGCGGCATCCGCGATGTGCGCTGGATCGGCGAGCGCAAGTTTCCGGTCTTCGCGCGCTACCGCACACCGATTCAGTCCATCACGCGCTGGAAGGTCAACGGATGGCAGTGCCCGGTGTTCGTGCGCGGCGCGACCATCTCGCGGGTCAAGGTGGAGCCGGGCGACTTCATCCTCGCCGACGAAGACGGCGCCCTCGTGATCCCGGCGACCATCGTTGAAGAAGTTCTCGCGCGGTCTGAAGCCCTGACCCGCAAGGAAGTCGAAATCCGCAAAAGCCTCAACGGCGGCATGTCCCTCGCTGAGGCTCTCGCGCGCTACGGTCACGTTTAGGAGGCGAGTGGGCCCTTGGAGCAGCAGAACAGAATGCGCCGCGTCTCGCGGCTGGATATCCCCGGCGGCGGTCAGGTGACGGTCGCGGGGGGATATGCCTATGTCGGGCATCTGAGCCCTCCGACCGGCACGTCGATCATCGACATCCGCGATCCGGCCAATCCCCGGGTTGTCGGACAGATCACGCTGGACAACAGCCGCTCCCATACCCACAAGGTGAGGGTCGTCGGCGATCTGATGATCTGCAACATGGAAATGCACGATCGGCACTTTCTGCGGAAAGGATTTGATCTCGAGGCCAGACAGGCCGCCTTCATCGCCGAGCACGGACGCAATCCGACCGACGCCGAGCTGGCCGCCCTGCTCAACGCCCCGGTCACACGGCTGGAGGAACTGCGCGAGGTCGCCAGGCGCGGATATCCCGACGGGGGTTTCCGGATCTACGACATCAGCGACAAGACAAGCCCCCGCCTGCTGACCCATCAGCCCACGGGAGGGGTGGGCGTCCATCGTTTCGACGTGTGCGAGCGGTATGCCTACATCAGCACCGAAATGGCGGGCTTCCGGGGTAACATCCTGGTCACCTACGACCTGTCCAGCCCGGAGGCGCCCGAGGAAGTTTCGCGCTGGTGGATGCCCGGCCAGCACATCGCCGGTGGCGAAACGCCGCATTGGGACGGCCTGCGGCATCGGCTGCACCATGCCCTGCGCCACGGCGACGAGCTATGGGCGGGCTGCTGGTACGGCGGCGCGCGCATCATCGATATCTCGAACATCGGCGAGCCGCGCACGGTGGGGGTATTCACCTATCATCCGCCCTACCCCGAACCCACGCACACATTCCTCAAGGTTCCCCACAAGATCGGCGGACGGGACATCGCAGTGATCGCGGACGAGGAACACCCGCACGACAACGGACAGCCCCATGCCTTCCTGTGGGTTGTCGACGTCAGCGACTACGGCAATATCAAGCCCATCGCCCAGTTCCACGTCACGGACTTCGATGCACCATGGGCGAGAGCGCATCTCGACGAGAACGGCCGTTACGGCCACGAAGTCTACGGACCGGGGCTGCACCAGTTCCAGGAACGCATCGGCCCGGATAACCTGCTATTCTGCGCGTGGTTCTCAGCAGGGCTCAGGGTCGTCGACATCTCCAATCCGGACCGGCCCAAGGAAGTGGCATCGTTCCTCCCGAACCCCGCCGATGGCTGCAAGGCGCCGCAGACCAACGATGTCTTCGTGGATGAGCGCGGGCTCGTTCTGACGATCGATCGCGAGAACGGGCTGGACATCCTTGAACTGACATGAGGCCAGCGCGCATGCGCTCCGGGAGCGGACATCCAATGAAGATGGAGAGGTCGGCATGACTATCGAGGACAAGCTTCAGGCATTGGGCCTTGCGCTGCCGCCGCCTCGCGCGTGGGCGAGCGGCAACCGCCGGGGAGCGGTGCGCACCGGAAACCTGCTCTTCGTTTCGGGGCACACGCCGCCCGAATTCGGCGGTTACAGGATAGAGGGGGCGGTCGGAACGACGGTTTCCGTCGACCAGGCTCGATACGCCGCGCAGGGGTGCGCCCTGGCGATCTTGCGGTCGATCGCGGATCAGACCGGAAGCCTGGATCGCATAACACGCGTCGTAAAGCTGCTGGGCTTCGTGAAATCGGCGCCGGGCTTCCACGATCAGTTCAGCGTCATCGATGGTGCATCGGACGTCTTTGCCTCCCTGTGGGGCGAAGACGGGGTGCATGCACGGTCGGCGATCGGCGTGTTCGAGCTTCCGCGCGGTCAATGCGTAGAAGTGGAAGGAGTCTTCGAAATTCAATGAAACAATCACTACGCCGTTGATCGGTTCATACATATAAAAAAGGGGAAGCCAGATGTTCATAAGCTGGAAAGCGCTGTCGGCAACAATAATGTTCTCTGTGGCTGCGTTGGGAGGAATGTCGGCCGCTCAGGCGGAATTCGACGCACAGAACCATTTCAAGGGACAGACGATCACCATCATCGTCCCCTCGGGTGCCGGTTCCGCAACGGATCTGAATGCACGCCAGCTCGGCAATATCCTGGGGAAGAATGTGCCGGGCAACCCCAATGTCGTCATCCAGAACGTGGGCGGCGGCGGAGGCGTCACGGGCCTCAACAACTTCTACCGGACCGCGAAGCCCAATGGCCTGACCCTGCTGTTCCAGGGCGGGACGGCGTTCCGGCAGGTTCTGGCCGATATCGTCGGCGCCGAGCACGACATGCACAAGATGGATGCCCTTGGGGGCATCGGCGGCGGTGCCGTCGTCTATTCGAACGTCGGCAGCGTTCCGTCTCCGGAAGCGCTCGTCGGCAACAGGGGGAAGGAGTTCTTCGTCGGCCTGCGTGACATCTCCAGCATTCCGACATTCGACATGCTGGCCCGGCTGCAGGTACTCGACAGCACGTTCCGGGGGGTTCTGTATCCAGGCGGCGCATCCGAAGCCCGGCTCGCGATCTTCCGCGGCGAGGCCGATGTCTTCAGCGAGAACGAACCCGCATTCACTCAGCAGATTCAACCCGAGATCGACGCGGGCAACATCGTCGCGCTCTGGCAGACCGGATTGCAAGTCGACGGCAAGATCGTGCGCGATCCCCAGACGCCGGACGTTCCGACGTTCCAGGAAGTGTATGCGCAGCTCGGCCGCGAGCCGGTGAGCGGCCTTCTGGCCGAGGCTCTGGATATTGCCGACATGGCCAACACGGTCTTCTTCTCATTGTACACGGCCCCTGAAACCCCCCGGGAAATTGTCGCCGTGCTTGCCGATGCGGTCTGGAAAACCCTCAACGACCCGGCATTCCTGAGCTCGACGGAGGTGAACGGCGCGCCCTCGCATATCGTCGATGCCGAGACCGCAACCGCTGCGAGCCGCCGGATCGCCAACATGTCTCCGGAGCTTCGCGAAGCCTATCTGAGCTGGTGGCAGAAAGCCGGCCTCGACCGTTAGGGGCATCAGACCGGAAAGTGTATGCACTTTTCGAAAGATCCGATGCGTCAACAATGGGATAGAGCGGCGGCATGATTTCAAGCGGACATCCGCCGCGCCAGCCCAGAAGCACCTCCCGTCCGCCCACCGGCGGATACGGGGTCAGCGGGGAATGCCATGTTCGAAGCACTGATCGCCGCAATGGCCATGCTTGTCGAGCCAATGAATATCGTGGCGCTGACCGGCGGCGTCCTTCTTGGCCTGTTTTTCGGTGTCGTGCCGGGACTGGGTGGCGTCGCCGGCCTGGCGCTTCTGCTGCCGTTCACGTTTCATCTGGATTCTTCGGTCGCCATCATCATGATGGTCGGCCTGTTCACGGCGATTTCCATCAGCGACATCTTTCCGTCGATACTCATGGGCGTACCCGGCAGCGCGGGGTCCCAGGCAACCATCATCGATGGCTACCCCATGACCAAGAGGGGCGAAGGCAACCGTGCGCTGGGGGCCGGCTTCGCCGCGGCCACGTTCGGCGGCATCATCGGCGGCATCATCCTGTTCGCCAGCCTGCCGATTCTGCGACCCTTCGTGCTGTCCTTCGGCTCACCCGAATTCTTCATGCTCGGTCTGCTCGGCATCACGATGGTTGCCGCGCTCAGCAAGGGCAGCATGATCCGGGGGTTCCTGGCCGCGGCGCTCGGCCTGGTCATCTCCATGGTCGGAGTGGGCCCGCAGACGGCCCACCTGAGATGGACCTTCGACAATTTCTATCTGGCGCAGGGCGTGCCGTTCATCCCCCTCGCTCTCGGGCTCTTCGCCATTCCCGAGATCATCGAGATCTATGTGAAGGGCACATCGATCTCCCCTCATGGCAAGCAGCAGAGGGAGCGTTTCTGGTCGCGGCTTACGTCCTCGATCAAGGATGTCGCGAGTCACTGGTTCCTCGCCATCAGGACGTCGTTCGTCGGCATCGCCGTGGGGGTCATTCCGGGCCTCGGCAACTCGGTCGTCGACTGGTTTGCCTACGGCCATGCGCTCACGTCGGAACGCGATGCCAGGAAGACGTTCGGCAAAGGCGACGTGCGGGGGGTGATTGCGCCTGAGACGGCCAGCAGCAGCATGCGCGCCGGCGGGCTCATTCCGACGCTCGCATTCGGGATTCCCGGAAGCCCGGCAATGGCCGTGTTCATGGGGGGCATGCTGTTCCACGACATTATCCCCGGACCGCAGATGCTCACCCGCAATCTCGACGTCACGCTCCTGATCGTGCTGGCCCTGATCGCCTCCAGCATCGTGGGCGGATTGCTCTGCATCGGCCTGATCCGCTTCTTCGGCAAGGTCGCCGCCGTCCCGGCTCATTTCATCGTGCCAGCGATCCTCGTCGTGTGCGTGTTCGCCTCGTTCCAGCAGAACTGGGACTATATGGACCTGCTGTTCCTGCTGGGGTTCTCCATACTGGGCTGGAGCATGAAGGTCGGCGGGTGGTCCCGGCCAGCGCTCGTGCTCGCCGTGGTTCTCGGACCCATCCTCGAGCAGTACTACTTCCTGTCGACCGGGCGATTTGGCTTCGATTGGATCACGCGGCCCGCCGTGCTCGTCATTGCGGCGATTATCGTCCTGGCCTTCGTCTTCGGCTTCCGGTCGGACCGCCGCGAACGCGCGAGAGAAGAGGCGTCTCAGGCAGGAAACGGTTGAGGGGGATCAGCGACATGAAGACGGACCTGCTCAAGAAGATACCGCTCTGGATCTCTCCGAAAATGATGTCATGGGCGATGTTCGCCTTCTTCGCGGCGGCGCTGCTGACGATTCTTTTCCCGGACCGGCCCTGGCCGACGCGCTCCGCGATCTTCCCGACCTGGATTCTTTCCGTGGCGCTCGTCCTTTCGGTCCTGGAGATCGCGATTGCCAAAATTCCCTATCTGAACGTCAGATTTGCTCCCACGGGCGTGCTCGATCTGGGGCTGCCTGAAGATGTGGATCGCTCCAAGGTCGTCGAGCGGTCCAACGCCGCCATCCTTTGGCTGGTGTCCCTCATTGCCGGCTTTGCCCTCATCGGCTTCCAGGCCAGCATGGTCATCTTCGTCTTCGCCTATCTTCGCTTCATGGCCAGGGCCAGCCTGCTCACCATCGTTCTCTATATCGCTGTCACGTGGATCATGATTTTCGGTGGTATCGAGCTGCTGATTTCGGTCCCCTGGCCGGAGCCGCTTATCCTGCGGATACTCGATCTGTAGACATTTTCGATATCCGGCATCTCATCGTGCGAGGCCGCATTGCGTGGCGTCGGCGGGCAGATACGCTGAAAGCCACATGGCCTGCAAGCCATGTGGCCTGCTGCAATTTCCCGCTCGGGAAGATATGCGGCCCAGGGGAAAAAGATTCCCGGCCGGAAGACTGGATGACTTGTGTCATTCAGGAGCGATCCCGAGCCTCCGGAAGGCAGGCCGCGCTTGTCTTTCGCCCTCGGGGCACAAGACTTTTCGTCCCTTCCCATTGATCATCCCGAAGTGAATAGCAATCCGTCGCCTGCCTCCGGAAGCCGGCAATGGACTTGATTGGCTCCGCTTCGAGAATCCCCAAAATTAAACCGTCACCACGACCCGGTATACTTCCCGGACTGGAACTGCCGCCTTTCCGACCCAACCAATTCCATGGACAGCCGATGAATATGACCCTCGCTCCACAGTCTCCGCCTGTCGCAGCCGCGCCTGTCGCCACGCCTGATGTGAACAAGCATGGCAATCCGGCCGTCGTCGGTCTTGCCGGCTTCGGCATGACCACGTTGCTTCTGCAATTCCACAATGTCGGATGGGTATCGCTCGGTCCGGTCATCGGGCTCGGCATCGTGTTCGGCGGTCTGGCGCAGCTCATCGCCGGTTTGCAGGAAGCGAAGACCGGCAACAATTTCGGCTACAGCGCCTTTACGTCCTATGGCGCCTTCTGGATCGCTTTCAGCTTTATCCAGATTGCCAGTGCGATGGATCTCTTTCCGGTCAGCGCCTCGGACGTGGGCTGGTTCCTCGTCGTCTGGACGATCTATACCGCGATCATGACGATAGGCGCCATGCGCATCAGCACCGGGCTCGGACTCGTCTTCATCACGCTGCTGATCGGTTTCATCCTGCTCGTCGTCGGGCATTTCGGCGCACCGGTCTTCAATGTCATTGCCGGTTACGAGCTGATGGTTTGCGCCGCTCTCGCGCTCTATGTCATGGCGCATGCGATCTTTCTCGATGTTTTCGGCTACGACGTCCTGCCGGTCGGAAAGCCGATGATCCGCTGACGCAAGGCCCTTCTCCTGTACCGTCATCGTTCGGTAAGACCGTTTGTCGCAGTTCCCGGCGCGTTTTGCTCGCGCGATAAACATGTCGTCGACATGCTTTCAGGGAGGCAGGAAATGGACCGCGCGCTGATCGTGCTGGGGGCGGTTTTCGGATTTCTGGGAACGGCGGCCGCGGCGGCGGCCACCCATGTGACGGGGCCGGGAAGCGGGCTCGATACCGCCGCGCATTTCCTGCTGTTTCACGCGCCGGTGCTGATCGGCGTGCCGCTTCTCGTGCGCGCCGGGCTGGCGCATGCCGGGGTCGGGCGCATCGGCGGCTGGCTCGCCTTCGCCGGCGTGGCGCTGTTTTCCGGCGAGCTGGCGCTGCGCGCCATCGAGGGCAGGACGCTGTTTCCCATGGCCGCGCCGACCGGCGGAACGCTGCTGCTGACCGGCTGGCTCGCCATCGCCGTCGCCGCGCTCATTCCCGCGAAACGGAATTCCGCCGCGCTGCCCTGATATCCGCAGATGACATCCGCCGATCGAAAAATCGCGGACGACATCGGCCGGCTTGTCCTGTAGAACGGCGTGGGATGGATCTCGTGAATCTTATCTTATGCAGGCAGCAGACCGACATGACCGACCGCTCTCCCCCCGACTTCCCGGATGTCTTCACCCAGGCTGAAATCCTCGTGCAGGCGCTGCCCCACATGCAGCGCTACGACCGGCAGGTCGTCGTGATCAAGTACGGCGGCCATGCCATGGGCGATGCCGCCGCGTCGGAAGACTTCGCCGAGGACGTCGTGCTGCTGGAGCAATCGGGCGTGCGCCCCGTCGTCGTCCACGGCGGCGGCCCGCAGATCGGCAGCATGCTGAAACGGCTCGGGATCACCTCGGAATTCCAGGCCGGCCTGCGCGTCACGGACCAGGCCACCATCGAGGTGGTCGAAATGGTGCTCGCGGGCTCGATCAACAAGCAGCTCGTCGGCACGATCGCGGCCGAAGGCGGGCGGGCCATCGGCCTTTGCGGCAAGGACGGCAACATGGTCACCGCGCGCAAGGTGTCGCGCAGCGTGGTCGATGCCGAGACGCAGACGGAAACGGCGGTCGATCTCGGCTTCGTCGGCGAGCCCCAGCGCGTCAACCGCGCCGTGCTCGATGCGGTGCTCGGAGCGGAGCTCATTCCCGTGCTCGCGCCCGTGGCGCCGGGCGACGACGGAGCGACCTACAACATCAACGCCGACACGTTCGCGGGGGCGATCGCGGGCGCCATGCGCGCCAAGCGCCTGCTGCTGCTCACCGACGTGCCCGGCGTCCTCGACAAGAACAAGCAGTTGCTGCCCCAGCTCACGATCGACGACTGCCGTCGCCTCATCGCCGACGGCACCATCACCGGGGGCATGATTCCGAAGGTCGAGACCTGCATCTACGCGCTGGAGCAGGGCGTCGAGGGCGTGGTCATCCTCGACGGCAAGGTGCCGCATTCGGTGCTGCTCGAACTCTATACGGACCACGGCGCCGGCACACTGATCATTCCCTGACGGGCCCCGGTTCGGCTTTTCATCGTCCTGCATGAGCGGTTTTTCATGAGCACCGGCCATATCTATCTCGGCATCGCGATCATCTGCGAGGTGATCGCGACCTCGGCGCTGAAGGCGTCGGAAGGCTTCACCCGCCTCCTGCCGAGCGTCGTGACGGCCCTGGGCTATGCCGCGGCCTTCTACTTCCTGTCGCTGACGCTCAAGACCATTCCCGTGGGCATCGCCTATGCCATCTGGAGCGGCGTCGGCATCATACTCATCTCCGTCATCGGGCTCGTGGCCTTCCAGCAGCGGCTCGACGCTCCGGCGCTCATCGGACTGGGGCTCATCATCGCGGGGGTGTTCGTCATCAACCTGTTCTCCCGCACCGTCGGACACTGACGCCTCGTAAAGGTGGCGCCGCCGTGTGCGCTCGCACACGTGTGAACGGCCTTGGATGGAACACTCTTCGTTTGGCCGCGTTTGAGTTTCAGAATAATCCGGCTACATGGCGGCCATAGCCGTTTGCCTGCATTCCATGACGAAGCGGAGGGTGATCTATTGTCTCATTCAGCCAGAACCGGTCGCAGCGGGGGCAGTGGACGGGTCAATGCCATCGATTTCTGGCGCGGGCTGGTGTTGATCGTCATCTTCATCAACCACATACCGGGCAATGTTTTTGAACATATCACGCCGCGCAATTTCGGCTTTTCCGATTCGGCGGAGGCCTTCGTCTTCATCGCCGGCCTGTCGGTGGCGCTGGCGTGGGGCCGGAGCGTCGCGCGCGGCGAAGTCGGCAGCGTCATCGAGCGCGCATGGCGGCGCACGCTCCTGCTCTACACGGTCCACCTGCTGCTGACGTTCACGGCGATCGCGCTCTACGCCAACGCCTTCGTGCTGACGGGCAAGGAGGCGTTCCTGCTCGACCACGGCCGCGACGTGATATTCGAGGAACCCGGAACCGCCCTGCTCGGGATCCTCTTCCTCGGCCACCAGATGGGCTACTACAACATCCTGCCGCTCTATATCCTGCTGGTGTTCGTGGCGCCGTTCTTCCTGCTGGCGACATGGCGGAACCCGTTCCTGACGCTGACGGTGTCGTTCGTGATCTACGTCATCGCCCAAATGCCGCAGGTCAACCTGCCGAGCTGGCCGTTGCCGGGCCTGTGGTTCTTCAACCCCTTCGCATGGCAGTTCGCGTTCGTGAGCGGCATGACGGTGGGCGTGCTCGCCCGGCGGGACGGCCTGCATGTGCCCGCCTCGCGTCCGCTGATGACAATCTCGACCGTGTTCGTGGCGCTCGCCGCGGTCGTGGCGTCCAACGCCTTCGGCCTCGTGCCCGGTCTCTTCGCCTCCGTTTACGAACTCGGCGGGTTCGACAAGACGGACATGAGCGTGATGCGCTTCGCGCATTTCCTCGCGCTCGCCTATCTGCTCACGCAGTGGCGGGTCGGGGACCGCCTGCTGCGTTTCGACTGGGGCCAGGCGCTGGCGCTCATGGGGCGGCATGGCCTCGCTATCTTCTCCCTCGGGTCCGTGCTCAGCAGCACCGGCCTGATCTATAGAATGCTGACCGAGGGGACGCGGCTGGAGAACGACACGCTGACCGGCTTCGTGGTCGTGCCGGCGGGCGTGATGTGCCTCTATTGGTTCGCGCGCTTCCTCGAGGGCCAGTCCGCGCCCGCCTCCGCGCCGGCCACGACGGGCGGACGCACGGCGGCTGCCTGAGCGCCGCCACCAACACGGCGGCCCCAGCGGGTTTCACCGTTTCACGGAAACGGAGAAACCCGCTCATTTGCTCGTTTTGAGTGAATTCCGATCAATCAGATGGCACCATCTGATCGGAAAGCGCTATCGCTGCGCCACGATGAAGAGCCGCGGGAAGGCGAGCAGCACCTTGCCGTCGGCCCTGCCGGGATAGTGATCGGCGAGCTTTTCCGCATATTCGGCGAGAAAGAGTTCCCGCTCGGACGCGTCCAGCGGCTCCAGATAGGGCATCAGGCCGGTGCCCTTCACCCACTCGACGATGGCGTCGACGTCTTCGAGCGGGTGCTGGTAGATGGTGTGCCAGATATCGACCCGGCTCACGTGCGGAATGAGCATGTCGTAATACTCGCCGACCGAACCCAGCGGCAGGCGTTGCACCCCGGCAAGACGCGCCGACCACGGCCCCGCGCCGGCCACCTCGCGCATGACGCTGTGAGAGGGCTGATCGAGGTTGTCCGGCATCTGGACGGCGAGCGTGCCGCCCGGCGACAGCAACTCCACCAGCGACGGCAACAGGTCGGCATGGTCAGGCACCCATTGCAGAACGGCATTGGCGAAGATCAGATCGAACGGACCTTCATCCCGCCAGCCGCCATGGGCAGCGGCGACGTCTCCCTCCACAAAGCGCGCCCCCGGCAGCCGCTGGCGCGCTTTCTCGAGCATGTCCGGCGCGTTGTCGACGCCGACGACCTCGGCCTCGGGGAAGCGCGACACCAGCAGTTCCGTCGAGTTGCCCGGGCCGCAGCCCAGATCCAGCACACGGCCCGGCGGCGCAGCCGGAAAAATGCGCGTCAGCAGATCCCGCGCCGGGCGGGTGCGCTCGTCCTCGAACTTGAGATACTGGCCTGCGTCCCATTGCGGCATGATCTGTCCTCCAGTGCGGTGCACTAAGGCCGTTTGCGTTTAACTTGAGCATCAAATTAAACGCAAGTTGCGAAAAACTATGGAAATTAGAGCGGATTGCGTCACAGACCCTGCTTCAACAATTACGCAACCCGCTCTAGCGGCCGAACTTCTTGTACTGAATACGCTTCGGGATCGTGGAGTCGATGCCCAGACGCCGCTTCTTGTCTTCCTCGTAATCCTGGAAATTGCCTTCGAACCATTCCACGTGGCTGTCGCCCTCGAAGGACAGGATGTGGGTGGCGATGCGGTCGAGGAACATACGATCGTGGCTGATGATGACGGCGCAGCCGGCGAAATCCTCCAGCGCTTCTTCCAGTGCGCGCAGGGTATCGACGTCGAGATCGTTGGTCGGTTCGTCGAGCAGCAGCACGTTGGCGCCGGATTTCAGCATCTTGGCAAGGTGCACGCGGTTGCGCTCGCCGCCCGAGAGCATGCCGACCTTCTTCTGCTGGTCGCCGCCCTTGAAGTTGAAGGCGGAGCAGTAGGCGCGCGAATTGATCTCCCGCTTGCCGAGATAGATCACGTCGTTGCCGCCGGAGATTTCCTCCCACACGGTCTTCTTGTCGTCGAGCGCATCGCGCGACTGGTCCACGTAGCCGAGCTGCACCGACTCGCCGACGGTGATCGTGCCGCTGTCGGGCGTCTCCTGCCCGGTGATCATGCGGAACAGCGTCGTCTTGCCCGCGCCGTTGGGGCCGATGACGCCGACGATGCCGCCCGGCGGCAGCTTGAAGCTGAGATCGTCGATCAGCAGGCGGTCGCCGAAGCCCTTCGTCAGCCCGTCGAAATCGATGACGTTGTTGCCCAGCCGCTCGGCGATCGGGATGATGATCTGCGCCGTGGTCGGCGCCTTGTCGCTGGCCTTCTGCACCAGATCCTCGTAGCGCTGGATACGGGCCTTGCTCTTGGCCTGACGGGCGCGCGGCGAGGCCGAGATCCACTCGCGCTCGCGCTCCAGCGTGCGCTGGCGCGCCTCCTCCTCGCGGCCCTCCTGCTGGAGGCGCTTCTGCTTCTGCTCGAGCCAGGCCGAATAGTTGCCCTCGTAGGGAATGCCGCGGCCGCGGTCGAGCTCGAGGATCCAGCCGGTGACGTTGTCGAGGAAGTAGCGGTCGTGGGTGACGATCAGGATCGCGCCCGGATACTGGCGCAGATGCCCTTCGAGCCACGCCACCGTCTCCGCGTCGAGATGGTTGGTGGGCTCGTCGAGCAGCAGCAGGTCGGGCTGCCACAGCAGGAGCTTGCACAGCGCCACGCGGCGCTTCTCGCCGCCCGAGAGCTGGCTGACGTCGGCGTCGTCCGGCGGGCAGCGCAGCGCGTCCATGGCCTGATCGACGCGGCTGTCGAGGTCCCACAGGTCCTGCGCCTCGATCTCGTCCTGAAGCCGCGTCATCTCGTCGGCGGTTTCTTCCGAGTAATTCAGCGCCAGTTCGTTGTACTTGTCGAGGATGGCCTTCTTCTCGGCCACGCCCTCCATGACGTTCTCGCGCACGCTCTTGGCCGGGTCGAGCTGCGGCTCCTGCGGCAGGTAGCCGACGCGCGCGCCCTCGGCCGCCCAGGCCTCGCCGGTGAACTCCTTGTCGGTCCCCGCCATGATGCGCAGCAGCGTGGACTTACCCGCGCCGTTGACACCCAGAACGCCGATCTTGGCGCCGGGGTAGAAGGACAGATGCACATTGTCGAGCACCTTCTTCCCGCCGGGATAGGTCTTCGACAAGCCATGCATATGATAAACGTACTGGAAGGAGGCCATTGCTCTCTCATGTAACGGGCGCGCCCGGCGGACGGTGCCGGCTGGCGGCGCGCAATTCCACATTGTTCTCAAGGAAGCAGTTAGCAGGCCACGGCGCGGGCTTCAAGCGCGGCAACGCCCGGGACATCATCGGACCAGGTTGATAATGCCCGCGCCGGGTTGATGCGGCGGCAGAATCGCCACAATAATTTCAGATAATTGATCCGGACGAGTGAATGCATACGCTTACCCGCAACCAGGTGCTTCGTTTCGATTGGCGACCGGCTATCCGCATCCTGCCTGAAGGTTGCTTCGTGGCGGCGATCGGCGACGTTCACGGCCATGCCGACCTGCTGGCGGCGATGCACGACGCCATCAGGCGCGAACTCGACGAGCTCGGCCCCAACGACACCACCGTCATCCATCTCGGCGACCTGATCGACCGCGGCCCCCAGAACCGCGAGGCGTTGCGGCTCGCGCGCCGCGGCATCGACGGCACCGTCAACATCACGCTGCGCGGCAATCACGAGGACCGCTTTCTCGCCTATCTCGGCGGCAGCGCCCAGGCCGTCGGGCCGTGGATCGATTCCGGCGGCGGCAGCATGTTCAAGGAAATGGGACTCGAGCCGTGGCGGGTGACGCCGCAGGAATTCCGCGCCAGATTCGGCGAAGAGCTCGCCCAATGGCTCGAGGCGACGCCCTTCATGCACCGCATCCACCAGCTCGTGTTCGTGCACGCCGGCATCGATCCGTCCCTGCCGCTCGACCGGCAGGACCCGCACACGCTGATGTGGACGCGGCGCGAATGGATCGACCAGCCCGGCCCCTACCCCGAGGGAGTCGCGGTCATCCACGGCCATATCCCGCGCCGCACCATCGATTTCCGCAGCCCGCACCGCATCGATCTCGACAGCGGCGTCGCCAACTGGGGCATCCTGTCCGGGCTCGTCATCTGCGGCGAACGAATGCGTTTGCTGCAGGTCAGCTAGGCGTTTGCCCATTCTATCGGCATAGCCGCAAATCTGACATAGTCCGCGCGGATAAGGGAGCGATTAGTTCCCTTTTTTCAAGTGCTTGTGGCCTCTCCATCATGTCTGACACATCTATCGTCCGTCCTTTTTCCGTCGGGCGCAACACCACCCTTGCCGGCATAGGGCTGATGGTGTTTGGCCTGTTCGTCTTCTCCGTCAACGACGTGATGGGGAAGTGGCTCGTCGCCACCTATTCCGTGGGGCAGATACTGCTGATCCGCTCCATCGCGGCGCTTGCGGTCCTGGCGCCATTCATCCTGCGGGAGGGGGCGTCGTTCTTCAACATCGTCCGTCCGCGCGTGCAGATCGCCCGCGCCCTCTGCGGCACGGCTGAGGTGGCGCTGTTCTATTGGGCCGTCGCCTATCTGCCGCTCGCCGACGTGATGACGTTCTATCTCGCCAGCCCCATCTACGTCACCGCCATGTCGGCGCTGTTTCTCGGCGAGCGGGTCGGGCCGGCGCGCTGGCTTGCCGTGATCGTGGGCTTTGGCGGCGTGCTCATCGCGCTCGGCCCCTCGATCGCGCATCTCTCCTGGCCGTCGCTGATCGCACTCGCCGGCAGCCTTTCCTTCTCCGGCCTGATGGTGATGACGCGCCTGTCGCGCGGCGCGGGCGACCTGCAGCTCGTCGCGTTCCAGATCGTCGGCGGCCTGGCTTTCGGCATCATCGCCGCGCCGTTCGGCTGGGTGGTGCCGGATGTCGCCGGCCTCGCCATGCTCGGCCTGCTCGGCATCGTGTCGATGGTCGCCTTCCTGTGCGTGAACCGGTCGCTGAAGCTCGCCCCCGCTTCGGTCGTCGTGCCCTATCAGTACACGATCATCGTCTGGGCGGTGGTATTCGGCTACGTCTTCTTCGATGAAGTGCCGGAAGTCACGACCCTTCTGGGTGCGGCGATCATCGTCGGCGCGGGCATCTTCCTGTTCCTGCGCGAACAGGCGCAGAAGCGCCTGTCGCAATGCCAGACCGAGGCCGAGCCTCCCGTCACCGCCGAGATTCCGCTGGAGCCGCGCCCCTGAGGTGCGGGACGTCCCAGAGGCTGTTAGTGACGGCGGGCGGCAGGGCGTTTACCTGCCGCCCGCCGTCGTTCTATAGTGGCCCAATGTCCGATACCGCCGACAACAGCCCAGCGTCCAAAAGCTCCCTGCAGAGCGCCGCGATTGCGGCGCTGCTCGATTTCTATGTCGAGGCCGGGGTCGATTTCGCGCTGGACGACGCGCCCGTCGACCGCTTCCGCGAAAGCGCCCAGGCGCGGGCAGCGTCTCCCCTTGCCCGGCAATCGGCCGCCCCTCCTGCGCCGCAACCGGCCGCCGCTGTCACGGCGCCGAACCGTTCCGCAGGCCATGAGGGAGCCGACGACACGGTGCGGGCGGCGCGCGAACTCGCCCGCAACGCCGACACGCTTGACGCCCTGCGGGCGGCGCTGGCCGGTTTCGAAGGCTGCGCCTTGAAGAGGACGGCAAAGAACCTGGTGTTCTCCGACGGCACTCCGCACGCACGGGTGATGCTCGTCGGCGAAGCGCCGGGCCGGGACGAGGACCTGCAGGGCAAGCCCTTCGTCGGCCGCTCCGGGCGCCTGCTCGACCGCATGCTGGCGGCCATCGGCCTCGACAGGGCGAAGAACGCCTATATCGCCAACATCGTGCCGTGGCGCCCCCCCGGCAACCGCACGCCGACGCCCCAGGAGGCCGCTGCCTGCCATCCCTTCATCCAGCGGCAGATCGAGCTCGCCGACCCGGATATCCTCGTCTGCCTCGGCGGCCCCTCGGTGCAGGCGCTGCTCGGCGTCAAGGAGGGCATCCTGCGCACCCGCGGGCGCTGGTTCACCTACAACACCGGCAAGCGCGACATCCGCGCGCTCGCCACGCTGCACCCCGCCTATCTGCTCCGCCAGCCATTGCAGAAGCGTCTGGCGTGGCGGGATTTCAAGGCGCTGCGGAAGGCGCTGGCGGAATAGACGACACGGGCACCGCCCGCGCCCAGTGCACGTGGCCGGCAACGCGCCATTGATCTTTCATGTGACCGTGCTATACTGAGGCTGCTAATAGATTCTGATTGATTTTATATTGTTGGTTTTTTCGGGTTGCACGGCGGTTTGATAAGCGTTTTTTTCATACGATTGCGTTGCTGCGATATTTATTGTGAGGCATTGCGATGAGTTCTATTTCAAGGCCAGCTACTCTGGCCAGCGTGCCCCCGGCAGTTGTCGTGGATATGGTTGATGCTGCTCCGGCACTGTCTCCTCTGACCGAAAATGACATTAAAGCGGTGGCGCAGTTCTGCGATAGCTACTTTGCGGAAAACGCTGCTGCGTCGTCTGATATCAGGCGTCATGACAGGATGGCGGAGAACGCGATCGCTCTCGTCGACGAGGCGCTGGACATCGGGAACGAAATGCCCGAGGACATCCACCACGCGCTCAGGATCATCGCGAACGCCGCAATTATTCTGGATGCCGCGCCCAGGTTCAACGACGCGAATGTCCTGCAACGGTATATGGACGACCTGAAGGCGATCGAAGACATGCTCGACCGCGGCGCGGCTTCCATCGCCGACGGTGGCCTGGGCCCGCAGGAGACCGCCTTTCGCCAGAAAGTCGCCGGGCTGCTGCGGGAGCTGAAAGCCGAGGTCGCGAACGCGCATCGCTACCGCGCCAACCAGCTCCCGCCCCCGTGCCGGATCGTAGCCGATGGAGACACGACGGGCACGATTGGTGACCTGATCAAGGAGGGCTTGCGCCTGCTGAAGCTGACGCCGTCGAGCGCGGATGATGCAGAGTGCCTAAAACAGAAGCTTGAGTCCGTTTACGAGAACCTTGAGAACATTGCCGCCAACCCGGACGATATTCCCCTGAGGATCGAGGCGCTGAATGACGATGATGGTTTCGACAAGGCGTTGGCCGAGCGGAACGAACTCATCGCCGGGCTCGGCTCCCTCAGAAAGAACATCGAAACGCGCATGGCCATCCTGAAGCTGGACATCGAGCTCAATCCCCTGAGCCGGAAGACGGCTTTCGAGGCGAAGGCCTATTCCACCGCGGCCGCGATCGGCGTGATCGACCGGATACTGATCGAGCAGGACGACGTTCTTTCCGATGAGCAGAAAACAGCCCTTATGGAGGCCAGAGCCGTATTGAGCGATCGCGAAGCGGCCATGGCGCGGCAGACGGACGGCACGACGCTGACGAAGCATGACATTCAGGCGATCATGGGCAGCAAGGGCAAGTACGCCTACCGCTCCACCGCCAAGATGGAGAAGAAAGCGCCGGCGATCGCCGCGCGCCTCGACGCCATCGTGCGCTCCATCGTCCCCCCGGCTCTGGACGGCAACGACGGAGATGATCCCTTCCCGTCCGAGGAGCCGAGCGGCGAGGAGCACACGCCGCTTCTCGCGGCAGAGGGGCCGGATTCACAGCCCGACGAGGTGCTCGACCCTTCGGGACTGCCCCTGTCCTCGCCCGAGGCGCGCGAGGAACACATCATGACGACGTTTCTGGACAAGCTGTTCACGAAACTCGGCATCGATCCGGGCCGGAAGCTGGAAAAGCTTTATCGAAAAACCAAGATCGAGGTGCGCGACAGCCGCGACTGGGCCAATATCAGCCGGCCGGTCCAACTCGTCCATGGCGACCGCGTATGCAACCTGAAGAGCGAGCTCACCCCGCAGGCAGGCTTGCGCCGGACCTCCGGCACTCCCGTCTTTCCGGAGCTGGTCGATGGGGAGACGGGCGCGCAGGATGGCGTGAACTGCCACCAGTCGGCCGATTACCGCCATCCCACCAATCTGGCGCAGACCCGGCTGCTGGACGAGAGTGGAAAGGAGCTCTTCAACGCCACCCGCCACGGCACGCTGTCGGCCTACGATATCTCGCCCAACGCACTGCGGGAGATGGACGACGCCGACCTCAAGGCCACGATCGGATACCTGTTCCCCGATCGAAACGCAATGGATGCGCCTTATCCCGACGGACCGGCGGCCGAATCCGCCATCTCCGCCCTAGGGCCTAAGGCGATCCCGCTCTCATTGCTGCCGGCGCCATCGCCGCTGCCGCCGACGGATGAGGAATTGCAGTCCGTGGTGGGCCGCATCCGGACAGACAGCGGCTTCCGCAGCGTTTGCACCGACAAGCTGAAGAAAGCGGCCGCGATTTCGCGCGCACGCGAAGTCGCGCTGGCCGCCCTCGCCTCGCATCCGGAGAAGCTGCGGGCGGCGGAAGCCGGCAGGCCGATATCGATCAGCATCAACACGATCAGCCTGCTGACTCCGGACACGGCCCGCGGCATTCTCGGCTGGTTCCGAAGCTGCAAGGGCGATTCAACAGGCGGCGGCGACGAACTCGCCATGGTGCGCGATCAATACGAAGCCTGGAACCACATACGGCGGAACGGAATCGACGTCGGCGGGCCGAACGGTCGGAAAGTGCATGTCGACGTCGAGGTGAACGATTTCAACTTCGGCGTCAACGATCTCGAGTTTCTGTTCGGTTCCTCCGATCGGGACGAGGTTCGCGCGCGCAACACCCGCGCCATGCAGGCGGTGATCGGCGAGCTGGCGACCGATCCCCGAGGCCGCATTGGCGGGCAGGTCGGGGAGTGGCTGAAGGCCCATCCTTACGCGCGCACGGTCGAGACGCTGGCGTATCAGGTCGCCGACCTGTGGCACACCGGCGCCTGGCGCAGGGCCGGCGCCGAGCCTTACAAGCTGGTGACGCGGCTTGCCGTGCTCACGCACATGATCGGTGCCCATGCCGACTTCAACTGCAAGAGCGGCAAGGACCGCACCGGCGAGCTCGATATCGAGGCGAAGCATCTCGCCTGGCTGATCGAGGCCACGGGCGAGGTGCCGCAGCCCGACACCGACCGCGACGACGAGCAGCGCGGCAACTTCTATCGCCTCGCCATGGAAAGCGGCAACATCGAGCTGCAGAAGCTGAACACGGGCCTGCCGGGATACAAGCTGAAGGCGACGAAACGGCTTGCCAAGTTCCTCGGCTATTTCAAGGGCGGCCGGGAGCTGATGAGCGCCATCACCCTCGACCGGACGAGCGATGGCAAACGGGATTTCGGCGGGGAAAGCATCCGCGCGTTCCAGGGGCTCGCCAGCTTCGAGGGAAGCTGACGCCGCAACGCCTCTCCGGCCTCACCCTGCCCGTTCTCACCCCGCCCGTTCGCGCAGCAGCCGGGCGATGGCCGCCTGCAGCGTCGCCGCGCCCTCGCCCGTGCGGCTCGACGTGGCGATGACGCCCGGATAGGCAGCCGGACGGCGGATAATGGCTTCCTCGGTGGTCCGGACGCGTTCCGCAAGCTGGCCGGGCTTGAGCGCATCCGCCTTGGTGAGGACGATCTGATACGACACGGCCGCCTTGTCGAGGCTGTCGAGCACCTTGAGGTCGTTGTCCTTCAGGCCGTGGCGGGCGTCGATCAGCACATAGACGCGGGCGAGATTGGCGCGCCCGCGCAGATAGGCGTAGATGAGGTCGGTCCAGGCCGCGACCTTCTCCTTGCCGACCGCCGCATAGCCATAGCCCGGCATGTCGACGAGCGTGAAGGCGTCCTGCTGCCCCTCGCCGATGCGGAAGAAGTTGAGCTCCTGCGTGCGCCCAGGCGTGTTCGACGTGCGCGCCAGCGCCTTGCGGCGCGTGAGCGCATTGACGAGGCTCGACTTGCCGACGTTCGAGCGGCCCGCGAAGGCGATCTCCACCCCGTGCATGGGCGGCAGGCCGCCCAGCGACCCCGTGGCCCAGAAGAATTCCGCCGAGCCGGAAAACAGCTTGCGCGCGATATCGTCGTATTCTGAATGATCGGTCATGTGCGTCTGTCGCATGGCACGGCCGTTCCGGCGCTAGGCGAAGCGCCGGAGACAGCCTGCCCGCGCGGTTACCCCTGCTTTGGTTCCTTCTTGCGGAACATGGCGCGCAGGTTGTCCCACAACTCGATCTTCACGCCGTTCTTGCGCATGATGTAGCCCTGCTGGATCACCGACAGCAGGTTGTTCCACGACCAGTAGATGACGAGGCCGGCCGGGAACGATGCCAGCATGAAGGTGAACAGAATCGGCATCCAGGTGAACATCGTCTGCTGGATCGGATCCGGCGGCGCCGGGTTCATCTTCATCTGGACGAACATGGTGACGCCCATGATCACGGGCCAGAGGCCGATGATCAGGAACGGCCCCAGGATCGGCACCTGCCCCGGATCCCACGGGATGAGGCCGAACAGCGTCAGGATCGGCAGCGGATCGGGCGCGGAGAGGTCCCTGATCCAGCCGAAGAAGTGCGCGTGGCGCATCTCGATGGTGATGAACAGCACCTTGTAGAGCGCGAAGAACACCGGGATCTGCACCAGCATCGGCCAGCAGCCGGCGATGGGGTTGATCTTCTCCTTCTTGTAGAGCTCCATCAGCGCCTGCTGCTGCTTGGTGCGGTCGTCCTTGTAGCGATCGCGGATGGCGGTCATCTCGGGCTGCACCGCCTTCATCTTCGCCATGGAAGCGTAGGAGCGGTTGGCGAGCGGCAGGAACGCGAGCTTGACCAGCACGGTCACGATCAGGATCGCCACGCCGAAGTTGCCGGTGAGCCGATAGAAGAAATCGAGCAGCCAGAACATGGGCTTGGTGATGAAGTAGAACCAGCCCCAGTCGATCAGCAGGTCGAAATTCTTGATGCCGATCTGGCTCTCGTACCGGGAGATCGCGCTCACTTCTTTCGCGCCGGCGAAGAGGTGCACGCGGTTCTCGATGCGCTCGCCGGGTGCCAGCGCCTGCCCCGGCCCGAGCAGGTCCGCCTGATAGATCGGCTGGCCGTTCGCGGCGGTGCGCAGGGAGAACCGGCCCGTGTAGGGCGTCTCCTGCCCGGGGACGAGCGCCGTCGCCCAATATTTGTCGGTGATGCCGAGGAAGCCGCCGGTGGTGTCGGGGAACGCC
The DNA here is from genome assembly GCF_053570585.1 of Pseudochelatococcus sp. B33. Lineage (NCBI taxonomy): Bacteria > Pseudomonadati > Pseudomonadota > Alphaproteobacteria > Hyphomicrobiales > Chelatococcaceae > Pseudochelatococcus > Pseudochelatococcus sp. B33. Next base: position 45,228 of record NZ_JBSEFH010000012.1, on the reverse strand, counting down.
ACGCCGGTGCCGCCGGTGGCGAGCGGCTCCTCCTTCGCCAGATCGGCGTACTTGATTTCCTTGAGGCCGGCCTCGCCGAGAACGCCGATCATGCCCTCGTGCAGCAGGTAGAAGTTTTCCGTCTTCGGCGTGCCGCGGCGCGACACCAGCGACCACGGATGGAGCGTCAGCGCCTCGCCGCCGGTGTTCTCGACACTGTCGGTAACGGTGAACATCGCGTCGTCGTCGACGGCGATGGTGCGGCGGAAAATCAGCCCCTCACCGTTATCCCAGGTCAGCGTCACCGGCGCCTCGGGCGTCAGGCGCTCCCGGTCGGCGGTCCATTCCGTCGTGGGCGAGGGCACGGGCACGGCGCGGCCGTCGCCGGTGACCCAGCCGAAGTCGGCGTAATACGGGTCCGGGCTCGAGGCCGGCGACAGCAGCACGATGTTGGGGCTGTGCGGATCGACGGTCTCCCGATAGGCGCGCAGCGACACGTCGTCGATGCGCCCGCCGGTGAGCGAGAGCGACCCCTTGATCTTGGGCGTGTCGATGATCACGCGGGCGCCGCTGGCCACCGCCTGATCGCGCGGCACCGTCACGGCCGGCACCCCGCCGGACGCGGGTTCGGACACCGACGCCTGCGGAACCGGCACCGCCGAACCGGGGGCCGGCGCGGGCGCCTGGATCTGGGTCTGAGTCTGGGTCTGGGTCTGGGTCTGGGTCGCCTGCTGGACGGGAGGCGCGAGCTTCTCCGCGAAGAAATACTGCCAGCCGAGCAGAATCACGAACGACAGCGTGATGGCCAGAATCAAATTCTTATGGTCGCCGCTCATGAACCACCCGTAGGATCTTGCTGTATAGCGTTGCGTAAACGGGCATCACCCTTGCCGCGCCCCTTCGGCGGCGTCCGGCCCTGCCGGCCACGAGGATTACCCTGTCGCGGTGGCGAGGAAAAGGCCCGTTTGAGGTCCGCTTCGATCACGTCCGCCTTTGCCGTCAGCATCTCGGCCCGGCCGATGATGACGAAATCGATATCGCCCTTCGGCCAGGACGGCCGCAACTTGCACAGCAATCCGCGCAACCTGCGCCGGATGCGGTTGCGGCCGACGGCGTTGGCGGTCTTCTTCGTCACCGTCAGGCCGAAACGCGGTCCGCGAATCCCGGCGCCGGCCGGCTTTCCGTCGTCCGCCTTCGGCGCGGGGCGCTGCAGGATCTGCACCGTCATGCGGCTGGAATGGACGCGCCCGCCAGCAGCGGCCGCCAGAAACTCCGCCCGCTTGAGAAGGCGCGGCAATCGGCCACAGGCGAGCGCGGGAGCGACAGCCCCGGACGAACCCGCTCGTGCGTTCCGCCCATCGTCGATCCGGGACTCACGGACATCGTTCACGACAAATACCCCTGCCCCGGGGACTTCCGAGGCCTGCCGCCCGACAGCGCCGGCGGCATGCCCCATGGCGCGAACCACCCCCCGACACGCCGCCCGTGCCGAAGGGCACGGAGGGGCCGTCCGGCTCCCCGGACCGGCACGCGGATCAGGCGCTGAGGCGCTTGCGGCCACGGGCGCGGCGCGCGGCGATAACGGCGCGGCCGCCCTTGGTCTCCATGCGCGCGCGGAAGCCATGGCGGCGCTTGCGAACGATCTTGCTCGGTTGATAAGTCCTTTTCACGGCCCTGAACTCCGGTCGCACAAACAACGGAAAAACGCGTGCGATCGGTTCGCGCGCGCCCTGTATCGCCACCGTATGTCGGGGGCGAACAGTAAAAATTGGTGATATCGGTCGTCACAAAACGACAAACGGCGCCCATGACAGGCACCGCCATACCGAATGCGCCTTATGGCGGGAATCATCACGAAAGTCAACGTCGACTTGCACCCCGCCGCGCACGCATGCCGCCTCTGACGGGCGCGGACCGTGCGGCGGCGGGATTTCCCTTTGCGGGTTTCCTTTTGCGAGCAAACCGATTGTCGGGTATCACGGAATGTGCGTGCGCCACGCATCTGGATCGTCGTTCGGGGGTCATCATTTGCAGGCCAGTCATCTTATGCGGACCGAAAGAGGGCAGTGGATGAGCCACGCAATCGCTCGCATCCACAAGGGATACCCGCCGGAAGCATGCCGGAGGCGCGCGCGCATGATCCATCCGCGCCGCCGGACGGCGCTTTTTTCTCCCGCCGGCCGTTCCCGGAGCGCGCGATGACGCAGTCGCGCAACATGGACGCCCTTGGCAACGCGGCCCTGCCCCCCGCGGGCCGGACCGCAGCCGCCCCCGCGCCCGAGGAGCGCGCGACGGCGGCAATGTCGTCGTCCGCGCCGGCGTCGACGGCCGGGCGCAGCGCGAAAACGCCCGCGTCCGAGACGCGCAAGGTCGATTTCTGCATCCTCGGCTCCGGGGTCGCGGCGCGGCTCGTGGCCGTGAAGGCGGCGGAGGCCGGGGCATCCGCGTTGCTCGTCGCGCCTCCCGACGCGCCCGCCGGACTGCCGGGCCTGCTCTCCGCCCCCCTCGCGCTGATCGAGGCAGCCAATCTCGCCCATGCGTCGCGCATCGTCGATGCGCTCAGGCTGCGCGACGACGACACGACGCCGGCCGCGGAGACGCGTCTGTCCGGCGAAGGGCTGGTGCGCCACCTCCATCTGGTCGGCGAGGCGCTCGCCGGACGCACCGCCGACGCGCGGCTGCTGGCGCTGCAGGTATCGATCCTGACGGAACCGGCGGCGTTCGAGGATGCGCGGGCCCTGCGGGTCGGCGACCGGCGCGTCGTCGCGCGCAGATTCGTGCTGGCGCCGGATCTCGAATGGGACCTGCCGCTCATCCCCGGCATCAACGAGATCGACTACCTGACGCCCGACCGCCCTCTCGTCGGCTCGCGCCCTATCGGGCGGCTCGTCGTCATCGGCCTGTCGGACACGGGACTCGCGCTGGCCCAGGCGCACCGCCGGCTGGGCGCTTCGGTGACGCTGCTGCCCTCCCCGCACGACGATCCGCGCCGCCTCGACGACGAGATCCTGCGGCTCGCGCTGATGGGCCTTGGCCACGACGGCGTCGCCGTGCGCCTCGACGCGACGGTGACGCGAATCGAGGCGCGCGGCAGGGAGGCCGTCGTTCACGGCGTTGACGGCAGCGGCCCGCTGTTTCTCGATCCGGCGCAGGTGCTGCTCGCCCCCCGGCTGCGCACGCGCTTCACCGATCCTGACTGGACGGCGGCGCAGATAACGCTCGACGGCGAAGCCCCGGCGCTCGACGCCGCGTTCTACACCTCGAACCGGCGCGTTCAGGCGATCGGCGCCGACGTCGGCCGGGACATGTTCTCGTTCCGGCTGGAGAGGGATGCGGATTTCATCGTCGACAGCGTGCTGCACCGCCGCATGCCGGTGAAGGTCGTGCCGATACGCGCCATCCCGACGACGCCGGAGATCGCCATCGTAGGGCTCGATGAAAGCGCCGCCCGGCGCGTCCATGGGCGCATCAGCATCGTGCGCACGCCCTACGCGCACCATCTCTCGCGGCTGGCGCGCCATCGTGGCCTGGGGGCACCGGCCGGGGAGCTGAAAATTATCGCGTCGAGGGACCGGCGCATCGTCGGCTGCGCGATCGCGGGCGACAGCGCGATGGAGATCGCGGGCCTGTGGTCGCTGGCGATCAGCCGCCGGCTGAAGCTCGACGATGTGGGCGGGCTCGCCTTTCCGGACATCGCCCGCCACAGTCTCACCCGCCGCGCCACGCGGCTTGCCGTTTTCGGCTGGCCGCTCGCCGGCAGTCTGTTGCTGCGCCTCGCGCGCCTGTGGCGGAAAATCCGCGGCTGAGGCATGGTCATGGATCAGGACGCAGCCAGGCAAGAGGGGCAGCCCGATATCGACCGGGGCGGCGGCGCCCGTTCTCCCCCTGGCGGACAGCCCCGTTCGGCGGCCTCTGCGGACAAGGCTGCCGAGGGTGGCGGTGGCATGGGGCTGTCGGCGCGCCTGCTCGTGCTGATGCTGGTTTTCGCGCTCGCCGTGGAGGCGCTGGTGTTCGTTCCGGCCATGACGGCCTTCCGGCGCAGCTGGCTCAACGACCGGCTGTCGGCGGCCCAGATCGCGGCGTTGGTGCTGGAGGCCGCGCCCGACGCCTCCGTGTCGCCGGCGATCGAGGAGAAGCTGCTCAACGGCGTCGGCGTCATGGGCATCGCCCTGAGCGGCGGCGGCGCGCGCCATCTGCTGTCCAACGACACCATGCCGACCGAGGTCCTGCGCACCTACGACATGCGTGACGCCAGCTGGGCGGCGCAGATGCACGACACGCTGGCGGACCTGACCGTCCGCGACGACGATGCCATCCGCGTGATCGGCGACGGCATGGGCGACATCGCCTTCGTCGAGCTGATCATGGACCCCGCGCCGCTGAGATCGGCCATGCTCGCCTTCGCGGTGCGGGTGGCGGGCGTATCGCTTCTGGTGTGGGGCGCGACGGCGGTGGCGCTCTATCTGGCGCTGATGCGGCTGATCGTGCGCCCCGTGCGCCGGCTTGCGGTCCACATCACCGCCTTCGAGCGCGAACCGGGCAATCCGGAGCGCATCATCGTGCCCTCCGGGAACGGGGACGAGATCGGCGCCGCGGAGCGCGCGCTGGAACGCATGGAGCGGACGCTCGCCACCGAGCTGCGCCAGCAGCAGCGCCTGGCGGCGCTCGGCCTCGCGGTGTCGAAGATCAGCCATGAGCTGCGCAATCTTCTGACCGCGGCGCAGCTCATGTCGGACCGTCTGGCGCAGGTGTCCGATCCGGTGGTGGAGCGCTTCGCGCCGCGTCTCATCGCCACCCTCGACCGCGCCATCGCCTTCTGCGAATCGGCGCTTTCCTACGGGCGGGTCAACGAGGCGCTGCCGCAGCGCCGGCCGATCAAGCTGCTGCCTCTGATCGACGAACTGCGCGACAATCTCGGCCTCGGCGACCACCCCGGCATCCGCCTCGTCGCCGATATCCCGGCCGATCTGACGCTCGACGCGGATCCGGACCAGATCTCGCGCGTGCTGCTCAACCTGGGGCGAAACGCGGTGCAAGCGCTGGAGCAGGATCTGTCTGCCGTCGTTTACCCTGTCCCGGGATCCGAACCTCCCCCCCTTTTCCGCACCATCTCCGTCAGTGCCCGCACGGTGCCGGCGGACGGGAATAACGCCAGCGGCGGCAGGGGCAAGGAGGTTCTGATCCGCTTCGCCGACGACGGCCCCGGCCTGTCACCGCCGGCGCGGGACCGGCTGTTCGAGGCGTTCAGGGGCACGACCCGTCCCGGCGGCTCCGGCCTCGGCCTGCCGATCGCAGCGGAGCTGATACGGCTGCATGGCGGCAGCATCACCCTCGAGCCGGACACGCCCGGCGCCTGTTTCGTGATCCGCCTCCCGGCCATCGGTGGATGACGCATTTTTCCTCTTTGCATCAACGCATTGAAGGCGCATCGCCGGCTAATTTACATAAATTCGCCAGTTAGGACTTGCCAACGACCCGACTCATGGCTACTAACACGCCTCATCGTCGGGTTGCGAAACACCATCCCGGTCGAGTCCGCGCCCGTAGCTCAGCTGGATAGAGCACCAGACTACGAATCTGGGGGTCAGAGGTTCGAATCCTTTCGGGCGCGCCATTTAACTTCCTGAAATATCAATCAAAATACCGCCAAGACACAATCCGCACCGGCTTAAATTTGTAAATTAAGCCGGTTTTTAAGCCGGTGTTGGCGTTCAGGCTGATCTTTCGCCATTGCGGCCGAATAAGCGCAACATTCGGGAGAGTTCTCCCGGCCCTTATTTCGTTGACGCGAGTCGTGCTGGCTTCCTGCTCGGCATCGAATTATGCGGGTCGCGTTGTGCGCAGCACGGTCGGGAGCCAGCCGATTTCAACCAGAAACCGCTCCGGCGTCCTGTGCCATCTCCGTTTTCCTCAAGCTCGCAATCCGCTCGGTGGCTTCATTGTTGATAGCTTCCCGCACAGCGGCAAGGATATGCACCTTAGTGACGTGACCAAGGCGGCCATTCATGTGGCCGCTGCACGTCGACGGCAACGCGCCCCCAAAGCGGCCGCTCCGGAGGACGCGAAGCGCTCCCGCAAGCTGCCGTTCAATAGACGGGCCGCGCTTCGCTGAACGCGAGAGCGCTTCCCGCCGCAACCCGCTTGCGTCCGTTACCAGAGTCAATCATTCTGGATCGACGGGAGACGGGGGGTACGGGAAATGGCCAAGGATCTAATGGGTTGGGCTGCCGAGCAGCCTAACTGGGTGAAGGACAGCCTGCGGCGGATCGCCGTCGCACCGGATCACTCCCTCGAGCCGGAGGACGCCGACTGCGTCCTCGACAACGTGCGTGCCGCGGCCGGCGCCGGCTCTTCACCCCACCCCATAACCGAGATCGACGCTTCGCATCTCGGTGGCGGCTCAGGCGATGCGCGGCGGACCGTGCTCGCGCAGCTCGGTCCCGTGCAGAACATCGACCGCCTCGCCGGTGGCCAGAAGCTGCGCATGGCCGGTGTGGGCATCACGTTGGTTTACGGGGAAAACGGAAGCGGGAAGAGCGGATACACCCGCATCGCCAAGCGGCTTTGCCGGAGCCTGACCTCGGACCACCTGCGGGGGAACGTGTTCGACGTCGGCGGCGGGCCGATGCGGGTGCAGGTGCGCTACCAGGTCGGCGACGACGCGGTGACCGAGATCGATTGGGATCCCGCAACGCCACCTCCCTCGCAACTCCGTCAGATCTCAGTGTTCGACAGCCACAACGCCCGGCTCTACGTCGATAGCGGTAACCGGATCGCATACCTGCCGCGCGAGCTCGCGATCCTCGAGCACCACGGCGAGCTGTGCCAACGGATGGCAACGGGGTTCTCGGCGGACGAGAAGGCGCTCGCGCCGCGGCTGCGGATCCCGCTGCCGGCCGGATACACCCCAGGTAGCGCCGTCGCGCTGACCCTCGCCAAGCTGGATCCCAAGGCCCCCTCGCTGCCCAGCGAGGACGCGATTCGCAGACTGTCCGAGCTGAGGGAGCCGGAACTCGCCGAACTCGCCCGACTTGAAGCCGAGCTCGCCGCCGATCCGGTCGCGCTTGCGGCGACCCGCAGACGCGCCATCACCGTACTGAAGCGCGTGGGCGAGGTGCTGGCCACCCTCCGGGACGGACTCTCGGACAAGGTCGGTGAGACGATCGCGTCAGCGCGGCGCGAGCTGGCCCAGGCGGTGGAGGCGGAGAGGATCGCGGCGACCGCCAGTTTCGCAGGCGAACCCGTCGCGAACGTTGGCGGCGATGCCTGGCGGATCCTGTACGAGGCGGCGCGGCGGTTCGTCGCCGTCGGACCGGAAACCCCGCCCGCGCGTCTGCCTGACGCGACCGGCGACCTGTGCGTCCTGTGCCTCGAGCCGCTCACCCCGACGGGCGCCGCCCGGCTGGCCCGGTTCAACGACTTCGTCAGTGGCGAGGCCGCGAAGCGCGCCGATGGCGCGCGCGTCGCCGTGAAGACGCTCCTGGCGCAGGTCGAGCAGGTCAAGGTGCCGGAGGCATCCGTCGTCGAGGAGACCCTGGCCGGATACGGACAGCTCGATGCGACCCGCGCCACGACCGTTGCCGACATCCTCAAGGCGCTGGCCGGGTTCGAGGCGAGGCGCGCCGCACTGCTGGACGAGACGGTGACACCTGCACCGGCGTCGGACGTAACCGCGCTCGCGGAGACGGTCGCGGCGGAATTCACGCGCCTCGAGGACGAGGCCGCCTCGCTCCAGCGGAGCGCCTCGCACACCGAGGTGCTGGACGCCAAGCGAAAGCGGCTTTCCGAACTCAAGGACCGGGCGAAGCTCGCCAATGACCTGGAGACGGTCCTGCAGCGCTTGCGGGACGTCACGGAGCAGCGGTCGCTGACGGGATGCCAGGCCCAGGTGGCGACACGGTTGATCTCGGCGCAGATCACCGCCCTGCGCAAGCAGCTCGTCACCGAGGAGCTCGAACGGAGGATCGCGGAGGAGATCACCGCGCTCGACCTCACCCATCTCCCGTTCAAGGTCAGCGACTCCAGCTCGGCCGGCAAGAGCCTGTTCTCGGTCGGCCTGCATGGCGCCGGTACGGTGAAGAACAACCAGGTGCTCTCAGAGGGCGAGCAGCGGGCGCTCGCGCTCGCCTGCTTCCTCGCCGAGATTGGAGGCGACGACGCGCGCTACGGCATCATTGTCGACGACCCCGTCTCCTCGCTCGACCACCTGCGCATCCGCAAGGTCGCGCACCGTCTTGTCGCCGAGGCGAAGAAGGGGCGGCAGGTCATCATCTTCACGCACAACCTTGTGTTCTTCAACGAAGTTGTGTCGGAGGCCGCCAGGGCAGGAGACGCCGCGCCGCTGATCAAGTCGCTCGTCGTCAAGACGCAGTCTGAGGGCTTCGGCGTGATCCGCGAGAATTGCGAGCCCTGGGTCGCCGACCTCAACGCGCGGATCGAGACGCTGCGGACGCGCGCGAAGGAGCTCAAGGGCGTAACCGACTTCGACACGGACCAATATCGGCGGCAGACGAAGGACTTCTACTCGGACTTGCGTGAATCTTGGGAGCGGGCCGTCGAGGAGGTAGTCTTCGCAAAGACGGTCGTAAGATTCGTGCCGGATGTGATGACTGGTAGGCTCAAGGAGGTGACCGTCACCGACGATGACTATCGGACAATCTTCTTTGCAATGAAGCGAGCCTCGGAACGCTCAGGCCACGACATGTCGGCCGGCCGGGACATACCGCAGCCGTCCCCTGACGAAATGGAAGCCGACCTGAAGGTGCTCGACGACTTCAGGATAGAGCTCGGCAAGCGGCGGAAGGTGACGTCCGCGACGCGTTCCGCCCTCGAGAATCCGGTCGGCGCGACACTACTCTAGGTGAAGGATTTCGCCCGCCGGCCGTTCGCTCACGGCCCACGACCGATCATCGTGACCGCTCGATCCGTGCTCTTGAGCGACGCCGGACGGGGGCGGAGGGCGCTGGAGCTACCGTCGCACAACCGCCATCGCTCCGGACTATACGGTCCGGCATGGTGGTAGCGTGCGCGTCTGGAACTGGTCAATCACGACTTCGCCGGAGCGCGAGCGAGCCTTGCGTCAATGCTGGAATCCGTGTGCGAGCCGCGTCTGCACTCTAAGATTGTGCAGACCTTGGAAGGGCTCCGCTCAGCCTAGGCCGTTGCCGGATCCTGTTGGAATTGGTTCGCGACTGTTTCCGAGCTGGCCTCGAAAGCCGCATCGCCTCAAGGAGCTTTTCGAATGAGGCGCCCTTGGTTCAGCGACCGCAGCATTGGCACGTTGTTCCTCTCGCCCGTGACTCTTCCCGGCTGGCTGAGCCTAGCGGCCTTCATCGCTTTGATCGCTATGAGCGCCAGCATTCATCAGAGTTGGGAATGGGCCGCGAAGGTGGCAGTCGCCTTCGCCTTTCTGGCGTTCAGCTACTACAGATCCGACAAGCTCTGAGTAGGCCCATCACGCCTAGGCGAGCCTGATTTCCGAACATCCCTCCGTGCCAAGCACCTCCTTGGCGATTGCCGCCAAGTGCTCGTGGTGCGTGAAGAACAGGACCTGCGTTGATCGCGACAAGTCCGCGAGCACGCGAAATCCGGCGCGAGAGCGATCGTCGTCGAAGTTCACGAAGAGGTCGTCGGCGAGGAAGGGGAGCCGCACGCCGGCGTCCACAGACTGTTCAAGCGCCGCGATGCGCAGCGCCAGGAACAGCTGATCAGTCGTTCCTTCGCTCATCTGTCCCACTTCCACGACCGTCTTGCCGTCTTCGCAGAGGCCGATCAGTCTGGGTATCGAGTCCTGCATGTCGGCGTCCAAGCCTTTGTAGCGGCCCAGCGTCAGCGTCTCGAAGATCATGCTCGCACGGGCGAGCAGCGGGTCCTGGTGCCTCTTGCGATACTTTTCGATCGCCCACCGCAGCATGACGGCCTGGGTGCGCTTCATCAGATAGGCCTCCGCCTGCACCGCCATCTCTGCACGCGCCGCCTCGGCGTCCGCCTGCGCGTCTGTGGCTGAGTGGCCGTCGACGTCGAGGTCCTCGAACCTGCGGCGCGTGTCGCCGTAGGTTCTGGCTGCATCGGAGATCGTGTCGTCGAGCGCGTCGGCCTCGCTGCTGGCCTGCTCCCTGCGCGACGCGATCTCGTCGGGCGTGGTCTCGGCGAGCGCTTCGAGCAGCTGTTCAAGTCCGTATCCGTCACCCTTGGCGACGATCTCCGTCTCGAGTTCACGAACCTTGGCACGCAAAGCGCGCACCTGCGATGATGCGTCGAGGCGATCCGGGAGGAGGTCGGTGTCTTCGATCGCGAGTTGTTTCACGACTTCCCCGAGGCCGCTTCTGGCCGCTTGTGACTTTGCGTCGGCCTCGCCCTCTTCGGCCGATCGACGCGACACCTCGCCCTTGAGCTCCCGGGCCTGCGCCTCGGAGGCCCGGGCCTTCGCAAGACGACTTTTCAGGACGTCGAGCGGGTCGCTGCCGCCTGGGGCGCAGTCGAGCTTGGCCGCAAGCTCCGCCACGGCGGACTTGAAGCCGTTCGCGTCGCGCTCGATCCCGGCGATACGGGTTCGAAGGGTGGCCAGTTCCTCGGAGGCGCTGCGAAGCTCGTCGATGATCTCGAAGCGCAGGTCGGCACCTTCAACCGGCAGATCGACCCCGGCGCGCTCCGACACGGCCTTCCAGGCCCCAAGGCCCCTCTGCTCCTCCCCCTTGCAGGAGGTCATCGACTTGGTCAGGGCGTCTGCCTCGTCGACGAGCCTCGCGATCTTCTGTTCGAGTTCCCTCCTCGCGAGCGCCTGCTCCTCGCGTGTCGTCCGCGCGGCTTCCGCTGCTGTTAGGATCGGCAAGATCATCGGATTCGTCGGAGCTTCGATGTCCAGAGCCCGACATAGCGCCGCCAACGCGTCCCGCCGGCGAGCTTGAGCACGTGCGAGTTCGCCTTCGGCCCCGGCTACGGCTTCGAATGCCTCGATCACTTCGGTGCGAGCCGCTTGCCACGCTGCCATCGCGAGCGGCGCAAAAAGCGGAAGTCCCACGCGCGCGAGACGGTCGTCCCACCCGCGTCTGAAGTCGCTCAGAGCTGCCTCAGCCGCGGTCACGGCGCGGCCGGCTTGTTCTGACTCCAAGAGAAGCCGATTGCGCAGGTCGACCATCTCCGCGAGGCGCCCGGATGCCTCGGCCGACGAGTAGCGCCTATCGGCGAGCGCGTCCGCTTTCTCGACGAGATCGCCGTATGCGGCTGCTCGCCTTTGACCGTTCTCAATGACGGCTCCGGCCGTCAGTCCCTCCCGGATGAAATCCCAATCCGCGTCCCGGACCTGCCTGGCAGCTGCGAGCGCCTCCATCGTCACCGCTCCATCCGAGGCGCTTCCGCGCTCGATCTGATGCGATAGGGTATCGGCCTCGTCCCGAAGCCGTGTGGCAGTGGTGGACGCCTTCTTAAGCTCGGCCTCCAGTTCCGCGAGGCGATCCCGCGCCTGCTGCAGTTCTGCTTCCGACAGCGAAGGTAGCCCGAGCAGTTCGCCGGCCGAACCGCTCCAGGGCTTCAGTTGGGCGAGCAGCGCATCCCGCCGGGCAGCGGTCCGGTTCAAGGTTTCGGCTGCCGCGTCGCAGCGCTCGTCAAAGTCGGCGCCAAGCTGCCGGGCCGCATCGACCGCGGAGACGAGCGTGGTCAGGGCCGCGTCCGCGGGCAGCTCGATGAGCTTTTGCTCCAGGCGCGCGAGCTTGGAGCGGACGTCCCCAAGCTCCGATTCCGCCTGGTCGGCAGCTGCGCGCGCGGACACGATGCCATTGAAGACCTGCCGGAGTTCGGTCACCTGAGTACGTGTTGGCACGACCGCAATCGCGGATCCGAATTCCTTGTGAAGGTTGCTCACCTGAATTTCGAGCTGCTCACGCTTCGCGGCGAGTCTCGGCAGATCTTCGGCGGCCTTGGTCTCGGCTCCGCGCCGTTCCAGAAGCCGTTCGATCTGTTCCGAGGCGTCGAGCACCGCGTCGTCGAGATCGACGCCTCCTATTCGCCCTTCGGCCTCCGACAGGAGCCGCTTCGCCGTTGTGCGATCGCGTTCCGCCCGTTCGAGTGCGTCAAGGCACTCCCGTGCTTGGGCCTCGATCTGCTCGCCGACGACGATGACGTTCGCGAGTTCGCCAAGCTCCTGCAGCGTCCGGGCGCGGGCTTCGACCAGACTGGCGACGCCTCGGAGGCGATCGAAGGAGCGCAGCTCCTGCTTCAGTGCCAGCCGCTCACCCTCAAGCTTCTTCAGTGCCGCGTTAGCTTCTTCTGAGGCTGCGCGCGCATCCGACCACGCCTTCGGCTTGAGGCTGGCGTCTCGAACCGTGCGGAGGCTGACTTCTAGGTTGCGCTCGGCGGCGGTGTAGGTGCGGCTGGCCTTGGCACGCTTGCCCCAGATGCCGTCAGCATCGTCCTCGAGCTTGGCCAGCACCGAGGCGACGGCCGTCAGGTTTGATCCCGCGGCGAAGAGCGCCTGCCCGGCGTCGTCCTTCGCCTTCACCATCGCTTCGCCGCCTTCGCGTAGTGCGCTCTGATCAAGGCTGAAGGACCGGTCGAACGTCTCCCTTGTCTGACCGCGCAGCATGCGGAGGAGTGGCGCCTCGTCCATCGGCTTGTCGTCGGCATCGATCAGCGTCCCGCTGCCGCCCTTCCGTCTGCGGACGGCGATCTGTCGGTCATCCTCCTCCAACAGGGCGCCAATTCGAAGCAGGGGATAGTCGAAGCGGAAGTTGTAGGGCGACCGTATGGGAATGCCGAACAGAAGATCCGTCACTGCGGCCATCGACGTGCTCTTGCCGGCCTCGTTCGCGCCGTAGATGAGATGGAGGTCGGAGACGCCCGATCGAAACTCGAGGACGCGATCCTCGAAGTGGCCATACTTCTCCAAACTGAGCTTGGCGAACCGCATCAGGCGTCACCCACCAGGCGAGCCCGCAGTGCGGTCGCACTCGCTTCGAGGATGCGGTCCCAGCTGCCGGCTTCAGCAAGCGCACGCAGTTCGTCCTCCTCGGGCGCTCCAAGAGAGGACCTGGCTGAGACGAGGAACGGTTCGAGCTCCGTCCTCAGCTCCGCCATGAGTTCGGAATCCGAATGCGCCTCGTCGATGATCTCGGCGAAGTCGAGACCAGCTTCCGGCTCTTGGGCGGCATGCGGTGAGGTTACCTCGCTGGCCACCTTCTCGATCCAGAGATCGGGCGAGATGGATGTCGCGATCGCGCAAACCTCGTCGCGGAGTTCTGTCGCGCGGTCCTTCAGCGTGCCCGCGATCTCCGAAGATCCGTGAAGCGCCACACGGACGATCAGCGGTCGGCCTGCGCCTTCGCTTGGCAAGGCGGACCCCAGAGCGGAACGGATCAGGTCGGTAACGGAGTTCATCCGGGCACCCGTGCAGTCCACCTCGATCCTGCTCCAGCGAAGCACGTCCAGCTCAACGGGCATAACGGAGGTCACCTGCCTGTCGGCCACCTCCACGAGCACCGCGCCCTTCGGACCAGTCTCGCGGATGTTCCGTCCCTGAAGGTTGCCAGGGTAGACGACGTGCGGTTCGGTGGAGACGATCTGCTGGGCGTGGACGTGTCCCAGGGCCCAATAGTCGTAGCCCTTCGCCCTCAGGTCGGGAATGTCGCAGGGGGCGTAGGGCGCGTGCCCAGGAGCGCCGGAAAGAGCGGTGTGGAGCACGCCGACGTTGAAGGCGTGCGGGATGGCGTCGGGGTATTTCGCCACGAGGTTGTCCGTGACCGCAGGCGTGGCGAAGCTCTGGCCATGCACCGCCACGCCGATATCTTGCAGCAGGTGGGTCTGAGGATGGCGGCTGTTGAAAAGCCGCACGTTGGCGGGCCACGGTATCTGGCGGGTTATCACCGAGGCCGCGTCGTGATTGCCCGCGAGCAGAAAGACCGGGATGCCTTCTCGGTCCAGTCGGCCCATGGCGTGGGCGAAGTAGAGACCCGTCCCCATGTGCTTCCAGTCGCCGTCGTATAGGTCTCCGGCGATCACCAGGAAGTCGACATGCTCCCGGAGCGCCAGGTCGATCAGGTTGTCGAAGGCCGCACGGGTCGCGCCGCGGACATCTTCAAGCGGAATGCCCTCGTAGCGCGCGAGGCCGTGAAGCGGACTGTCCAAGTGCACGTCCGCCGCATGCAGAAATCGGAAGCTGCCCATTTACCCCCCAGTTTGTCATTTTTCTGACGAACGAACGCCACGGTGCCCCAATGCTTGGCTCACATTAGACGATCCTGGCCACATTGCGAGCGTGCCGAAGCGCCGGCATAGGGTTAGCCGCTTCGCCGGAACGCTACGACTAACGACCTTTTCGTCAGCAAGAGCTTGAACAACTGCTTGATGGCTGATTTCGCTGTCTTTCGTCCGACGCAGTGACTCTGCAACCTACCCGTTAACCGCCGCTCCGGACGGAACTTCGGCGAAAGTCTGCTATGGCGCAATCTCAACCCAGAACCTTCCGGGCAGCTTACGGCCCCAACTCAGTCATTCGCTCGCACAGCAGCGAAAAGCCGCTCTCCGCCCCTCGCATCGCGCCGATGGTCAAGCAACTTCGCACTTTTTTGCTCGCCCGTGGCTTCCGTGCCTGCCATGCTGATACGCACCTGCTGTCTTAACCACGCATTCGCCGGGTCGTTGTCGGTGTGGCTGGCCCAGACCATGTTCAGGGGTGGCAGCGTCAGTTGAACCGGCAGAGGGCTGACTTCGAGCCCGAGCAAGGAGCCGTAGCGGTCGGCGATGCGCCGCGGTACCGTCGCGATCACCGGGCTGACCTGCGCGGCCGCAAGCACCGACATGAAGCCAGATGCAGCCATCACCACGTTCAGCTCGACGCCGGCCATTTCAAGCGCTTCCTTAATACAGCCCTGCAGGCTCTCGCTCTGGGATATGACCGCATGGTCGGCCGAGAGGTACGTTTCCAGCGCCACGGGGCGGTGGAGCGGCAGCAGCGCCGGGTTGTAGCAGCAGGCGAGATCGACGTTGAAAAGCGTTTCGAAGCGGCGCCGGCTCGTCCTCGAATAGGTGCAGCCGATGGCAAGATCGATGCTGCCGTCATCCAGCGGCGGGTCGGCCGCATCGTAGGAAAAGATCCGCGCCAGCACCCTGATGCCCGGCGCGAGCCGCCGCAGGCGGGCCGTGAGGTCGGGGATCAGCAGCAACTCGACTTCGGGCGTCAGGGCGATCCGGAAGGTTCGCTCTTCCGTCGCGGGATCGAAGACACCGCCACCGGTCAGTGCCAGTTGGGCCTGCCTCAGCGCCTGCCGCACCGGAACGGCGAGGCTGAGCGCCCTCGCGGTCGGCTGCATGACCTGCCCGACGCGGATGAACAACTCATCCTGCAGCAGGACGCGTAATGTCGACAGCGAATGGCTCATCGCCGGCTGCCCGATCTTCAAGCGCTGCGCCGCCTTCGTCACGCTCCTCTCCGCCATCAAGGCATCGAAAGCGACGAGCAGGTTGAGGTCGAACGAGCGCAAATTGAAATGATCGATAGTGGCCATGATCCGTATCGATTTGATTGCTGACACTCCGGCACATATGTCTGCTCGGGGCCAGATCAAGGCCCGGTTCACGATGTCTTGCTGACGCATCCGGAGGCACCATGCACACCCGCCGTTCCCTTCTGAAGACCACCGCCGGGCTGGCGCTCGCCGCCGGCACCATGGCCTACGCGCCGCTGGCCGCGCTCGCCAAGGCGCCGATCGTCGGCACACAGGCGCCCGGCTACTACCGCGTGCGGCTCGGCGACCATGAAATCACCGCGCTCTCCGACGGCACCATCGAACTGCCGCTGGCCAAGATTTACGAGGGTATAGAGGAGGCTGAAGCGGCGGCGATTCTTGCCGGCTATTTCCAGCCCAGCCCGACCGAGGTTTCCGTCAACGCCTATCTGGTCAATACGGGTGAGAAGCTCGTGCTCATCGACGCCGGGACCGGAAACCTGCTCGGCCCGTTGCTTGGCAAGCTCGTGGCGAACATTGAAGCGGCGGGCTATGCGGCAGCGCAGATCAACGATGTCATCCTGACGCATATCCATTCGGACCACTCCGGCGGCCTGACCGTGGATGGCAAGCGCGTGTTCGAGAACGCTATCGTTCATGTGAACCGGCGCGAGGCGGAGTTCTGGCTGAAGGCGGATGCCTCGGCCAAGGCCGATCCATTGCTCGGCCCGCATATCGCGCAGGCCGAGCAGAGCGTCATTCCCTATGTCGAGGCCGGGCGGCTTGAGACTTTCGGGGACAACGAAGCCCCGATCCCGGGCATCGGTTCGATACTGCGTGCGGGTCACACGCCGGGTCACAGCTCCATCGTGGTCGAGAGCAAGGGCGAGAAGATCGTTTTCTGGGGCGACATCGTCCACGGCGATATCCTGCAGTTCGACCGGCCGGACGTCAGCATCGAATTCGACGTCGACCAGAAGCAGGCTGCCGCGAGCCGCGCCATCGCGTTCGCTGAGGCGGCGGACCAGAAATATCTCGTCGCCGGGGCTCATCACGCATTCCCCGGCATCGGGCGCGTGCGCCGGGACGAAACCAATTATGCGTGGGTTCCCCTGCTCTACAGCGCAGCGTACTGATGGGCTTTCAGCCCGGATATCGCCGTTGCGGGGATGTCCGGGCACCATCGGCTTTGCAAACAGCCACCCACTGGCTACTTCCCGGCAACGATCCTGTGATCGCCCGCCAGCGCGTGGCCGGCCCGCTGCACGATACGAGGAGGAGCGAGAACCATGCTTCGCCGTCAGGTCATCCTTGCTGCCGCGTTGCTGGCGCTGGCATCCGCTCCTGTCAGAGTTTCGGGAGAAACGATGAGCGATACGCCTTTGCATACGGCCGCGAAACAGGACGACATCGCGCGGATCGAGACGCTTCTGGCTGATGGCGTGGATATCGAGGCGCGCGACGGCAGCGGCGCTACGGCGCTGCTCGTTGCAACCCACGCAAACAGCGTCGGCGCCGCCCGGGCGCTGATTGCGGCCGGCGCCGATGTCAACGCGAAGGACAGGATTAGCGACAGCCCGTATCTCTATGCGGGCGCGCGGGGCCACCTCGACATTCTGAAGCTGACGCTGGCCCACGGCGCCGACCTGAAAAGCACCAACCGCTTCGGCGGCACTGCCCTCATCCCGGCGTCGGAACGCGGTCATGTCGAGACCGTACACACGCTGATCGAGGCCGGTGTCGATGTCGATCACGTCAATAATCTCGGCTGGACCGCGCTTCTGGAGGCCATCATCCTCAGCGGCGGCGGCGAGCGCCACCAACGGATCGTCGCGCTGCTTATCGAGGCCGGCGCGGACGTCAACCTGGCGGACCGCGAGGGCGTGAGGCCGCTGCAGCACGCGCGCGGCCGCGGTTATGGCGAGATAGCGCAACTGCTTGTTGCCGCGGGGGCGCAATGAAGATGCCCCTCACCTCGCTGATCCCGTGAGGATCGCCATAAAGGCTGCATCGCCGCCTGGCCGGATTTGGCCGGATTTTACTCCGCAGTTCAGGCAAGGGCGCATTTCTGGCGCAGAAGGTCCGCTCCGCCCAGGGCCGGCAGAATCCTTCATCAGCATATAGAGAAAAGGCTATGGGCGCTGCCCTCGCGCGGCACAAGAAAACTCTCCGGCCTTTCGCGGCATAAACGGCCCGCTCCCCGCAAGCGGGTCCCCTCCATTTATTCCACGGTGCCAAAGACTTTCCTTGCACCTTGCTACCCTGGTCTCGCCGACGGGCAAGGGTTCAGGAGCGGCGCTTCGCTTCTCTGAACCCCAAACCCAAAGGAAAAAGACCATGACCGACAGCACCCAGGCCCCGCGCAACGTGATCTTCAACGCCGATTGCATCCAGGCGATGCGCTCTTTCGAGAGGGGATCGGTGGACTTCATCCTGACCGATCCGCCCTATCTCGTGAACTATCGCGGCCGGGACGGCAGGACGGTGGCGAACGACGACAACGCCCGTTGGCTCCGCCCCGCTTTCAACCAGATGCACCGCGTTTTGAAAGATGGAGGTTTCGCCGTCTCGTTCTACGGCTGGAACAAGGTCGATTTGTTCATGGACGCATGGAAGGCGGCAGGTTTCCGCATCGTCGGGCATATCGTGTTCCGCAAGCGTTATGCGTCATCGGCGAAATTCATGCGTTCCGAGCACGAGCAAGCGTATTTGTTGGCAAAGGGCAATGTCACTCTACCCGACAATCCTATCCCGGACGTGATCGACTTCCCGTACACCGGCAACAAGCTGCATCCGACGCAGAAACCCGTCGAAGCCCTGGCGCCATTGATCGAGGCTTTCACGAAGCCTGGCGATCTTGTGCTGGACCCATTCAGCGGTAGCGGCTCCACCCTTGCGGCAGCGCAGCAGCTCGGCCGCGACTGGATCGGCATTGAACTGGACAACCGGCACCATCTGACAGCCAGTAGGCGGCTTGCATGGATGCAGCAGCAGCGCGGGAGAGCGGCGGCATAGGCTGCCCCTTTCCCCAGCTCATGCGCCCGTCCGAGCGGCGGGCGCTTCTCCCCATTCACATCAAAGGACTATCATCATGCGATGGATCGTCACGATAGATCATCATGGCGGCTGCATCGGCCTAGGAGAGGACGCGGACGGCGTTCCCGCCCGTGGAACCCCTGAACAGGGTGACGCCCTTCCGACGGAGTTTCGGCTATACGAGGCGAACGGGAATCTTCTTTTCGAGGGCCGGTGCGGCAACATTGACGCCGATTGGTGGAACGGCTTCGAGCCGCTGAATTACTTATGGACCCCGTTCCGGTGCCGCCGCCTGTCCTACCGGCGCGCGGAAACAGATGAGCCGTGGCGCTGGCTGCGACCGTAAACCAATCGCTGCATTTCAAACATCACCGCCGCCGATCCTACCCGGATCGGCGGCGGTCGCGCGTCCCACGGACCGCGCGAAAAATCGCTCTCGCCGGACACGTCCGGCTCGCAGTCCCTGCTGATAGAGAGCAACAAACAAAAAATTATAGCTATGCAACAGCCTTCCAAAGCCTCTCGAATGAGATTGCCACCAATGTCCGCCACGGGGTGGAAAAGGGACGGTCTGCTTTCTGGTCAGGTTTTGCGCAAGCAGACATTGTGGGGAGCGCAAAGGAACGACTGTCGCTCTAAAAACAGCGCGTCGAATTGCGGCGAGTCTATAGGCCGGTCCGTTTCCTTAGAAATTCGTGTTGTCCGACCACATGAGTGAAGAGCTCACGTTCCTCACCGGTCAAAGCATCAGCGTTTCCATCGTATTCATAGGTGGAGCGATTTGCGCGCCGGAGCAATTCGAGCAGCTCCGAATCGGCGATGGAAAGGTTCTCGTTAACAACGCGATTGATTTCAGCCAGCGGAAAGCTGCCTCCGAATTCGACCTCGGCCGAATAGGAGATTTTCCTGTCAGACAAGGCGGCAAGGCCATGCCTGAAACGGGCTTTCCAGTAGCGATAGTGCCGGAACTCCGACCAAGCCCGCGCGATGCGCTGACTTAGCTTTGGACAACCCATAACACGGTGAATTGCAATGTGATGGGTCAAAAAAAGAGCATAAAGCGGGCGATATATCTTTGTGAAACGCTCGGCATCTCGGGCGTGTTCGCGAGTTCTTTTCGCCTGCCGAGATGAGGCTACCCATATTAGCGCACTGGCAAGCGTCAGGATCGAGAAGCTGAACGCTGCGAGCGGAACCCACCGCTTTAACTCTGGAGGTAGCGGCATGCTTAGGGTCGGGCTACACCACAGTCCCACCGAGATAATGGATACCGCAAGCAGCAACCAGAACGGAAGTGCTCGGATCATATCCAGCACTTTCTGGAATGCTCCGACGCCTGTCGCGACATCCATGATGTTTTGCCTTCTCACAAACGAATGAAGCATGTAGCGAGCTGCAGATGGTATTGCAACGTCCAAGTCTAGCTATCGGTCAGCCCTAACGGGCTCATCTCCAAACGCTAACGTCGGCGGTGAACGCTCGATTTGCCTCGACGTCGGCAACGAACTCGTCCCAGGTTTGTCGGCCCAGTTTTCTAGCACAAAAGGCCCCAGCCATGGCAAGAAATGCCCGCAAGACAGCGGTTTGGTCGGACACAAAGCCGCGAAGCGTATTTTCTGTAGCCCTACCATAGGCCAAGAACAGAGCTTCCCTGTAGTTAGCCTTGCCGCGATATCTCGAAGCTTGATGTATAAAGCCCATAGGGCGGCCCGCAAGCTTGGCGTCGCGCATTTCTCGGGCGGCCTTCGTGCGGAAGTTGTCGACCTGCAGAGCCTTGAATTCGCGGGTACCGCGCAACGCTTGCTCCTGCTTCCAGGCATGCCATTTAGCTGAACCCTTGAGATAGCTCGCTGCAGCGCCAATGGCTTCGGTGTCAGAGGCAATCGCCCACTGCAGACTCCCCGCATTTCCGTTCCGATAGACCTCCACCTCCATCGCGTAATCTTTCTCTATCAACGTCGTCACACGCCAACCAAACGGGCCAATGGCAAGGCCCTGGGCCGCAATGGCAGTGTCCCACATGCGTGCAGTGCCAGAGTGATCCTCTTGAAAGGATCCATCCTGAGCTGCTGTCATGGCGCTGGCAGCGTTGGAGATGCCATAGTACCAGCCTAGTATTCCAAGCCTAGCGACGTCCGCTTGTAACGGCGCGCCTTCCATTGCCTGAAGGGCTGAAAGGTGATGGAGGGCAAGAAAGAGCTGTTCCAATACTGTATTTTCCACCAACACATCCATGTTCCGCTTTCCTATGCTCTGATAGGCTCCGGTGGCTGTTGCGAAATCGATAGAGCGCGTCAAAAACTGCAGTGAACGCATCCAACTTACAGTCGACTGCAGCGCGTACTCAGGTGTCGGCTTGCCGCCTGGCTCATTTATAGTCCCAGTGTTTATAACCCGATCATAAAGCATGACAGTTTCCTAAGGAGAATTTGAAAGCGACGCACAACGCTTAGACATTTCAGACCATTCTGTAATGCTTTTGTAAAGCAAACTGCCGACAGCTTCTGGCATTTCGCCAGCGACCCCGCAATGACCGCAATGAGGTCGGATTCTGCCGAAGTTGGCCGACTACCGGTCAATGGCGACTTCGGGGTGGTTTTCTGCCCTTCCGGTTTTGAACGGTCGAACCGAGAAAGCGGCCATTCAGGTAGCTGACCACCTCGACCGTAACATGCGCCCATATCAGTCGGACGCACGGTCGATTTGCAATCTCAAAACAGCGGGCAGTGACATGGACGGATTCCCGTCGCGCTGGCAATCCTATCCGCAGTTTCGATGGCTAAGGTGTCCCCTGTCCGCCAGACTATGAAGCCGGGGGTCGACCAACCCCGACCGGGACGTAGCTAAGCGCCAGTGCCGCTGAGGCGCATGCTTCCTCTGATATCTGCGGGGCGATCCCATATCCGATCCTCCACCCTTTCTCCAGCAAGGCGCCGACCAAGGTCGCTGCATCATCACCTCCAATTGGGCATGACCCAATGCTGCCCTTAATAGACTGCGGATCGTTCTAACGAAAACTGGGTGGACGAGGACCTCCCTACTGATGCTTACTATGCCTGGTTAGCCTGGTTAGGGGAGCAGTATGATTACCGACAATATGATCGACAGCCTTAAAATCGCGGTAGAAAATCGAGCGCTGACCCGAGAGGTGCTCAATCTCTTACTCCCATCGGGCAAGCCTTATGATTTCGAGGGTCAGCTATGGGATTATAAAATCAAGGTCCCGGTGTTGGGAAATGACCCTGGCGACGCAGCAAAGCAAGCTCACCGTCTGGCGGTTGGCGAACTGGTGAAGGACGCCGTCGCCTTCCATAATGCATTTGGCGGATACATCCTATTCGGCGTGAGCGACAAAGGCAGGAACCGGATAGTTGGGATAAACGAGTCGTTCAACTGCGCAGATTTCAACAAGTCGGTGCAGCGCTATGCTGGCATTAGCATCGAATGCTTCTACAACAGTGTCGACATTGACATCCCCGGACGCGCCGGTCCGCTGACACTGGGCCTTTTGCTCATACCACGTCGTGCCGCCGGCGCGCCGCCGGTGAAGATGCTACGGAAGGGTCCTGAAAAAGCTGGTGGAAAGCCTTGTTTCTATGACGAGGTCTATGTCCGAGTACGCGATGAATGTCGAGCCGCGTCGAACACCCACGAAGATTGGAAGTTTCTGCATTCGGACCGGCTCCCGCCCGAGCAGGTTCCAGGGTTAGCGCCGGTGCCGGTCCAGTCGCACTTGCCCGCACGTGATGACGACCTCATCGAATTCGTTGGGCGAGACCACCAACTAGCAAGTCTCCGCCAATGGATCGGCGATCCGCGAAGTCCCGTGCGTTTGATCACCGGGATCGGCGGGTTGGGAAAGACCACGCTCGCCTACCGCTTTGCGGAGGAGGTTATCGATACTGGCGCAGGCCAGGTTGAGGCCGTTATTTGGCTAACCGCGAAGCAACAGACCTTCTCGGCGCTTCGGGGAAAAATGGTGCCGACCTCGCGAGTGGACTTCTCCGACCTCGGCTCGCTGTTCAATGCCATTCTAAAGGCCCTGCACTTCGAGTTGCCGGTCTCTGATGAAGACCCGAGCCTTGCCGAGATCACCGACCGGCTTGTCGAAGGGTTGCTAATCATACCCTCGCTGATCGTCGTCGATGATCTCGACACGCTGCTGCCGGATGAGCAGAAGGAATCGGTCGCTGCGTTGAACAGCCTTGCGCTGCGGACCGTCGGGCGTGACCAGCCGCCGTCCCGAGTTCTCATGACTTCGCGGATCGATCAAGGACTACCGCCAACCGCGATCGTCAAAATCCTTGGGCTAGAGCGTCAAGCATTCGAAGCCCACATGAGCAATCTGTGCGATGCGTTCGGGATTGCGCCCTATGCACGGCAGAACCTTGAAGACGCATTCGAAGCATCGTCAGGCTCGCCGCTGTTTGCGGCGTCAATCGTACGCTTGGTGAAGCTCGGCGAGGACCGTCGCGAAGTAGTTGAGAAATGGAAAGGCGCAGATGGCGAGGAAGTGCGGAGCTTCGCCTTTCAGCGCGAGTTAGCGCGTCTCAGCGCGATGACATCCCGTGTCCTTTATGCGGTGACGTTGCTTGGCGAAACAACGCTGAACGACATTGCAGAGGTCCTCGACATGTCCGCTCGGACGGTGCGCGAGCAGGTATCGGAGCTACAAGCCTACCACCTCATTTCCACGATTACCCGAACGCACGGCGATTCAGCTATCAGCGTGCCGAGCGAACTGCAGACTGTTATAAACTTGGTCAAGGATCATCTCGGCACTACCGCGCAGACTGTCGAGGCAGCGGTTGCCCGGGCTCATGAGAAGAGCGGCAATCAGGAGCGACAGGTTGGCGCCGGGATCAGGACGATCGCAAGAATGTGGGGAGCAGATCAGCCCGAGGAAGCTCTAATTGTCGCACAAGAACTAACCAAGAAGTTCAAAGAAAATGGTGATGCAGCAAGCATTCTTGGGTCAGCTTATCTGCGGGTGAGGCCCACAAGATATCGTGATGCAGATCGCGAACTTGAACGCGCTGTCAAACTCGGAAGCACTAAGTCAGAGCTGTTGCCCAACATCATTAAGGCGAAGACCGGGCTGGAAGATTGGGCAGGCCTACGCGAATTTACGCGGACGCGCATTTCGAACGAGACCGGGCGAGACATCGCTCTTGCCGCTCACCTCCAAGCCAATAACGAGCTAACCAAAACAGCGCGTATACGCGGCGACCGAAAGCGCATCGCGGAACTGTCGATCGAGGCCGTCGAGCGCATTAATGCAAAACTGCGGCGGGTGCGGCTTGAACCCTCCTATTTTCAGGCCTTGATCACTCAGCGGTTCGATTTTGCTCGGGCGTTTGTAGAGGCGGTCGATCAGGATAATCTGCGTCCGGGCGACAGGCTCAGGGTGTTCGAGGCCGTTGCGCGTCTCGCCGCGGCGGATGTGGTCGTACTTGATTTGCTTCAAAAGGGGGTCAATGCACTTGAGCAATGGTGGGAGGACGTCGAGAGACGGCCAGTCGCAGATTTTGCGGCATGCAAGATCTTGAGCCGCATGCTCGGGAAGCTCGAAGGTATGGAGCAGCAGATCGGGAGATACAAGGGCAACACGAACGTATCGAGCGACATCGAAGCGCGCCGGCGTGAACTTGAATATCGCGGCGGTGCGCTTCAGGCCTCAATCGGGTGAGCGAAGGCGCCGGTACGCGGTAACATGCAATGGCAGCTATACCGGCGTTCGATTCCGAAAGCCCCAAGCCTACTAGCGGCTTCGTTCGACCCGAAATCCGGGTGCCCTTCCGAATGGCGGCTATCGGGCTGCTGGCAAACCATGCTGAACTACCGCAATGGGGTAGAAACTGGCCGCCATCACGGTGCTAATCCATCTCGCCCGATCCGAGTTGGATTGGGCTATGTATGGCAAAGAACGGCGGTGGTTCTTTATAGCGCCGAGTGAAACTGAGGCGATCGGCGGCGATATTGCACCATGGAGGATAATCGGCGTTTTTTGCTGGGGAACCGATAGGGAAAGAACATGCAACGGGATCGCCTCAATCTGTCTTTTCCGCACCCGGCGCATCCGGCCGCCTGAGCATGTCGGAGGCTTCCACGCCTAGCACCTTCGCAATCCTGTCGACGACATCGATGCCGGCGGCGTAGACGCTGCGCTCCAGTGCGCTCACATAGGTGCGGTCGATCTCCGCACGATGCGCAAGTTCCTCCTGCGACAGCCCGCGCGCGTGCCTCAGCTTCCTCAGATTCGTTGCAAATGCATCCCGTATGTCCATTCATCGGAATGCATGCTCTTGTAGAGTATTTTACTACGGAGTATTCTCTACATAACGGATAGGGAAAGACCCGCCCCATGATGCCGATGTGCGTTAAATCCCGAACTGGACGTTCGCAGGTCTCCGTGGGCGCTGCGCTGCCCGTCCGTTTTCCACAGAACAATCACCGTCGCGCCGCTGGGCGCCGACAGAGTCGCTGCAACCGTCATGCCGGTTGCAACTACAGGACGATGACGACATTCCGCGATTCTTCGATGCCACACGCCGAACTACTCTTGCGCCTGCGGCCGTGTAAGTATTTGTAAATCACACGCGCTCAGGATTTGAGGAACATTTCGATGAGCAAGCCCGCATTCGAGGATAGCCCGCCGCTGACCGATCGCGTAAACGCTTACGACGAAGCCCATTTTGCCACCTATCTGCGCCTGCTCGACGCGGACGAAGAAGGCGCAGACTGGCGTGAGGTGGTCGAGATCGTGTTCGGCCTCGACGTGTCGGCCGACCCGCAGCGCGCCAGGCGCATCCATGACAGCCATCTTGCCCGCGCCCGCTGGATGACCGAGACAGGTTATCTGCACCTTTCCGCACCGCGCATGCAGTGACAGCCAGCCGGAGCGCCCGCCCGATTCCTTCGGCAGCCAGCGAAAGATCGCCATGCTCATTATGTGGCTACAGCCGAATCCTGCCCAGCCCATACTCGGTCCAGCCCGAAGTCTACAATCGAGCAGGAGGATAGCGTCATGGAGCCGCTGGACGACTGGAGATCGCCGCATTTCGAGCAGGAACTGGCCCGCCTCGACCGGGGCGGCGTCACCTTCGAGTTTCTTCGCCGCAACTGGCGATACCGGCAGGAATACGCAGCGGCGCTGGAAAGGGTAGCCTTCGGCGGCGCGGATAAGAGCAAGACGATAGCGCGCCTGTCCAGCCGCTGGGGGTTGGTCTTTCCCGGCCGACCCCTCTGTATCCGCCTTGATAGCGCGACCCTTATGGTTGCCAGGGCTCTTTCCTGCCACGGTCATCATCACGATGGCGCCCGAAGGATTCGCAGCCGACGCGCTGATAGACCCGGAAGGGCTCGCCGTCGTCACCGAACAGACTGACGACGGCCGGTATGCCCTGATCACCGATGATGACGGCGAACACCGCCTCTGGATTCCCTACCGGGGTTTGCTTCTCGGCACGGCCTTGCTGATCCCGCGCGACAGGTATTTTATGTGGCGCGTGCGCAGCGCCGTGCGCCTGCACCTCAAGCTTGAGGGAAAGCCTTCACGCGGATGGCCGCGCGAGCAACGCCTGACACCGTTCCAGCTCAATCGTGCCGCGCTTATGCTACGCGCCTGGGACGGCGTCGAATCCGGCGCATCCCGCCGCCATGTCGCTGGCGTCATTCTCAACAAGGACATCGAGGCGATGCGCGCCATTGACTGGCACAACGCCCCGGAACGGCGGCGCCTCACCCGACTCCTCAAGGCCGCTCGCGAGACAATCGGGGGCGGCTATCTACGCTGGCTCGCTCCACAAACGAACCGCTGACACCGCCCCGCGAAGCGGGGACACTTTCCCTAGAGACCCCAATTTTTGTCTCTCCGTTGAACCGTATGTTTTTCGCCATCGTCGCCTCCAACACTCCGCCCTGATGGCGGTAGCGACGGAGGCCCAACATGCAGAGTAAAAATGACCGCGACTGGCCGCGCTTCGTGCGAACGCTGGAAGCCGCGCGACTCCTCGACCTTTCCCCGCGCACGCTCGAAAAGCACCGCTGCGACGGCACCGGGCCGGTCTACCACAAGCTCGGCGGCCGGGTCGTCTACACGGTCGCCGATCTGTACGCCTGGATCGATGCCTGCGCCCGCCAGTCCACCTCCGAACCGTTGACGCCCGCGGGCGCCGACACGGCACGCTGACAGTCCCGGACCGGCCTACCATGACAGCGCCCCGCACCGAAGACGACAGGCAGCTCTCGCTTTTCCAGGCGCGCTCCAGCGGGATCGCCCCCCGCGACGCGCAGGATCTCATGTCATGGCCGTTCTTCTCCCTCGCCAAATCCCGCCGCGTCACACCGATCGACTTCCGCATGGGCGACGTGTCGATCCGCGTCGAAGCGACCGCCGAGCATGGCATGGCGACCATATGGGACGCCGACATCCTCATCTGGGCCGCATCGCAGATCGTCGATGCGCGCGACAAGGGGTTGCGCACGTCGCGCCTGATGGCCGCCACCCCTTACGAAATCCTGACCTTCATCGGCCGTGACGATTCCTCGCGCAGCTATGCCCGGCTGAAGGCCGCACTCGACCGCCTGCAATCCACGACCGTCGCGACCTCCATCCGCCAGCCCTCCGAGCGCCGCAGGCACCGCTTCTCCTGGATCAACGAATGGAAGGAGCGCCAGGACGAGGCCGGCCAGCCACACGGCATCGAACTGATCCTGCCGGACTGGTTCTATTCGGGTGTCCTGAACGACCAACTGATCCTGACGATCGGCCGGGAGTATTTCGGTCTGAAGGGCGGCATCGAACGCTGGCTCTATCGTCTCGTGCGCAAACACGGCGGCCGTCAGAAATGGGGCTGGAGCTTCGATCTCGAACATCTGCATCTGAAGTCCGGCAGCCTCTCGCCACTCAAGCACTTCGCCTACGACCTGCGCGCCATCGTCCGACGCCAGCCGCTGCCCGGCTATCAGCTCGCGCTGTCCACCGACCCCGATGGCCGCGCCCGCCTGACCTTTCAACCGAACCCGACCGAACCGCCCACGGCCCGCAGGCCGCGCCGGCGCATGGCCGGACTGTGAGCAAGCTGTGGAAACGACCGTGACATCAGGGACAGCCATTCCCGTGCCAGCCGGGACCGGGATTCCCGTGCCAGCCGGGACTTCGCCCCTTGTAACCTTCTGGTTTCATTTGCGGAATCCGACCCTTTCTAACTATATACCTAACATAGCATCCTTCGGATGCTTCCTAACGCACCCCTACGAGGCGCGGATTTGTGGACGTTCCCGCGCCTCGGAATGTGAAGAAGCCGGACGACCGGGGTCCGATCTTCCCCTTAAAGCTGCGACTGCTTTTCCCTTCATCGCAGCCTGCGACGCCGATCCGGCAGTCCGTCCATATGCCTCCATGCCTCCTGCATGGGGGGCGCGGTCATGAGGACGGGCGAGCACCTTGAGGCCATCGCATCCGCGACCACGCTTGTCGAGCTGACATGGCGCGAGAAGCGGATCGAGCACTGGCTTCGCTTCGGCCGGACAGCCGGCGAACAGCGGCTCGACCGCCATCGCCGCATCGTCGGGTTTGTGCCGGGCAAGGTCTTCGCCTTCGTCCGATGGGCCGGCAACGAGCACGGCACGATCATCTCGCGCATCGACATCGTGCGCGCTGTCGCGACCGGCGAGCCCTATCAGACGCTGCCCTTCGTCCGACCCGGCGGGGAAATCCTCCTTCGCATCACCGGCTGGCCGAAGGTCGAGACGGTGTTGCGGGCGATCGACGCCATCGAGACTCTCGGCATCGATCCTGCCGACGTCTGCCCCGACCACTGGCGGCACATTCATCACCGCCTCAGCGTCAACGAGCCGTTCCGCGCCTATACGGCCGAACAGCATCGCGCCTGGCTACTCCGTCGCAGGGTGCAGCGATGAATGCACGCCGCCTGACGATCATCTCCATGCTCGCGGGAACGGCGCTGATCGTCCTGCCGGTTTTAGCCCGGCCCGACATCCGGTTCATCTGGAATGCCTCGGCCAGCGTGCCGATAGGGCTCTACCGGATCGTTCCCGGCAACCATGTGGACGTCACCGACCTTGCAGCGGTGATGCCTCCCGACGCGCTGGCAGACTTCCTCGACAAACGCGGCTACCTGCCGCGTGGCGTCCCGCTCATCAAGCGCGTGCTGGCGCTCGGCGGAACCGAGGTCTGCCGCTCCGGCAGCGCCATCGTCGCCTACAGCATGACCTACGGAGAAGCCCGTGAGCAGGACACGCGCGGGCGCCCGCTGCCGGTCTGGCAGGGTTGCCGCACGCTCGCTGCCGGCGATGCCTTCTTCATGAACTGGGACAGTCCCGACAGCTTCGACAGCCGCTATATCGGGCCGCTTCCCCTCTCGACCGTCGTCGGCCGGGCGATCCCGCTCTGGACCGACGAGGACGGCGCCGGCCGCTACGAATGGCGCGCGCCGACACGCTGAATTTCACGTTCAACCGCAAGGAAACCGACCATGCCCAATCTGCTTTTTGAAACCACCGCCAACGGCTATTCTGGCCGAGTCCGGCTGTTCGGCATCGACGAGGCGATCGTACTCGTCGCGATCGAGCCGGGCAACACCGAGAATGCTCCGGCGTGGCGCATCCACCTCGACGACGAGGACGGCCCCGACATCGGCGGAGCCTGGAAACGTGTCGGCGATCGCGCCGGTGACTACATCGCGCTGGAGATTGACAGCCCGCTGTTTCCCGCGCTGTTCCGTCCGGCGCTGTTCCAGGCCGACGACGAGGGGCGCACTTTCCGGCTGGCGTGGAAACGCCTGCGGCCGCGCGAAGACCGGGACTGACCGATGTCTTTCCCGATCACCCTTTTGTTCGCGGGAAAGCCGTCTCACCCTTCCGTTCTCTAATCGCGGTTCATCATGCAAGTCCTTTCTTTCCTCAAATGGACGCTGATGAAGTCAGCAGTCCAATCCGTCGAAGTCTTCCCGGCCCAAGGTGCGAACGGCACGGCGAGGTCAAGCCCGAAGCCGCCGGAGGCGGTGGCGCGCAGCGCCAGGCTTGAGGTCGTCGGGAGGTTCGCACATCCTTCAGGGATGATCTCGGTGGAAGTTGTTCTTCACCGGCATCCGGTCAACGGCACGGTCGTCAATCTCTGCCGGGTCCATCGTTCTCTTCGCAGTCCGCACGTCATGACGGCCGCACTATTGCGTCAGGACGTCGACGCCGCCATGTCCCGCACGCAGTCTGCAAGGGTGCAGCAGCAGAAAGGATTTCGCGGTCGCCGGCGCTCGTCCCGGCAGGGACATCCTACCGCTGCCAAGAGCAGCGGATTCCGATTGTCTCGTTCAGTTTCAGGCGGCGAGCAAACGCGGCTCCTGCCATTGGAATGCGGTGCCGTCACGCCACATCCGATGCAGGATCACCGCCAGTTTCCGTGCCACAGCGACGGTCGCCCACTTGTTGCCCAACCGCTCTTTCAAGCCTTGGCCCCATTCCTTGAGCGCGCATGGACGGCTGCACCTGTGCAGCAGCACGCCCGCCGCCTCATAGAGCAGGCCGCGCATCGTTCGGTCGCCGGCTCGCGAGATTTTACCGATCACATCTCTCTCTCCGGATTGGTCTCGCTTCGGCGTGAGGCCGAGATAAGCGCCAACGGTTCGGGAACGTCCGAAGCGCGCCGGGTCTTCGATCGTATGGATGAACGAGAGGGCAACAATCACGCCGACACCTGGCGCGGTCATGAGCCGCTGCGCAACTGTATCTGCTCTGGCCTTTCTCCGCAGCGCGGCATCGAAGACCTCGATCTGCTCGTTTATCGTAGCCAGTGCGATGAGCATCGGTTCCATGATCGTCAGCAGGATCGGATTGCCGTCAATGGCCTGCCGGACGGTCATGACATAGCGCCGTGGGCTGCCCTTCGGCAGCAGGATACCAAACGTCTTGAGCAGTCCGCGCACCGTGTTCTTGATATTCGTGCCGGTGTTCACGAGCTGCGACCTGGCGATAATCATCGAACGGACGGCGTAGGTGTCCATGCTCTTGACCAGCACCTCACGATACCAGCCGACGCGCACGATCTGGGCAATTCCGAGCGCATCGTTTGCGTCGGTCTTGTTGATCTGAACCGAAAGCGCCGCCTTCGCATGGCGGGCATCAATGCAGATGACCGGAAGTCCGCGCTTCTTCAATTCGTGGAAGTGCCATACCGAAAGGATACCCGTTTCGAAACCGATCCTTACGGCGTTGGGCGCATGCTTGCGGACAAGCTGCTCAATTTTCTCGGGCGTCGAGTCACACTTGCCGCGCCAGATAACCTTTCCGGCTTCGTCAACAACGCAGGCTTTAGTTTCTTCAAGCGACACATCAAGGCCGACATATTCAGCGTAATATTGCATTTCATCGCTCCTTTGAAAGTAACCTGGAGCGCAAATCCTATCAGTTCGGGCGCCCAGCGATTACGCCATGTCCCGCTCGGCGACCGGACGGCCGGCGCGCGCAGCGCAGGTCAGGGGCGGCCATCGGCCGGCGCTTGCACCTTGCCCTTGACCGAAGCGAGCACGCTGGCAGGCTGGCGTCGTCGCGGAGGCAGGGCGGCATCGCGTTGTGCCGTTCTGCTGCTGGCCTCAGCACTCGCCGTCTGCGCCGGATCAACCATCGCGGTCGCGGAATCAGAGCCGGTTGCACGCTTGGCCGCCGCCGATCCCTATGCTGCCCACATCATCGAAGCGTCGCGGCGTTTCGGCATTCCCGAGCGATGGATACGCGCCGTGATGGCTGTCGAAAGTAGCGGCGACCCTCTCGCGGTTTCGCCGAAAGGCGCGATGGGTCTGATGCAGATCATGCCCTCGACATGGCGCGAACTGCGCCTTCGCTACAGCCTCGCCGACAACCCAATCGACCCGCACGAAAATATCCTGGCCGGCGCCGCCTATCTGCACGAGATGCACGATCGCTACGGGACGATCGGCGGCATGCTCGCCGCCTACAATGCCGGTCCGGCACGCTACGACGCGCATCTTGCAACCGGCCGGGCGCTTTCACCGGAGACCGTCGATTACATCGCGAATATCTTGGCCGTGATCGACGGTACGGCTCCCGTCATGCGCACCGCGCGCTCTTCGCCGCCGCCGTCATGGACACGCGCGCCGCTCTTCGCCGGACGCTTGACTGTCCAGAACGGGGCCGATCCGGCGGACCACGATCTTCCTTCCGGACGACGTTCCAATGCGCCGCCCATCGCCGATTTCTCGGCACTCGCGCCGCCATCCGATGGGCTGTTCGTGCGCCGACCGGATGCGGAAGGAGATGGTCGATGATTATCGTAGGCTCTCGCATTGAAGCGCGCGTTGCAGTAAAGTGTGCGGTGTTGTTCGATTATACGGAAGCAACAACCGAAGCAATGCAAGATAAAAATCCGCACCTCGCGGCTGTTTTGGTCGATTGTTTTGATTGTTATTTTCCAGATTTTCTGCACATCGCGCCTTTGTTTTGCGACGTGCATTCCTTCATTTTGTTGAGCGATTTCAGCAGAAGCCGCACATTGCAGGTTTTTTCGCCATGAGCCGGGACGACGACTTCCGCGTCCGGCCGGGCCGCATCCGCTCCCCGAAGGCGCAGCGCACCAGACCCTTCGTCGTCCAGGCGCTTGCCGCCGCGCAGAAGGCCGGCGGCCGCGTCACTCGATCCGGCAAGATCACGTCGGGGCATGGTCGCGGACCGGCCTTCGCGCGCGGCCGCGTCGCCAGCATCCGCGCCAATCGCATCATCACCAGCCGCACGCGCTTCTGCACCGTCAAGGCGCTGGTCGTGCGCAACAGGGGCGAGCACGGTCCGCTCGCTCGGCATCTCGACTATCTGCGCCGCGAGGGCGTCACCCGTGACGGCGAGCGGGCAAAAATGTTCGGGCCGGAGACCGACGACGCCGACGCGAAGGAGTTCACCGAGTGCGGCAAGGACGACCGCCATCACTTCCGCTTCATCGTCTCGCCGGAGGACGCGAGCGATATGGAAGACCTGAAGCGTTTCACCCGAGAGCTGATGGCGCAGGCGGAAAAGGATCTTGGCACGAAACTCGACTGGGTCGCGGTGGATCACTGGAACACCGACAACCCGCACATCCACATCATCGTGCGCGGCTTCTGCGACGACGGCCGCGATCTCGTCATCGACCGCGACTACATCAAGAGCGGGATGCGCGACCGCGCGCAGGATCTCGTCACGCAGGAGCTTGGTCCGCGCAATGATCTCGACATCAGCCGCTCGCTGGAGCGGCAGATCGAAACCGAACGCTGGACGCAGCTCGACCGGCAGCTTGTTCGCGACGCCAACGAGCACGGCGTCATCGACGTTGCCCCTTCACCAGATCGCCAGCCCGACGAGTATCTCACCCAGAAGGTCGGCCGGCTGCGCCACCTCGAACGGCTCGGCCTCGCCGAACAGATCGGCCCCGGCCAGTGGGTCATGGCGGAGGGAGCCGAAAAGACCCTGCGCGAGCTGGGCGAGCGCGGCGACATCATCAAGCGCATGCACCGTGCCTTGTCCGAGCAAGGCATCGACCGTGGCGCCGCGGACTATGCCCTGTCCGGCGAGACACACAGCCAGCCGGTCATCGGTCGGCTGGTCGATCGCGGTCTCGACGACGAACTGCGCGGTACGGCTTACGCCGTCGTCGACGGCATGGACGGCCGCACCCACCATATCAAGCTCCCCGACATTGAGGCGGCGGGCGATAGCGCTCCCGGCTCCATCGTCGAGCTACGGTCCTTCGAGGATTCCAGAGGCCAGCGCCGCGTCGCGCTTGCCGTCCGCTCCGATCTCTCCGTCGAGGCGCAGACAACGGCCGAAGGCTCGACCTGGCTCGACCGTCGGCTTGTCGCACGCGATCCCGTCGACCTCGGCGGCGGTTTTGGTCTGGAGGTGAAGCAGGCGCTCGAGGCGCGGACCGAGCATCTGATCGAGGAAGGGCTGGCGCAGCGCGAGGGGCAGCGCATCGTCTTCGCCCGCAACCTGCTCGGCACGCTTCGGCAGCGCGAGTTGGACGCGCTCGGCCAGAAACTCGCGGCCGAGATGAACATGCCGTTCCAGCAATCCGCCGCCGGTGAATATGTCGCCGGAACCTATCGCCAGCGCTTCACGCTCGCCTCCGGCCGCTATGCCATGATCGACGACGGGCTCGGCTTCAAGCTCGTGCCGTGGACGCCATCCGTCGATAAGCATATCGGCCAGCACATCTCCGGCGTTGCCCGCGCCGATGGCGGCGTCGACTGGTCCTTTGGCCGCAAGCGCGGGCTGGGATTGTAAGGAAGCTATTCGTCGCCGGTGTCGGCCGGGAGATGCCGCGCGAGGTCCATGCTGTCGTGAAGAATGCGGACGATCTCGATACGAACATCGTCGACGGCGGCGAACAGGATGATGTGACGACCGCGCCGCCCACGCCGTGCGACGTGCAGGGAGCGCAGATTCCGGCCGAGTTCGGCGCGGTCACGTGTCCCCGTTGCGTCCGGGCCGTCACCGAGATCGCGCAGTGCTGCGAAGATCGTCGCCCTGTAGCGGCGCGCCTGTTCGGCGCCGAAATGCTCGGCCGTCCAGAGCACGATGTTCAGCACGTCCTCCTCGGCCGCCGCGCTAAGCCGGACTCTCCATCGCTTTGCGGCCATTCGGATCAGCGCGCCCTCGACGCCAATGCCTCGTCGGTGGCGCGTGTCAGGTGGTCCTCAAGCTCGTCGATCGAGGCGAAGTCGACATACCGGCCTTCGTCCAGATCGGTGAAGCCGACATTGGCCGCTTCGCGCAGCGCCTTCAGCTTCGCGGCCTCCCGCTCTTCCCGCTGCTCGATCATGCGCAGGCCCTCGCGCAGAACCTCGCTGGCGTTCTGGTAGCGGCCGGACTTCACCAGCCGGTCGATGACCTCTTCATGATGATCGGTCAGGACGACATTGCGCGTCGGCATGGCGGGGACCTCGCAGTTCGATTCCGATGCCGACCATAGCATGCATGGCATATTATGCCAATCTCGCCGAAGCGACCCGCTTCTTGCTCTCACCTCCCTCACGCTATATATGACTATCAGTGGTCATATTAGGAGTATCGCGATGAAGGAAATCCAGCTCAAGGACGCGAAGGCGACGCTTTCGGCTGTGGTCGACCGGGCCGTGGCGGGCGAGCCGACCGTGATCACCCGGCATGGCCGCAAGGAAGCCGTGCTCATCTCGTTCGATGAGTGGGAGCGCGTCTCCAAGGTGCCGAGTTTCGCCGATCTGCTGCTGGCCTTCCCGGGCGAGCCGGGCGACATTCCCGAGCGGTCACGCAAGCCGGTCCGCGCCCTGCGTGATGCCGACTTCTGAGCCCATGTACCTGCTCGACACCAACATCGTCTCTGCCGACGCGCCGACGAAGCAGCAGGTCGGCGTCGAGGCGTTCGCGGCGTGGGTGCGGGCGAGTGGCAACCGGCTTTTCCTGTCGGCCATCACCATCGCTGAGATCGAGGCGGGCATTGCCCGCGCCGTCAGGATCGGCGCGACCACCAAGGCGCAGCGGCTGCGGCGCTGGCTTGCGGCGGTCGAGCACTTCTATGCCGGGCGCATCCTTGTGTTCGGCGTCGAGGAAGCGCGGGAGGCCGGAGCGATCATGGATCGGGCACGAGCATACGATCCTGGCTTCGAGGACATCGCTATCGCCGCGACGGCAGTTACGCATGGCCTGACGGTTCTGACGGCCAATGAGCGCCATTTCGCTCCGCTCGGCGTGAGCGTTGCCAATCCCCTCAAGCAACTGCCCGAAGGCTGAGCCCTTCCTTCGACCAGGGCGGCGGCCTCGCATGAATGCCGCAAGGCTCATGTATTTTCCGCGATCTCTACGCCCCTCTACGCCGCGCGGGCTGCGCGCCATTGAAGGCCGCCTCGCGCATACCCTTCTTCGCTGTTCCGGCAACCAGCGATGGAGGTTTTGCGCGCCTTGTCCGCCACCCGCGTCCTCTGGCTCCAGATCGTCGTCGTCTTCTCGATCGTGTTCGTCGCGGTCTGGGCGGCGACGCAGTGGACCGCGTGGCGGCTCGGCTTCCAGGTGCAGCTCGGTCAGCCCTGGTTCGAGGTTGCCGGATGGCCAGTCTACTATCCGCCCGCTGTCTTCTGGTGGTGGTATTTCTACGACGCCTATGCGCCGACGATCTTCATGGAAGGCGGCGCCATCGCCGCATCCGGCGGGCTTCTCGCCATCGTGGTCGCCACCCTCATGTCGATCTACCGGGCGCGCGAGGCCAAGGACGTCCGCACCTTCGGCTCCGCGAGATGGGCGGAGCGCGACGAAATCGCGACCGCCGGCCTGCTCGGTGACGACGGCGTGGTGCTCGGCAGGCTCGACCGCGACTATCTCCGTCATGACGGCGCCGAGCATGTCCTGTGCTTCGCGCCGACACGGTCCGGCAAAGGCGTCGGACTGGTGGTGCCGACGCTGCTTACCTGGCCGGGATCCGCCATTGTCCACGACATCAAGGGCGAGAACTGGGAGCTGACCGCCGGCCTGCGCGCGCGTTTCGGCCGCGTCCTTCTGTTCGATCCGACCAACGCGAAGTCGGCCGCCTACAACCCGCTGCTCGAAGTGCGGCGCGGCGAATGGGAAGTCCGCGACGTTCAGAACGTCGCCGACGTGCTGGTCGATCCCGAAGGTTCGCTCGAGAAGCGGAACCATTGGGAAAAGACGTCCCATTCGTTGCTGGTCGGCGCGATCCTTCATGTTCTCTATGCGGAGCCGGACAAGACGCTGGCCGGCGTCGCCGCCTTCCTGTCCGATCCGCGCCGGCCGATCGAAACGACGCTCTCCGCCATGATGACCACACCGCACCTTGGGGAGAAAGGACCGCATCCGGTCATCGCCAGCGCCGCCCGCGAGCTGCTGAACAAATCCGATAATGAAAGGTCGGGTGTCCTGAGCACCGCCATGTCCTTCCTCGGCCTTTATCGCGATCCCGTCGTGGCCGCCGTCACCGCCCGCTGCGACTGGCGCATCGCCGACATCGTGGCGGAGGAAAAGCCCACCACGCTCTATCTCGTCGTGCCGCCCTCGGACATCTCCCGCACCAAGCCGCTCGTGCGCCTGGTGCTCAACCAGATCGGCCGCAGGCTGACCGAGGATCTGCACGCGAAAGACCGCCGCCATCGCGTACTGATGATGCTCGACGAGTTCCCGGCGCTCGGTCGGCTGGATTACTTCGAGTCCGCGCTCGCCTTCATGGCCGGCTACGGCATCAAGGCGTTTTTGATCGCGCAGTCGCTGAACCAGATCGAAAAAGCATATGGGAGCAACAACAGCGTTCTCGACAATTGCCATGTTCGCGTCAGCTTCGCGACCAATGACGAGCGAACCGCCAAGCGCGTCTCGGACTCGCTGGGCACCGCGACCGAGATGCGCGCCATGCAGAATTACGCGGGGCACAGACTGGCTCCGTGGTTGTCGCATCTCATGGTTTCGCGCTCCGAAACCGCGCGGCCGCTACTGACACCGGGCGAAGTGATGCAACTCCCGCCCGACGACGAGATCGTCATGGTCGCCGGCATCCCGCCGATCCGGGCGAAGAAGGCGCGGTACTTCGAGGACGCCCAGTTCAGGGAACGCCTGCTGCCCGTGCCGGAAAACCCTAACGCCGGCTTCCTGCCGAAGCCGGACGACTGGTCAGCGCTGAAGCCCCTCACGTCGCCTGTTGCGGCCGTCAACGGCCTTCCGTCTGCCGCCGTATCCGCCTCGGCGGCAGCCGCGCAACCGAATAGCGCTGCAGCAAAACAGGATGACGATCCCGCCAATGCCGGCCTGCGCCGCGAACCCGGCCTCGAACCCCACAAGGATATCGCGCCGGAGAAGGAGACGCAGCCCGTCAACGAGTTCGACCCGGACAGCGACGAGCCGGAACAGAAATCCTCGAACAACCGCGCGCTTGTCCGCAACATGCGGCAAATGGCGCGCCGGATCTCGCTCGATCCTGGTGACGGCATGGAGCTGTGAACGATGGTCCGATCACGCGACAGCCGGGAAAGGCCCGACAAGAAGAAGCGTCTCTCCGTCTATCTCGATCCCGAGCTGATGCGCCTGCTGGCCGATTTCGCCGACCGGCGAGAGCATTCCCGTTCAATCGTTGCCGAGGCGGCCATTGCCTCTTTCCTCTCGCCTGATGCCGACGAGCGCCAGGAAGCGGCCATTGCCAGGCGCCTCGATCGCATCGACCGGAACATCCAGAGGCTCGAACGCGACATCGGCATCGCCAACGAAGCCTTCGCCATTTTCATCCGCGCCTGGCTGACCTCGACGGCATCCCTGCCGGAATCCGCACAGGTTGCCGCCCGCGCCAGGGGCGGCGAGCGCTATGACAAATTCCTCGACGCGCTCGGCAAACGGCTCGCAAAAGGGCCGAGACTCAGACAGGAAGTTCCGGAAGACATGGGAGTGGGCAAGTTTGATGCCCCATGATCCATCCCAGCCCGCTTCCGCTCGCGCCACAAAAATTGCTTCTCTGCTTGCTGCTCGATGGAGATCAGAGAACGAAGTGTTGCGACATCGCAACACTTCGCGAAAAACGTATTTTGTCCCTGATGGAACGTCGTGCGCACGCCGATGATTCTCGGCAGCGAAATCAATGAGTTTCGTGAACGAAGCATAGCAACAACAAACAGGTGCCTATCACAATCTTAGAATGAGTATAAATCATTGTGATTGCACGAGAAATTTGCGGTGGTAAGCGATAGGATAGTTTTCGGCCATTGTTGGCCGCGCCTGTCAGACCGATCAAGGTGCACTGCGTCTATGACTGCCCGCGTCCTGAACATAACGAAGCTTTATGAAACCGAACACGGTCGCCTTCGTTCGTTCGTGCGCAGGATAGTCGGCAATCCGGCGACTGCCGAAGACGTGGTGCAGCAGGCCTTTGCAAACATCCTCGACAAACTGGATGACCGGACACCGAATTCGGCCTACGTGGTCAAGGCCGTACGCAATCTGGCGCTGAACCATCTGCGTGATGCCCGCCGTCGCGCGGATATCGAGATCTCCGACGCCGAACTTGGTGACATCGCCGATCTGCGCCCCACTCCTGAAACGGTGGTGCTCTACCGTAGTGAACTGCGACAACTCCTGGAAGCTGTCGCAGCCCTGCCCCGGCGTCGCAGGGAGGCCTTCGTCTTCAACAAGATCGAGGGCCTGTCCTACGATGAGGTGGCTGCGCGCATGGGCATATCACGCAACACGGTCATTTCTCTGATCGTGACCGCGATGGCCGATCT
The DNA here is from genome assembly GCF_053570585.1 of Pseudochelatococcus sp. B33. Taxonomy (NCBI): domain Bacteria; kingdom Pseudomonadati; phylum Pseudomonadota; class Alphaproteobacteria; order Hyphomicrobiales; family Chelatococcaceae; genus Pseudochelatococcus; species Pseudochelatococcus sp. B33. The sequence continues at coordinate 6,524 of NZ_JBSEFH010000012.1, read as the reverse complement.
TGACCGCAAGATCTGAAAAAATTCCGCGGTCCTGTCATTAGCTGCTGCTTCCAAAGTGTCTTAATGGATAGGGGGGGAGTCCGAATCGTTGTCGCCTGAGAAGCGATGGCGAGCGGGCCGTGAGGCGCGACCGGAACCATATGAAAGAATACGAGACCGACCCGATCTATATGGAGGCGCTGGAATGGTTCGTCCGGATCAAGGACGAGAAAGCCACTCCCGAGGATCGGCGTGCCTGTGCCGAATGGATCGCGGCCGATCCGGCCCACGCCGCGGCCTATGAGCGGGCGCAGGCGCTCTGGGATCGCTTCGACATCGTCAAGCCGGAATTTGAACGTCTGCGCAAGTCTGGACGGATTGGTCGCCGGGATGTCCTTCTCGGCGCGCTGGCGGTCGCCATCGTTGCGCCGGGCGCGTACCTGTTGACCCGGCCGGGTCTCTTTGCGGACTACACCACCGGCGTCGGCGAACGGCGCACCTTCTTGCTGCCAGACGGGAGCACGGCGGAACTCGGCAGCTATTCGGCGCTTTCGGTCGATTTCTCCGAACAGGAAAGGCGCGTAACGCTCCAGAGGGGCCAAGGCTTCTTCATTGTCGCTCCGGACTTCTCCCGGCCTTTCGTCGTCGAGGCGGGCGCGGGAGCCACACGGGCGCTTGGCACGCAGTTCGACGTCAAGCTCGATGGCGACGCCGTGACGGTCACGGTCGTGGAACACGCCGTTTCGGTCCGGCTTCCTGCCTTCGATCCGGTAGAGATCGGCGCGGGCTGGCAGGTCAGCTACACGCCCGATGGCATCGAGCCGGCGCGTCAGGCCGACGTCGGCACCGCGCAGGCATGGCGGAAGGACAGGATCGTCTTCGAGGATGTGCCGCTGCGGACTGTCCTGCGGGAACTGGAGCGCTACCGGCACGGCAGGATCATCCTGATGGATGACAGCATCGGCAACATGCCGGTGACGGCGATCTTCGAAACGCGACAGGCCGAGGCCGCACTGAGGACCATCGCCGACATCCTGCCGATCCGTGTGCTGAATCCGGATGGAATCGTCGCCGTCGTCTACCGTCGATAGATTCAGGCCAACTTTCTGAAAAAAATCGCTCGGCCGATCATTAGTTGGGCTCGCTCAGGTGTCTAACATTATGAGGGCCTGTTGAAGCACGCTCTCATGAACGCAACCTTGCCCGCTCTTTCGCGGGCTTGTCAGGCATGGGGACCGGGCGAATGCAGGCCGAGGAAACAACAAGAACCGCAAGAAGCATCACAGGAATCCCGGCTGCAAAAAGGTCGCCCCGGAAAGTGCAGTTGGTGCTGTCCCTTATGATGACGACCGCAATCGTCACAATTGGCGTCGCATACCCGGTTTCAGCAGATGCCCAGACCGCAGCCACCGGCCAGGCAAGCCGCACGTCGCTCGATATACCCGCCCAGCCGCTCTCCAGGGCTCTCGTGCAATTCTCCAATGCGACGGGCGCCCAACTCTTCTTCGACGCAAACCTCGTGCGCGGAAAGAACGCTCCGGCTGTCCGTGGATCGCTGACCCGCAGCGAGGCGCTTGGACAGTTGCTCGCTGGTTCGGGGCTCGTCTATCGCGTCAGTGGCAACACCGTGACCATCACCAGTTCTGCGGGCGCAAACGTGGGCGTGGGTGTCGATGACGGCTCGCTGGTGCTGGATACCATCACGGTCGAGGGGCAGAGTGGCAGTGTCTTCGGCGGCGAGGGCTATGTAGCGACGCGAAGCACGGCGGGAACCAAGACCGACACCGACCTGATCAGGACACCGCAAACCGTTAATGTCGTGAAACGTGAGCAGATCGAGGCGCAGGGAGCGCAGAGCATCGGGGCGGCCTTGCGTTTTACCCCCGGCGTTCGTAGCGAGCTTTATGGAGCGGAAACAACGCCAAGAGCATCAGTAATGTTACGAGGCTTCATTTTAGAATCGGGCGCTTACTACTTAAATGGCCTCAAGCAACAATACGCGTCTTCGCTGGATCCATACCTGCTTGAGGGAATCGAGGTCATTAAAGGGCCTGCGTCCGTCCTTTACGGCCAGGCAAGTCCGGGTGGCGTGGTCAATATTGTCAGCAAGTTGCCGACGGAGACCCCAGTGCGCGAAATTCAGATGCTCGGTGGATATCCCGGTCAGGCGCAGTTCGGCTTCGATTTCGGCGGGCCGATTGATGACGAAGGCCGTTTCCTTTATCGGCTGACAGGGGTTGCATACGATCGGAACACCCATGTCGATTTTGCGAAGGGGCAGCGGATTGCGATCGCTCCCGCGTTCACATGGAAACCCGACAAGGATACAAACCTTACACTCTACGGCGTCTATCAACACGACCCAAAGATCGTCAACTACTATCCACTGCCGGCGGCCGGAACGGTGTTGCCAAATCCGAATGGCCGTATTCCCCGCAGTCGCTTTGTCGGAGAACCCGATTTCAACCGCACGGACAGTACAACAGCTCGGATAGGCTACAATTTCGAGCATCGCTTTTCTGAGAGTGTGATGCTGAGGAGCTCATCGAGTTACGGAAAATACGAGTTCAACAACCGCCTTATTGAACCGCTCTGCGTACCCGGTCCGCCCGATTACCGAGTCGTTTGCCGGTGGGCCACAAACCAGCAATTCGATTCAAACGTGTTCGCGACCGATAATCGCCTTCAGTTCGACTTCGATACCGGACCGCTTCGGCATAAACTGATTGCGGGATTCGACTATCAGTATCGAGATCTAAAAAGCTCCATCAAATCTGACTATGGTGCCCCGCCCATCGACCTTTTCAATCCGGTCTATGCAGGAGTAGCATTCAATCCAACCTCGGTATCGCTTTCAAAGCAGCATCAGAGCCAGCTGGGGATCTATGCCCAGGATCAGATCGAGTTCGGCCGTCTCAATTTCCTGATTGGTGGACGCCAGGATTGGGCGACTTCCAAAACGCGAAACGCCCTGACGGGAGCTATTACGGGTGATAAGGATGACGATGCGTTCACGTGGCGCACCGGCGCGATCTATAATTTCGACAATGGCATCGCGCCCTATGCAAGCTATTCCGAGTCGTTCGAGCCGGTCGCCGGGGTCGATTATTTCCAGCAGCCCTACAAGCCGACGACCGGTCAGCAATATGAGGTGGGCATCAAGTATCAGCCGCCGGGTCTCGACAGCTTCATCACTCTAGCTGCCTATGAGATCACGCAACAGAACAGACTAACCCGCGACACTCGACCCGGCGTTCCGGGTGGTTTCAATACACAGACAGGCGAAATCCGTTCTCGCGGCATTGAAGTTTCCGCCGTGGCGAAGGTCCTGGATAATCTGAGCTTGGTCGGTGGATATACCTACAATCACTCGGAGATTACGAAGAGCGAGAACAATGACATCGGCAATATCCCATGGGGCACCCCAAAGCACACCGCTTCAATGTGGGCCGACTACAAATTCATGAACGGAACACTCGACGGTTTTGGCATCGGCGGCGGCGTGCGCTACGTCGGTAAAACATACGGCGACAGCGGCAATACGTTCGAGGTGCCGTCTTTTACGCTTGTCGACGCAGCTGTTCACTATGAGTTCGGTTCTCTGGACGCGAAACTGGATGGCCTCAGGCTCAGCGTGAACGCATCGAATCTGTTCGATAAACGCTACGTCTCCTCCTGTTCCTACAATGGGTTTTGCGTCTACGGAGCGGGTCGCGAAGTGACCGCAAGATTGACCTATCGGTGGTGAGCCGTGCCGGCCATTGTCCGCTCCTTGAACCGACGACATCTGCTCAGGCTCACGCTGTCGGCGGCGGTAGTTCCCGCCGCCTCGGCTGGCTTCGGCAATCCGCTGGACGGTCATGGCGAGCAGTTCCCCGTCGCATCCCTCAACCATGCGCTCACGCAGAGCCTCATCGCGCTCGGTGCGGAGCGCTTCGGTGCCACAGCGGCGAGGGACTATGCCGCCAAAGTCGTCGAGCCGGCGCTGCCGCCCACGGTGATCGATATCGGAACCACGGCGGAGCCGAACCTGGAGCTGCTTGCCGAAGCGCGGCCGCGCTTCATCCTGCATTCTCCGGAATGGAGCGTGCAGCCCTCGGCCCTCCAGCGGATCGCGCCGGTCGTCGCGCTGCCGATCTTCCAGCCGGGGACCGATCCGGTCGACAATGCGCGGGTCGTGACAGCCAGGATCGGGGACCTGCTGGGCATCAGCAGGACTGCCGCCGCCTACACGGACCGCGTGCAATCCACGCTCGCAGCGTTGCGCGAGGAGGTCGCGCCGTTCCGCGATCGTCCGCTTTTGGCGCTAACGTCGCCGACCCCGCGGCAGATGTGGGCGGATGGCCGGGGCAGCCTGTTCGACGCCACGCTGCGTGCGATGGGTCTGCGCAACGCCATCCGTGAACAGGGAGACGGCTGGGGTTTCGTTCCGTTCGCGCTCAAGGATATCGCCGCGATGGAAAGCGTGACGATCGTCCATTTCGGTCCGGTGCCGCAAAGAACTAGGGACAACCCGTTCTGGAACGCGCTCCCGGCTGTGCGCCATAACCGGCTGGTGGTCGTGCCCGAGCAGATCTGGATGTGGGGCGGCCTGCCCTCGGTCGAGCGGCTGGCGCGCGCCCTCGCAGCGGCGCTGAAAGCGAGCTGACATGACGATCGCCGCCCAGCTGCAAAGGTCGTCCGGCCGAAAGCGCAACCCCGCAGCGATCGTCATGTCCGCAGCGGCGATACTGGCGCTCGCGCTCAGCTATCGATCGCTGGCGCGCGAGCTGCCGCCCGATCGGTGGCTTGAGGCCCTGTGGCTCTCGGGTAGCGATGACCTCCAGGCGATGATCGTCCACTACACGATCCTGCCGCGCATGACGATCAGCGTCCTGGCCGGTGCGGCTCTGGCTTTGTCCGGCACGATCTTCCAGCAGGTGCTGCGCAACCCGCTGGCGGAGGCATCGACGCTCGGCGTCTCCGCCGGCGCCTATCTGGCGCTGTCGCTGGCAACGCTGTGGTTGCCGGCGCTCGCCCTCGACGCTCCGGAGGCCGTCGCGCTCGCGGGAGCCGCCGCCGCGCTGCTCGTCGCCGGTGTGCTGGCATGGCGCGGCGGCCCATCGCCGTTGCGCTTCATCCTCGCCGGCCTCATCGTCAGCCTGTTCTGCGGCGTCGTCACCTCCGTGCTGGCCCTGTTCCACCATGAAACCCTGCGCAGCGTCTTCATCTGGGGCTCGGGCTCGCTTGTCCAGAACGACTGGTCGTCCGTCGTCTACCTGCTGCCGCGCTTCGCCGCGATCCTTGTCGTTGCCGCGGTTCTGGTGCGTCCCCTGAGCCTGCTGTCGCTGGAGGAGGAAGGTGCCCGAGCGCTCGGCTTGGCCGTTGCCGGCATTCAGTCGATGGGCCTCCTGCTGGCGGTGGCGCTCGCGGCATTCGTCGTCAGCGCTGTGGGCGTCATCGGCTTCATCGGTATCGCCGCCCCGGCGCTGGTCAGACTTGCCGGTGCGCGCACCTTTCGGGGTCGACTCGTCGCCGCGCCGCTGATGGGCGGGGTGCTGCTCTGGCTCGCCGACCAGCTCACCCAGATCAATCCCTTCACGCCGCGGGAACTGCCCACCGGCATTGTCACCGCTGTTCTCGGCGGTTTGCTGCTGCTGTGGATGCTGCCGAGGCTGCGCTCAGCACCACCTGTTCTCGCTGCCCGGCTTGCTGACACGTCGAAGCGACAGGTTCGCCCGTGGCTGCTGGCCGGGATCGGCATGGTCATTCTCGCCTTGGCCGTATGGATGGCTCTCGCCTTCGGGCAGAACGCGGCCGGCTGGCATTGGAGCGGCTATTCCGGCCTGCAGCCGCTGCTCGAATGGCGCGGGCCGCGCGTCATGGCGGCGCTGGCGGCCGGGGCGATGCTGGCGATGGCCGGCACCCTGATGCAGCGCATGACGGGCAATGCGATGGCGAGCCCTGAGATCCTCGGCATCAGTTCCGGCGCCTGCCTCGGCGTCATCCTGCTGTTCCTGTCCGGCGTCGCACCCGGTCACGGCTTGAAGATCCTGGCAGCGAGCGGCGGCGCCTTCGCGACCCTGACGCTGATGCTCACGCTCGCCAGGCGGTCGGCCTATTCGCCGGAACGCATGGTGCTGACCGGCGTTGCGCTCGGCACCGGCGTCGGCGCGCTGCTGGCCCTCTTCATGGTGAGCGGCGATCCCAGGATGGGGTCGCTGCTCGCCTGGATGGCCGGCTCGACCTATGCCGTCACCCTACGCGATGCCCTCAGCGGATGCGTCGTGGCCTTGATCCTGATCGCGGTCATGCCGCTCGCGGCGCGCTGGCTCGATATTCTGCCGCTCGGGGAGACGGCGGCGCGGGAGCTGGGCGTGGATCTCGCCCGCAGCCGGCTGGCGATCCTGGTCGCGACGGCGATCCTGACCGGCGCCGCCACGCTGATCGTCGGCCCGCTCTCCTTCGTCGGGCTGATGGCCCCGCACATGGCGCGGATGGCGGGCTTTCATCGGGCGCTGCCGCAGCTTGCCGGCTCGGCCGTTCTCGGCGCGCTGATCATGGTG
>NZ_JBSEFH010000011.1:0-212319 GCF_053570585.1 Pseudochelatococcus sp. B33 | reverse complement strand
AATCTCCGACCAGATGCAGAACGCGGTCGACGCGAAGAGCGATACCCGCGAACCCATGGAGCAGCCGACCGAGGCGGTCGAGCCACCGACACCCGAGGATGTCCAGCCCGAGGAACCCGTCGAGGAGATGACGGAGCCGGTCGAGACGATCACGCCCGACCCTGACCCCGTCGAGCCGGTCGAGGAAGAGATCTTGCCGCCGGTCGAAAAGGTCGAGGTGCCGATCCCTGTCGCCCGTCCAAGGCCTGTCGAGAAGAAGCCCGTCGAGAAGCCGAAGCCGGCGCCGAAGAAGAAGGAACTGGCGAAACGACCGAAGCGAGAGAAGCCCGCACCGGCCTCGAAGGCCGCCACGGAAGCGGCGGCGCAGGTCGCGCAGTCGAACCGCAACGCCGCGAGCCAGGCATCCGCCGGCATGGGCTTCGGTTCCGTCTCGCCGGCCAGATGGCAGTCGCGGCTGATGGCGCATCTTGAACGCCGCAAACGCTATCCCTCCGGGGCGCGCTCGCGGGGCGAACAGGGCACGGCCTATGTCCGCTTCCGCATCGACGACAGCGGCAACGTCCTGTCCGCCAGCCTCGCCCGCTCCTCCGGCTATCCCGAACTCGATGCCGAGGTGGTCGAACTGGTTAGCCGGGCCTCGCCGGTGCCGGCACCGCCTCCCGAGGCCAACAGGACAATCACCGCCCCGGTGCGATTCACCAGCAGATGAATGCCGCAGGAGCAGAAGGCCGGGGCGTTATCCGCGAGTGGTATTTCGAACTGAGAAGGAGGTCATCAGGAACAGACACGCCGGACGGCCAGTGGGCGAAAAGGGGGCCAGAAGGGAGAAGCGGTTGGAACTACGCCATCTTCGTTACATCGTGGCAAGCGCCCGCAACGGCAGCTTCAGCGCGGCCGCCCACGAGTTCAACGTCCGGCAGCCGATCGTCAGCAAGCGCATCAAGCGAGTCGAAGATGAACTCGGCGTGCAATTGTTCGACCGGCTCAAATCAGGCGCACGGCTGACACCCGCCGGGGAGGAATTCGTCACCGACGCGCGCCGTATCCTCAGCGACGTTGAGCGCCTGGCGGAACGCGCCAGGGCACGCGGCGCCGGCAAGCTCGGCCGGCTGGTCGTGGGCTTCTACAAATCCCTTTCCGCCGGGGGATTCCGCCTGGCGCTCGGCGATTTTCGCGAGCGCTATCCGGAAGTCGAGGTGGAACTGATCGAGGCGCCCTTCATCGAGTTAACCGCCGGCCTACTGTCCGGGGCGCTCGACATTGCCCTTATCCTCGGCGAGACCGGCAAATGTGAGGTGCTCGACTCGGTCGCGCTCTGGCCTGAGCTTCTCATGGTCGCACTCCCCAACGACCATCCCCTTTCCGACAGGTCGTTCATCTACTGGCCGGAGCTGAAAGGGGAACGCTTCCTCATCAGCCATCTCGATCCAGGTCCGGACATTCGCGACATCCTGTTGCGTAATCTGGCCGCTCCGTCCGATCACCCAAGGATCGCGATGCGGCGCCTGAGCCGCGAAAACCTGCTGGCCGAAGTCGCCGGTGGCCAGGGCGTAGCCTTGCAATGCGAGTCGGCGGCCGGACTGCCCATCCACGGTGTCGTTTTCGTTCCGATTCATGACGGCAACGGAGCTACGCGCCTCGGTTATATCGCTTGCTGGAAGCCGGACAACACCAACCCCGCCCGGAAGCATTTTCTCGAGGCTCTGATGCCGCGAATCTGATTCGGCTCACTCTGTAATTCGCGACAATATAGATCGCCGAACGACTGAAAACCGTGCCGCTATTTTCCTGTATTTTCCGCGACCTCTACGACGGGCTACGAAATTCGCAAGAATAGTGTTGCGGGCGCGTAAATTGTGCCTTTCTTGATTGTCCCCGTCGCCATCCGCCCGTTTCGCGGGTGGCCGGAAACGGGGACCTCGTGGCGCAACATCATCAAGACGACAGGGAATCGTTCTCGCGCGGCGCGCGCATGTTGCGCACGGCGCTTGGCCCGGCCATCGCCCGCCTGCTCGAAGACCCGGCCATCATGGAAGTGATGCTGAACCCGGACGGCCGCCTGTGGATCGACCGGCTGAAGGATGGGTTGGCCGACACCGGCGAAAGGCTGCTGCCGGCGGACGGCGAGCGGATCATCAGGCTCGTTGCCCACCATGTCGGCGCCGAAGTCCATGCCGGCAATCCGCGCGTCTCGGCCGAACTGCCCGGGAGTGGCGACCGTTTCGAGGGCCTGCTTCCTCCGGTCGTGACGGCTCCCGCCTTCGCCATCCGCAAGCCGGCGGTCGCCGTCTTCACGCTCGACGATTACGTCGCTGCCGGTGTGATGACGACCGAACAGGCCGGGGTGCTGCGGCTCGCCGTCGAGATGCGGAAGAACATCCTCGTCGCCGGCGGCACCTCCACCGGCAAGACGACCTTATGCAATGCGCTGCTGGCCGAGGTGGCGAAGACCGGCGAGCGCGTGCTTCTCATCGAGGACACGCGGGAGTTGCAATGCCGCTCGGACAACAAGGTGCCGATGCGCAGCAAGGACGGTGTCGCCAGCCCCACCGAACTGGCGCGTTCGGCCATGCGTTTCCGACCTGATCGCATCATCGTCGGCGAAGTGCGTGGAGCGGAAGCCCTCGATCTGCTCAAGCTTTGGGGGACCGGCCATCCCGGCGGCATCGGCACCATCCATGCCAACACCGGCATCGGCGCTCTCAGGCGACTGGAGCAGCTCGTGCAGGAAGCCGTCGTCACGGTTCCCCGTGCGCTGATTGCCGACACCATCGAGATCATCGCCGTTCTGTCGGGACGCGGCTCCGCCCGCCGTCTCGTGGAGATCACTCTCGTCGACGGGCTCGATCCCGTCACGGGCGATTACCGTACGCTCGCCGCTCACCTTCATCCCGATCGCCCATAGCAAAAAAGGAAACTGCGCATGACCCCGCCTGTCCTTCACCGCATTCGTGCCCGCCTCACGCACGTCACGGCGCTGGCCGCCGTCACGCTGGCAATGGCAGCTCCGGCGCATGCCTCCGGCTCCTCGATGCCCTGGGAGGAACCGCTGCAGCAGATCCTCGAATCCATCGAGGGGCCGGTCGCCAAGATTGTCGCCGTGATAGTCATAATCGCGACCGGCCTGGCCTTGGCCTTTGGCGACACTGGCGGCGGTTTTCGCAAGTTGATCCAGATCGTCTTCGGCCTGTCGATCGCCTTCGCGGCCAGCTCTTTCTTCCTGTCGTTCTTCTCCTTCGGCGGTGGGGCGCTGGTCTGATGGAGGAGGATGTTCGCGGCTTTTTCGCGCCGGTCCATCGGGCGCTGACCGAGCAGATATTGCTCGGCGGCGCTCCGCGTGCCGTGGCGATCGTCAACGGGACGCTGGCCGGCGCGGTCGGCCTCGGCCTGCGCCTCTGGATTGCCGGGCTCGCCATCTGGGCCATCGGCCATTTCGCCGCCGTGTGGGCCGCCAAGCGCGACGCGCAGTTCGTCGATGTCGGCCGGCGGCACCTGCGCTACCCGGCCTATCTCGGAGTCTGAACGATGCGCAGTCGATGCTCCTCAGTTTTCGCCGAACTCCTTGTCGTGTACCGGCGCGTCGGCCAGTTCCCGATCGAGCGATTCCCGATAGGCCACGCAACCGCGCATGAATTTCGGCCACGGCGGAACGGCAACCTCGGGGCTTACCTTTTCGGGGAGCAGCTCCCAGAGCTGCGGATGATACCAGCAGAGGTCGTGGCCGGAGCTGTCACGATGGGTGCGGATGCCATCCCGCAGCCGCCTGATCTCGGCGATCAGCTGATCGCACGTCAGTTCGTTCAGATCGTCATCCATCCGGCTCTCCCGCTTCTCCGCTCGTGGTCTTCCGACCGGAGGCTTTCCGCATGATGAATCTCGCAGAATACCGCCGCACCGCAACCCTTCTCGCCGATTTCCTCCCGTGGGCCGCGCTCGTCGCGCCGGGCATCGCGCTCAACAAGGACGGATCGTTTCAGAGGAGCGCCAGGTTCCGCGGTCCCGATCTCGACAGCGCCACACCGGCCGAACTCGTCGGCACGAGCGCACGCCTCAACAACGCGCTGCGCCGCCTCGGTTCGGGCTGGGCGATCTTCATCGAGGCGCAGCGCAATCCCGTCACCGACTATCCCGACAGCCGCTTCCCAGAAGCGGCCTCCGCGCTTCTCGACATAGAGCGCCGCGAGCAGTTCGAGGAAAGCGGTGTGCTGTTCGAGTCGGGCTACTTCCTCACCTTCGCCTGGTTGCCGCCGGCGGAAGAAGCCTCGCGCATGGAAGGCTGGCTCTACGAGGGCCGCGAGAAGGGCGGCGTCGATCCACGGGAGTTGCTCAAGGGCTTCATCGACCGCACCGACAGGGTATTGCATCTGGTCGAGGGCTTCGTGCCGGAGGCCGCATGGCTCGATGATGCCGAAACGCTGACGTACCTGCATTCCACCATCTCCACGAACCGCCACCGCGTCCGCGTGCCGGAAACGCCGATGCATCTCGACGCGCTGCTCGCCGACCAGCCGCTGTCCGGGGGGCTGGAGCCGAGGCTCGGCGACGCGCACCTGCGCACGCTGACGGTGATCGGCTTCCCGACCGCAACCTTCCCCGGCATCCTCGACGATCTCAACCGGCTCGCCTTCATGTATCGCTGGTCGACGCGCGCCATCATGCTCGACAAGACCGACGCCACCAGGCTGGTGACAAAGATCAGGCGGCAATGGTTCGCCAAACGCAAGTCGATCGCCGCGATCCTCAAGGAAGTGCTCACCAACGAGCAATCGGTATTGGTGGACAGCGACGCCGCCAACAAGGCGGCCGACGCCGATGCGGCGCTTCAGGATCTTGGCTCCGATCAGGTCGGTGAAGCCTACGTCACCGCCACGGTGACGGTCTGGGACGCCGATCCGCGCATTGCCGACGAAAAGCTGCGGCTGGTGGAGAAGGTCATCCAGTCCCGCGACTTTACCTGCATCGTGGAGACGGTGAACGCCATCGAGGCATGGCTGGGCTCGATCCCCGGCCATGTCTACGCCAATGTCCGGCAGCCGCCGATCTCGACCCTGAACCTTGCACATATGATGCCGCTCTCCGCCGTCTGGGCCGGCCCGGCAGCGGACAAGCATTTCGACGCGCCGCCGCTCTTCCATGCGCGGACCGAGGGCGCGACGCCGTTCCGCTTCGCGCTCCATATCGGCGACGTCGGCCATACCATGCTCGTCGGCCCGACCGGGGCGGGCAAGTCCGTGCTGCTCGCCCTGATGGCCTTGCAGTTCCGCCGCTACGAGGGCTCGCAGGTCTTCGCCTTCGACTTCGGCGGCTCCATCCGGGCCGCCACGCTGGCGATGGGCGGCGACTGGCAGGATCTCGGCGGCGCGCTGTCCGATGCCGCCGTCGCGCTACAACCGCTCGCCGGCATCCATCACACGCCCGAGCGTGCCTGGGCCGCCGACTGGCTGGTCGACATCCTCGCCCGCGAGGGTGTCAGCATCACGCCCGAGGTGAAGGAGAACGTCTGGACGGCGCTCACCTCGCTCGCCTCCGCGCCGGTCGATGAGCGCACCATCACCGGGCTGAAGGTGCTGCTGCAGGCCAACGCCCTGAAGCAGGCTATGCGCCCCTATTGTATCGGCGGCGCTTACGGCCGGCTGCTCGACGCCGAGCACGAACACCTGGGCGAAGCGGCCGTTCAGGCATTCGAGACCGAGGGACTGCTCGGCACCAGGGCGGCTCCGGCCGTCCTGTCCTATCTGTTCCACCGGCTGGAGGCCCGCTTTGACGGTCGCCCGTCGCTCCTCATCATCGACGAGGGCTGGCGCGCGCTCGATGACGGCAACTTCGCCTTCAAGATCAAGGAGTGGCTGAAGACGCTCAGGAAAAAGAACGTCTCGGTCGTCTTCTCCTCGCAGTCGCTCGCCGACATCGAGACCTCGCCGATCGCGGCGCCGCTCGTCGAGGGCTGCCTGACGCGGGTCTTCCTCGCCAACGACCGCGCCATCGAGCCGAAGATCGCCGCCATCTACCGCCAGTTCGGGTTGAACGACCGGCAGATCGAAATCATCGCGAGGGCCACGCCAAAGAAAGACTACTACTACCAATCGCAACGCGGCAACCGGCTGTTCGAGCTTGCCCTCGGCTCCGTCGCACTCGCGCTCTGCGCCTCTTCCGACAAGGCCGCCCACGCCCTGATCGACACGCTCCTGCGTGACGGCGCGCGGCCTCATTTCCTCGAGGCATGGCTCGAAGCCAACGGCCTGCGCTGGGCCGCCGATCTCATCCCGCATCTCACCAATATCACCGGCCCGGCCGTGGGAGCCGATGGGCCGGTTCCCCTCCCGTTATCCGAAGAGGAGATCCTGTCATGAATCCGACCTTCCGGCATACCCGCCAGCGCCGCGCACTGGCTGCCGGTGTTCTTGCAGCCACACTGATCTCCGCGCCGGCATCGGCGCTGGTCGTGTTCGATCCCTCCAACTACGCGCAGAACGTGCTGACCGCCGCCCGTACGCTGGAGCAGATCAACAACCAGATCACCTCGCTCGCCAACGAGGCGCAGATGCTCATCAATCAGGCGAAGCAGCTCACCAGCCTGCCGACCTCCATGCTGTCGCAGATCGAGGGCAACTTTTCCGAGATGAAGAAGCTGATGGGCGAAGCCCAAAAGCTCGCATACAGCGTGCAGGACATCGAGCAGCAGTTCACGTCGACCTTCAAGGATTTTGCAGCCGACAAGACAGGCGCGCAGCTCGTCGAGGGCGCGCGCCAGCGCTGGCAGCAATCGCTGTCGGCCTATGAGCATTCGCTGAAGGCCGGCGCCACCGCCGTCACCAACATCGACGGCACGCGCTCGCAGACCAGTTCCCTCGTCGGCGCCAGCCAGTCGGCGGTCGGCATCCTGCAGGCGACGCAGGCCGGCAACCAGCTCCTTGCCGTGCAGGCCGGCCAGATCGCCGATCTCACCGCCATGCTGGCCGCGCAGGGACGCGCCGAGGCGCTGGAGAAATCCCGTCACGCCGCTGCGCAGGAACAGGCGCGCGAGCAGTTCAGGCGCTTCATGACCGGCTCCGGCTACCAGTCGTCCACCGTGCGCATGTTCAACGATTGAGGGGCATCGCAACGATGGACCTGAAGCTCGCCGCCCGGATCGTTGTCGTTCTCGCCCTCGGCGCGGGCCTGACCGCTGCCATCAGCGTCCTGCGCAGCGGCAGGAACGGATCGGAGGATGCCTCTGCCATCCGCCTCCGTGATCCGGGCGGCGAGACTGCCGATATTCCTTCCCGCAGCAGCGAGCTTGCCCGCTGCCGCGCCATCGGTCAGGCCGCACTCGAAGACGCTGCCTGCCGCAGGGCATGGGCCGAGAGCCGCCGCCGCTTCTTCCAGGCGATCCAGCCATGAACACCGGCGTCATCGACCGCTTCCTCGCAACCTTTACCAGCTACATCGACTCCGGGTTCGGCCTGCTCGGCGGCGAGATCGCCTTCCTCACCTCCACACTGATCGTCATCGACATCGTGCTCGCTGGCCTGTTCTGGGCATGGGGTGCGGACGAGGACGTGCTGCAGCGGCTGGTGAAGAAGACACTCTATATCGGCTTCTTCGCCTTCATCATCGGCAACTTCAACAACCTCGCCCGGACCGTCTTCGAGAGTTTTTCCAGCCTCGGCCTGAAGGCCGGCGGCTCCTCGCTGTCGGCTTCCGAGCTTCTGCAGCCCGGCCGCGTCGCACAGGTAGGCATCGACGCCGGCAATCCGCTGCTGGAGGCCGCCGGCGAACTGACCGGCTACATCGCCTTCCTCGAAAACTTCGTCCAGATCATGGTGCTGATGGTGGCCTGGGCCATCGTGCTCATCGCCTTCTTCGTCCTCGCCATCCAGATCTTCGTCACGCTGATCGAGTTCAAGCTGACGACGCTCGCCGGCTTCGTGCTGATCCCCTTCGCGCTGTTCAGCAAGACCGCCTTTCTCGCCGAGAAGGTGCTCGGCAACATCGTCGCCTCCGGCGTGAAGATACTGGTCCTCGCCGTCATTGTCGGCATCGGCTCCGGCCTGTTCAGCGAGTTCACCGCCGGTTTTTCCGAACAGCCCACCATCACCGAGGCACTGTCCGTGATGCTCGGGGCGCTGGCGCTGATGGGCCTGTCGATCTTTGGCCCCGGCATCGCCACCGGCCTTGTCTCCGGCGCGCCGCAACTCGGCGCGGGGGCGGCCGTCGGAACCGGCGTTGCCGCCGCCGGCATCGGTGCCGCCGGCTATATGGGAGCAAGGGCCGGTCTCGGCGCGGCAGCGGGTACGATCGGCCGCACGGCGCGCGGCGGGGCCGCTCTCACAGGCGGTGTCCGGACGGCCTGGGGGCTCGGCGACGCCTCCGTGGGATCGACCGGAACGGGAGGTGGTGCGGCCGGCTTCTCCGCCGTCGCCCATGCCGGCGCGGGTCTCGCCATCAACAAGGGCCGGGAGATGGCCTCGCGCGCGACGGACTCCATGCGCTCCGGCTACCGCTCCGGACAGGCCGCCGCATGGAAGGCGACCGGCGGCAGGAACGAGGTCAATCCCGGCGGGTCGGGCGCCCCCGGCAGCGTCGCAGCTTCGGGCTCCGGCGCCGCTTCCTCATCCGCCACAACGTCCGCGCCCCCGGCATGGGCCGAGCGCATGCAGCGCGGCAGCGTGATGAACCACGGCGCGAGCGTCGCCGCCCATACCGTCCGATCGGGCGATTCCGGCGGCGGCTCCATGTCCGTTTCCCTCAATCAGGATGACCGCCGATGAACCTCTTCAGGAGACCTTCCGTGCGCTATGCGCGCACGCCCGAACCCGAAACCCCGTACCGGAAGGCTGCGCAGGTCTGGGATGAACGGCTCGGTTCGGCCCGTGTGCAGGCAAGGAACTGGCGGCTGATGGCCTTCGGCTCGCTGATCCTGTCGGCCGGCTTCGCCTCCGCGCTCGTCTGGCAGTCGACGCGCGGGACCGTGGTGCCGTGGGTGGTGCAGATCGACAGGTTCGGCGAGGCGCAAGCCGTGGCCCCGGCCGTCGCCGATTACCGGCCCACCGATCCGCAGATCGCCTGGCATCTGGCCCGCTTCATCGAGCAGGTTCGGAGCATTCCGGCCGACGCGGTGATCGTGCGCCAGAACTGGCTGCGCGCCTACGATTACACCACCGATCGCGGCGCCACAGCTCTCAACGACTATGCGAGGGCGAGCGATCCCTTCACGAAGGTCGGCCGCCAGCAGGTTGCGGTCGAGATCTCGTCGGTCATCCGCGCCTCGCCGGATTCGTTCCGCATCGCCTGGACCGAGCGCCGCTATGAGAACAACCAGCTCGCATCCACCGAGCGCTGGACCGCCATCCTGACAGTCGTGATCCAGCAGCCGCGCACCGCCGAGAAGCTCAGGGCGAACCCGCTCGGCGTCTACGTCAATGCCATCAACTGGTCGAAGGAGCTGTCGCAATGAAGGGCGCAACCATGCGGAGGCAGCCGCGAGCGCACCGCTATTCCATGATGCTGATCGCAACGCTGATATCCGCCACGGCGCTGGCCGGTTGCGCAAAAAAGTATCTTCCGCCGGAGATCGACTACGACGACGCGGCTCCTGCCGTGCTGACCGGCGATCCGGCCGGACCCGTCCGCATCGTGGAGACACCGAAGCCCCTGCCGCTCCCCAGCCAGTTGAAGCCGGTTGCAGGGGTAAAGGCCAAAGCCGAGCCCGCCGATCCGAAGACCCGTATCAACGCCGCCAACGAGGCGGCCCGCATGCAGCCTGTGCGCGACGGTTTCATCAATGCGGTGCAGGTCTATCCTTTCTCGGCCGGGGCGCTCTATCAGGTCTATGCTGCGCCCGGTCAGGTGACGGACATCGCGCTCCAGCCCGGCGAGCAACTCGTCGGCTCCGGCCCCGTCGCCGCCGGCGACACGGTGCGCTGGATCATCGGCGACACCGAAAGCGGAGCCGGCGACCGCAAGCAGGTCCACATCCTCGTCAAGCCCACCAGACCGGACCTTCAGACCAACCTCGTCGTCAACACCGACCGGCGCACCTATCACATGGAGCTGCGTTCCACGTCCTCGACCTACATGGCCTCCGTATCATGGCAGTATCCGCAGGACCAGTTGATCGCCCTGCGCCGCCAGAACGCGCGCGCCGCGGAAGTCCAGCCCGTCGCGACAGGCGTCGACGTCTCAAAGCTCAACTTCCGCTATGCGATCGAGGGCGACAGCGCGCCCTGGCGGCCGCTGCGTGCGTTTGATGACGGCTCGAAAGTTTATATCGAGTTTCCGTCCGGAATCTCGCAGGGCGAGCTGCCGCCGCTCTTCGTCATCGGACCGTCCGGCAATTCCGAGCTGGTCAACTACCGTGCCCGCCAGAACTACTATGTCGTCGACCGGCTGTTCGCCGCCGCCGAACTGCGCCTCGGCGACAGGGACACGCAGCGCCGCGTCCGCATCGTCCGCACGGACGGGCGGCCGGCTGCAAGGCACTCGGTGCTGTTCTCTTCGGGAAGCGACCGATGACGGACACCGCAGACCTCAAGGCGCAATTGCGCCTGCGCCCCGAACCGCCTCGCGTCACAAGGCTGTCGCGCAAGGTGCTGATCGGCCTCGGCGGTGTGGCAGGCATAGCCATCGCGGCGGCGCTCTTGTGGGCGCTTGACACCAACCGCAGGGGCGGCCAGTCCGCGACCGAACTCTACAATGTCGACAACACCACCCCGGCGGACGGGATCGCCGGCCTGCCGCGCGACTACACGTCCGTCCCGAAGCCCGATGTTCCGGTTCTGGGACCGGCGCTCCCCGGCGATCTCGGCCGGCCGATCCTGCGCGCGCAGGAGGAAGGCCGGCCGGTCGCGCCGCCCAAGGTCCAGACGCCACACACCGACCCGGAGGAGCAGCGCCGCCTTGCCGAGATCGAGGCGGCGAGACTGGCGAAGCTGTTCACCGACAGCCCTGGCGAGCGGACGACCGGCCAGACAGGTGGCCAGCCAACCACGGCCGGCTCCGGAACCGCCGCGGCCGATCTTGCCGCCAGCTTCACGCCGCCCACCGAGGCACCGCCGCTTGATGCCGGCTCCGCGCAGAACATGCAGGACCGCAAGCTCGCCTTCGTCAATGCCGAGACTGACAAGCGGACGGTCAGCGCGGACCGCGTGCAGGAAAAGGCATCTCCCTATGTCGTGCAGGCAGGCACCGTCATCGCCGCCGCCCTCATCACCGGCATCAGGTCCGATCTGCCGGGACAGATCACCGCGCAGGTGACGGAACATGTCTATGACAGCCCGACCGGCGCGCATCTGCTCATCCCGCAGGGTTCACGCCTGATTGGCCAGTACGACAGCCAGGTCGCGTTCGGCCAGCGCAGGGTACTTCTGGTGTGGAACCGTATCGTTATGCCTGATGGTTCCTCCATCGTACTCGAACGCCTGCAAGGAACCGACACCCGGGGCTTCGCGGGCCTTGAGGACGAAGTAGATTATCACTGGGGCCAGCTCTTCCGCGCCGCCGCGCTGTCGACACTGCTCGGAGTCGGTACGCAGCTTTCCGTCGGCGACGAAAGCGACATCGCCCGCGCCATCCGCGAAAGCGCGCAGGACAGCGCCTCCGACATCGGCCAGCAGATCGTCCGCCGCCAGCTCAACATCCAGCCGACATTGACCATCCGACCGGGCTTCCCGGTGCGGATTCTGGTCCGGCGCGACCTTTTGATGCGGCCGTACGGAGCAGTGAAGGAACCGACATGATGAAACTCAGGCTTTCCGCCGTCCTGGACGACAAGTCCGTCAAAATCACCGTCGAGCTGCCTGCGCAGGTATTCAGGGATTTGCAGGCGTATGCCAGCATTTTAGCCAGGGACGCAGGCGAGGCTGCCCCGCCTGATCCGGCCAAGCTGATTGCGCCTATGGTTGCCAGATTCATGGCGACCGACAAAGGATTCAACAGGGCGAAACGTGGTACGCCCCCATAATACCTTGATCGCAACCAAACAGCGATATATATCATGGTAGCTATCAGAGAGGGAGGCAGGGATGGCAACCAGAACAGCGAAGCTCTTCACGACCGGACGCAGCCAGGCCGTCAGGCTCCCGGCGGAGTTCCGCTTCGAGGGAAGCGAGGTCTTCGTGCGTCGCGATCCCAGAACCGGCGATGTCATCCTGTCGCGCAAGCCTGACTCATGGGATGGCCTGTTTGAGCTTTATGGCAAAGAGCAGGTGCCCGAAGATTTCATGGGGCCAGCCGATCGCAACCAGCCGTCCCAGGACCGCGATCCATTTGAGGGCTGGAAGGAATGACCGTCTGGATGCTGGATACCAACATCGCCAGCCACATCATCAAGGGCGATCGGCCTGAAGTCATTGCAAGGCTCGCTTCGCTTCCGATGGAAGACATCGTCATCTCAGCCGTCACCGAAGGGGAATTGCTGTATGGTCTCGCCAAACGCGGTTATCCAAAGGTGCTGTCGGAACGGGTCAGGCAATTCCTGCTCCGCGTCGACGTACTTCCCTGGGATCATGACATCACGCAAACCTACGGTGATCTGCGCGCGGCTTGCGAAGCCAGGGGCTTAACCCTTGCACCTCTCGACATGATGATCGCAGCTCACGCCGTCGCCGCCGATGCAACCCTTGTCACGCGCGACAAGGCGTTTACTCGTGTTTCCGCACCTCTGAAGACAGATGACTGGACAGATGGACGAACTTGAACCGTTCAAACAGCCAGTATGATTGCTCCATCGCACCATATGGGCATCCGCCGGCATTAAGCTTATATCATTCTCGTTTTCCCTTGGACGTAATCCAGAATTGACGCCCCCGATCAGGCAGCCTTCGCTTTCCGAATACCCTCTTTCAGCGGCGCCATTCGTGCCTCCTCGATAACATGGTGTGTCGCCCGAGGTGCGAGCCAAGCCTGGATCAAGGCAGACTTCTTCACGCTTTCGCCCATGGCGGCGAACATCGTGTCGCTGATCGCCTGCTGCTGGCTCCGCAAATGTTCCTCAAGTAGCTTGTGCCGGGTGATGTAGCCGGCATTCACGCCGGGAATGGCGTGGTTCATGAGCAGCCGGGCGTCGAACTCGGACACGCCTGCCATCGTCGCTAACGTGCGGTAGCTCTGACGCAAATCATTGCCCCATTTCGACAGGACTTTGCGGGCTTCCTTTTGCTCGACAACATGGCCGGCCGCGCTGTCCGCAGGAAAGACCCACGCGCGCGCTTCCAGCGGATGCAGGAAGCGGCCGAAGCGCATCGCCCGAACGATACTCAGGATCATCTGGCGCGACAGCGGAATGTCGAACGCGCGCTTGGCTCCGCCCTTGGGCTTGGGAATATGCAGCACACGCCGGCGCAGATCGACATGCTCCGGCTTCACCTCCATCAGGGCGGCAGGTCTGCACCCCGAGAGCAGGCTCATCAGATGGAACTCCCGCCGGATCGGATTGCCCATCGCCGCAACCTGCATGAACCAGCTCGGCAGATCTCTCGGACCCATCGCCGTGTTGCGACGCTTCTCCTGATTCCAGTCGATCGCATTGACCGGATTGTCGGCCGGCAGGCCTCGGTTTGTTTTGCGCGCATGATTGTAGATCGCCCGCAGCGTCCGCATGCTGCCGTTGGCGATATAGGGACCGCTCTCCTTCGTGATATCGTCATGCTTCGTGGCGACCTGGGCCGGATCGTCGGCCAGCTCGACCAGTGGCTTGTCCAGCCAGTCCTTGAAGATACGCTCGACATGATCGCGATAGCTCTCGATCGTCCGCTCGCTCCGCCCCTTGCGTATCATATGCGCGTCTCTGTAGCGCTCCCATCCGGCTCGCAATGTGATGCCGCCCGCAGCCGTTGCGGCCGGTGCCGCGGTCTCCTCCTTCTCCGCCGCCCGCTCGTCGGCCTTCGGATGCACGCCCCGGCTGATCTGCGCGAGGTACTCCTTTGCCGTCGCGCGAGCCTCCCGCGTCGCCATCTCCCTGGCATCACCGATCGTTACCGTGATGGAGGACGCCCGCCTGCCATCCTGACGCAGATCGCCTTGGACGGCGAACGTCTTTCGTCGCTTCCCGACAACCACATAGAAGCCCTTCAGTTCGGTATCGCGGGCGCGATATTGGCCGCTGCTCGGCGCAGATAGACGGGCCACGTTCTTGTCGTTCAGGAGAATGCGAATATCGGCCATAGGTCGCTCCGGGACCGGCTTACTTCCAATCGGCCTCTCCTGAATTTTAAAGTCAGGAGGAGTGCGCGAAAAATTTTAAGCCGGTTTTAAGCCGGTGATGGACTACTGTAAAGTCAAAAAACGTAAGTACGACGCTTTACGATGAAATACGAAATACTTATATGTTTCAATATCTTGATAGAAGACAAGAGTAACTGCGAGAAGGCGAGAAAAGTACATCAATATAACTACGAATCTGGGGGTCAGAGGTTCGAATCCTTTCGGGCGCGCCATTATTTCAAGCACTTGGCAGATCGCCGCAGACTAGAAAATTGAACTAGTCTGCGGAACTTTTTTATGGCTGCGGGTCGTGTCGCCGACGGTGACGACCTCGAACTTGCCTCTTCCCCGAATATCGTGGTCGAATTGCTCGACACTGGCGGCAGCGCAGCAGCCGGAGGGTGGAATTGAGTGGGCTATAGCTGGATTGCCATCAGCGAACAGACAGAATGGCTGTTCCCGACCAGAAGCGGCCTGTCGGGCGCTCATGTGGAAATCTCAAGGCTGAAAGGGGCTTTTTGCCACTCCATGATGTGAAAGTAGGGGGATCTGCGATAACGCTCCGCCTTCCCCGGATCTCCGCCGGTGGGCATGGGCTCGGCGAAATGGGTCAACCGCAGGCCTGTCGCCAGAAGCAGTTGCATATAGCGGCCAAAGGGCCTGTGCCAGTTCCGGATGGAGACGCCGCGCCAGCTCACCCACTCGGCGCGTTCCACCTGATAGTTGTCGAGCGCAAAGTAAGTTGTTCCATTGTCGCGCTTTTGCCAGCCGCCCGCCGTGTTGAAGCTGTTCAGGTTGGCGATCAGCAGCGAACCGTCGGGCCGGAGCACGCGGGCCATGCCGTTGATCGCCTCCTCGATACCATCGATGTCGATCAGGGTCAGGTAGCTGACCACGAGATCGAAAGTCTCGTCCTCGAAGGGCAGGTTTTCCGCCTGCGCATCGATGTACCGGCCAGCGGGATCGCGGCTCCGTGCTGTATTCCGCAAGGTTTCTGTGGGCTCTATGCCGGTTGCATCTATGCCCTCCGTCCGGAGCATCCGGCAGAAGCGGCCCTCACCGCATCCGACGTCAAGGGCGTTGCCAAATCCCCTTCCCCGAATGCGGTCCAGCATCGGTGCATCGAGGACATGCACGCGGGAGAAATCTCCGCTGTCGCCCATGTCCGCAATCCAGGCCGAGGCCGACGCTTCCCATCCGTTATCCTGCCCGCTCATTGTCAACCGGCCTTCTCTTCCTCGACGCGAGACCGGCTTCTATCAAAATCCAGGCTGGATGATAAGACGACGCCAACGTCCGTCCATTCATGTGCGCCAGATCGGCTTGTCGGCTTCCTTTTTTGCGGCATCGCGGGTCCAACCGGCATCGGCCAGCACGCTGTCCGGCTGCGTCAGCAGATCCCGACGCAGCATGCGCCGGAGCACAATCCGATCTTGCCAGCGGCTCAGGAGTGTCATCGCGGGCTGCTGCTTCGGCTCACTCACTGCCGGCGGATCGGCCGACTGCAATCCCCTGAGGGGAAAATCAATGACATTCGACATGACAAGTACCTCTGTTCCTAGTGCGCTTGAATAGCAGTCATCTGTCTGTGCAAAAATTGAGTTGTTTTCCCATCTCTGTGAGCATATGGAACAGACCATGCGCCACCTGCCGCCTCTTTCCGCCTTGCCCGCCTTCGAAGCCACAGCTCGTCTGGGTTCCGTCACCGCTGCCGCGGCGGAACTGGGGCGGACCCATAGCGCCATCAGCAAGCAGATCGGCCATCTTTCCGAGGATCTGGGTGGCGGGCTGTTCGAGAAAGCCGGCAACGGCCTGAAGCTGACGCCGCGGGGTGAAAGGCTGCGCAGGACCGTGACGCCGATGCTCGGCGAGCTTGGGGACATTGCCCAGGCGCTGAGGGCGGAGCTTGATGACCGCCACATCGACATCGTCACCAGCGCGACATTCGCCACCCGCTGGCTGATACCGAGATTGCCGCGCTTCTATGCCGGCAACCCCGAGGTCGAGATCCGGCTGCGCATGTCGGGTCGGCATAAGGTACCTGAACACGAGTTCGACGTCGTGCTGAGCTATGACCGGCTTCGGAGTCCTTCGCTGGATATGCAGAGCTTTTCACTCGGCGATACCGCCTATGGCCCGGTCTGCGCGCCGGACTATCCGCTGCGCGAGGTCGGCGAGGAGTGGACCGCCCCGGTGCGCCTGCTGCAGGCCGGCTGCCGCAAAGCTGGCGCGAATGGATGCAGCGCGCCGGCAAGACCCTCCATGCGGAGCACGATGTCGAATATGCGCACCACTTCCTGGCGCTGGAGGCGGCAGCGGCGGGTCTTGGCGTTGCGCTGGCCGAACGCCGGCTCGTCGAGCAGGACCTTGTCACCGGCCGACTGATCGCACCTCTCGGTTTTGTTTCCGTGGAAGGCGGCCTGCAAGCTGCCGTCATGCCGAGGGCACGCGATCGCAAGGCGATCACCGCGCTGCTGGAATGGCTGGCGGAAGAGGCGCGGGATGGCGCGGTATAGGCCGCACATTTACTCGCCAGAGCAGCCTTTCATGCGCGCCACAGTCGCCGCTCAGGCTTCAGAGCCGTCATGAAGCTGCAATCCATGATCTACGTTTCACGGCCCGAAGCGGTCATTCGACACCGCCGCTTGATCATCGCCCACGAGGGCGGTGTCGGCAGTTGGCCTTCGCTCAGCCAATACCTCATACCGACGTGAGTGAAGCGGCGTTTCCTTCGCGGGCCACTGTTGCGACCTGCATGTTTTGATCGAAGCCAGCGCGAGTGGGACTGCGAGATCGTGTGGACATTGCCGGCTTTGGTGCACGGCAAGCACCGCGCAGCGAAAGCTCGAGCTTGCCAGTCGAGCCATGTGCTGGCATTCTCAGCTCAGCAAGACGCTCAGCGGGAGTACTATCTCGTCGGGCACAGGACATGGGAAATCCAAAGTCATGATCATGGACGGTGGGAATGCCGATGCCGGCAAGATGGACGAGATCACTCTGCTCGGGCGTCGGGCGGGGCTTCTCAACCGCCGGTCGTTTCTCGTCGGCTCTGCCGTCGGTCTCGGCACGCTGGGGCTAGCCGGTTGCGCGACGTCCTCCGACCGCGTCATGAGCTACGCCGAGGCGGAGAAGGTCTACGGGCCGGTGCCCGACGAGAAATTCCCGATCCCGGCTGTCGATGTCAGCAAGGTCGACCCGAAATATTTTCGCCGGACCGTTCGCTTCGACACAAAGGAAGAGCCCGGTACGATTATCGTCGATCCCGGTAATTACTACGTCTACCGCATCGAGGGCGACGGATCCGCCACCCGCTATGGTGCCAATGTCGGCCGCGCCGGATTCCTGTGGAGCGGTGATGCTTATGTCGGGCGCAAAGCCGAATGGCCGACCTGGACACCGCCCAAGGAGATGATCCAACGCCAGCCCGAGGCGGCCCAATACGCCCGCGGCATGCCTGGCGGCCTCGACAACCCGCTCGGCGCCCGCACACTCTATCTCTATCAGAACGGTGTTTACACGCTCTACACGATCTACGCCAGCAGTGCGCCCGAGTCGATCGGCTCAGGCGTCACAAGTGGCTGTGTCGGCCTCCTCAGCCAGGACATGATCGACCTCTATTCACGAACGCCGGTCAAGACGAAGGTGATCGTCCTGCCGGCATAGGCAACGGTCAATCCCCGGTCCAGGCGCTGCCGGTGTGGGCAGCGCAAAGAACAGGCGCATTCTCAGAGTTCTAGCGATTGTGCGTGTGGCGATCCCTGGAAGGTCGTCGGTTTGATTGCTAACCGCACAGCGCCAGCTCCGGACTCTGACCTTTCAGCGGATGAGGACCTCCTGCACCGCGTCCCCGGCATCGGCCATGGAGCCGAGCAGGCGGTAGGCGAGGCGCATGAGCTTGCGACGCAGCGACTCGAAACGCGCCGCTGGGTCCCCGGATATCGCCTTCGTCGTCAAACGGCGGCCGCCTTGCCGGCGGGCTTTACGGTGGTGGGGTCGACCCAGCCACCGAAGCCGACCGCGATGCGGTTCCACCCGTTGATGACATTGATGGTCAATGTCAGATGGACCCGCTCCTCCTCGGTGAAGTGATCCGTCAGAGCCTCCCAGGCGCGCTCGTGCGTATGCGCTTGGGAGAGCCGCGTCAGCGCCTCGGTCCAGCCGAGCGCGGCGCGTTCGCGATCCGTATAACAGGGCGCCTCCTGCCAGGCCGATAGCAGGTAGATGCGCTGCTCGGTTTCTCCGGCTTCACGCGCGTAGGTCGTATGCATGTTGATGCAGTTGGCGCAGCCGTTGATCTGCGAGGCGCGGATCTTCACAAGCTCGGCCAGCTTGGGATCGAGGCTGCTGGAGATAGCGACGGAAGTGTCGTACCAAAGCTTATCAGCGTGGGGCTGCTGCTGCGGGATTAAGTCTGGCAGTGATAACCGGCTTCCTTCTGTTGGTTGCGAAATCATGACGATCGGGAATCCCCCGGTGTGACATGCGCGCCAGAATTTTTGGGTCCGTGAGGGCGCGTGGCTGGATGCTTTTCTTGGGATCATGCCGCAGGATGGGCAGGAGGTTCTGGGCATCGGCTGTGGCACAGGCAAGCCGGTTGCAGGCTATCTGATTGCAAAAGGATGCCGCATCACTGGAGCCGATGGCGCTGCTGCGCCAATCGACCTGGCGCGCGAGAGCTTTCGAGATCATGTCTGGATCACGGCCGACATGCGCGATCTGCCCCCCTGGGGGCGTTTCCACGGCCTTGTCGCATGGCACAGTTTCTTTCATCTGACGCCCGCAGACCAGCGCCGATGTTCGCGATCTTCGGTCGTCTCAGCCTTCCCGGCGCCGCTTTGCTTTTCACCAGTGGCTTGCAAGAAAAACTTTGAATGACGGCTAAGAACTCAATGCGGTGGACGGCTGCGTTGGGCGACTCGTACTGCCGCCGTCGTCGGTCGTCTGACCGTTCCCGGCCTCGATCGGCGATCGCTTTGCGCCCCATCTCTGCCATTTGCGGCCCGTGTTGTATTCCCCGGGGACCTGCCATTCGTGTATCTGGCCCGCGGCGCAGGTGAGAACGGCCGGGCCTGGGCTTTCCGGCCGGCCCGCTTCCAGACTGCGAGTGGCGATACCAGATGTTCTTTCCAACCAATCAGGCTTCCTCCACGGCATTGTCGTGCCTTTCGTGATTCAGACAATCATAGTCCATGGACCATCAGACGGGCAGCTCACGCGACGGGCGGAGCCTGCTCGAAACACTCGATCAGCAGTTCGGTGAGAACCCGTACCTTACGTGTGGGGTGCTGACCCGGTGGGCGGATGACATAAATGCCTGCCGGAGGTGGTGGATGGCGTGTCATCACCGGAACAAGCGCGCCGGAGGCTACATATTCATGGGTGAGGCCGTCGGGGAGGTAGGCGATCCCGAGGCCTGCTGCTGCGGCCGTGACGAGAGCTGTACCGTTGTCGGCCTTGAAGCGCCCCTGCGGACGAATCGTGATGATCTTGTCGCCATCCATGAGTTGCCAGGTTTCGGTGCCCTGCATGAGGGCCTGATGGGCGACGAGCTCCTCCGGCGTCTCAGGCAATCCGTGAGCCTTGATATAGTCCGGACTCGCGACGAGCTTCCCATAGATCGGGCCGACGCGTCTTGCCATCAGGCTGGAATCCTGAAGATAGCCAATCCGGATCGCGCAATCATAACCTTCTGCGATGAGATCGACGAAGCGATCAGTGTAGCAGGTGTGGCCCCTCGGTCTGCCGAGGGGCTGTCTTGGGTGGTTTGCAGAAGTTCGGCTACGCGACCAGGGCCCCATTAAAGCTGCCGCATCAGACCGATGCCTTGATTTAGCGATAGCGCAGTGCGTCAATCAGCGCCACAAGAGCCGGCGGATGCTGACGCCGGTTGGGATAGTAGAGGTGATAACCCTCGAAGGTCTTGCGCCAGTCGGCAAGCACTTCGACAAGCTCTCCATCCGCGATATACGCAGCCACGAAATCGAGCGGCAGATAGGCCAGGCCGAAACCGGCAAGGCATGCCTGGCGCACCTGCACGACGCTGGTGAAGACGAGCCTGCCTTCCGTCGTGACGCGCAGGTCTTTTCCACCCTTGCTGAATGTCCACGCGAAGAACTCGCCGTGGGTGGGCAGGCGCAGATTGATGCAGACGTGATCGGACAGGTCCTGCGGTCGTCTTGGCGGCTTCCGCTCTGCAAAGCAGGACGTTGCGCCTACGACGACCATCGGGATATCCGGCCCGATGCGCAGCGCGATCATGTCCTTCGACACGAGCTTTCCACGACGCACACCCGCATCGAAGCGCTCGCGAACGACATCGGTGCGGCCGTAGTCCGTTACCAGCTCGATGTTGATCTCCGGATAGAGGGCCAGGAATCGCTCCACTGCCGGCCACAGCAGGCTGAGGACCGCATATTCGTCGGCCGACAGACGGATCGTGCCGGACGGTCGCTCGCGCAGCGAACCAAGTTGGGCGAAGCCGCGGTCGATCTGCTCCAGAGCGGGCGCCACCTCCGACAGCAGCCGTTCGCCCGCTTCTGTCGGCGACACGTTTCGCGTCGTGCGATTGAGAAGACGGATACCGACCCGCTCTTCCAGATTGCGCACGGTCTGGCTGAGGGCGGACTGCGAGATGCCGAGCCGCGCGGCTGCACGTGTGAAGCTGCCTTCCTCCGCGACGGCGACGAAAGCGTTCAGATCACGGAGATTCTCGTTCGACATCCATAAGCCTGGCTAATCATGGCATCCCGATTGAACTGTCTAATCGAAAACCGGAACGAGCGCTATATTCAGGTCATCAAATGAGAAAGGAGACCGAACATGAAATCCGTGACGTTCAAGAACGGCTCGATCGAGATGGCCGCGAACCTGCATTTCCCTTCCGGCTTCGATGAGAAGCAGACCTATCCGGCCATCGTCGTCACCCATCCCGCCAGCGGTGTGAAGGAGCAGACGGCAGGTCTCTATGCCGGCAAGCTCGCGGCGGAGGGCTTCGTCACTATTGCCTTCGACGCTTCCTATCAGGGCGAGAGCAGCGGCGAGCCGCGCCAGCTCGAAAACCCCTATGTACGGGTCGAGGACATCAGCGCCGCCGTCGATTTCCTGACGACGCTCCTCTACGTCGATCGTGACCGTATTGGCGCCACGGGTATCTGCGCCGGCGGCGCCTATACCGTGACCGCGGCTCTGGGTGATCGCCGCATCAAGGCCGTAGGCACGGTCAGCGCCACCAACTACGGCGCGATCCTGCGCAACGGCTGGGAAGGTCGCGACGATCTGAGCGGTGCGTTCGCGATGCTGGACAACGCCGTGAAGGCCCGCACCGAGGAAGCCAACGGCACCGGGACGGGCTACTATCCGATCGTGCCGCAGAAGGCGGAAGAAGCCCCCAATGCCGATCTGGCGGAGGCGGTCGAGTATTACCGCACCCCGCGCGCCCAGTGCTCCACGTCGCCGAGCATCGCCCCGGTGCGCAGCCTGATGCAGCTTGTCACCTTCGACGCCTTCCACCTGGTGGACCTGTTCCTCACCCAGCCGATCCAGATCGTCGCGGGCGAGAATGCGGGTACGCGCTGGATCAGCGAAGACCTCTTCCGCCGTGCCGCCAGCAAGGACAAGCACCTGCACATCGTTCCGGGTGCATCGCATATCGGCCTGTACGACAAGCCGGATCTGGTGACCGAGGCCATGTCGGAGCTCGGCCCGTTCTTCAAGGCCAAGCTCTGAGCGGCCGCTTCAGATAAAACAGAAAGGTCCGAGGACATGAAAACCGTTACCTTCAAGAACAAGACCTGGGACGTGGCCGCTAATCTCCACTTGCCCAATGGCTTCGATGAATCGAAGAAATATCCGGCCATCGTTGTCGCGCACCCGATCAGCTCCTGCAAGGAGCAGACGGCCGCGATCTACGCCGCGAAACTGGCTGAGCTCGGCCATGTCTGCCTTGCCTTCGATGCCTCAACGCAAGGGGCGAGCGGCGGTCTAGGCCGATATCTGGAAGATCCGGCGACGCGCGTCGAGGATTTCCGCTGCGCGGCCGACTATCTCGTGACCCTGCCCTATGTCGACGACAACCGCATCGGCGTGCTCGGCATTTGCGGCGGCGGTGGTTATGCCGTCAGCGCAGCCATGACGGAGCGCCGCTTCAAGGCGGTCGGCACCATCGTCGGGGCCAATTACGGCCGGCTTTGCCGCGAGGGTGATCTGTCGGCCGATGCGGCCATCGAGGCGCTCGAAGGCATCAGCGCGCAGCGCACGGCCGAGGCCCGCGGCGCAGAGCCGGCGCTGACCACCTATATCCCGCAATCCAGGGCGCAGCTCGAATCCTACGGCATCACCGATGTCGACGTGATCGAGGCGGTGGACTACTACACCACGCCGCGCGGTCAGAAGCCCGGCTCACCCAACAAGCTGAACGTTGTCAGCACTGGTGCCGCCTTCACCTGGGACGCCTACCATCTGGCGGAGAAGCTGCTGACCCAGCCTTTGCAGATCATCGTGGGCGGCGGCAAGGCAGGTGCCTTCGGCTCCTACCGCGACGGCTTCGAGCTGTTCAACAAGGCTCGATCCAAAAAGAAGAGCATCCTCATCGTTCCCGGTGCCACGCACTACGACATGTACGACAAGCCCGATTGCGTTGATCAGGCCGTTGCGAAGCTCAAGGAGTTCTACGGCGAGAACCTCTGACCTGATCGACACCTGGCCTCTACCCAAAACGTCACAAGGGGGCAGCACCTTCTGGCTGGGGAATGGCTGACACGGGGTCGATTGCGGAACGGCGGCTATTTCGCTATCGCCTTCCGGAACCTGCCGGACCGAAGTCGGCCCCGCTCCGGTCAATCGCGAAATAGCGACATCGCGTTTGCAGTCGGGCCGAATGGCCGGAGGCTGACAACCCGACGCTCCGGCTCACGATGCAGCGATGAGGACGGACAGCCGCTATCGGGAGGCGGATCGACAAGTCCAGATTGATCAACATAAACCGCGCGGTTCGCCCGTACACCCGCCCGATCACCTCGACAGATGCGACTGGCGTAGTCGGGAATATAAAGACGATTGCGGCGGCCGACGAGCGTCTTTTGTCACTTTTCCGGATGGTGGCTTAGTTCAGCCGACTGAGAAGCTCCGTTCCCACCTGCGACGCGGATGCCGGGTTCTGGCCGGTGATTACTCCCGATACATGACGACATGCGGCCCCTACGGCTCGCCGTTGCTGCTGAAGTGTCCGCCGGCCTGTTGAAGGGCGGTCTGCGGATAGAACTTCATCTCGCCGCCTTGCAGGAGCGGCCTGGTCCAATTCTGAAGATAATCCTTCCGGGCGACAGGATTGGAGAGTCATATCGCATCGCCCGGCTCAGCGTTTTCCACTGCAATGGTCCCGGTAAGGATGTACGAGCCATGGAATCGTTCGGGGTCTCGATGACAATCCTGTCGCCGGAGCGAATGGTGAGCGCCAGCTTCATCGTGCCGTCGAAAAAGCCCCAGTGGCAAGCTGCCGGCGAGGCTGTGAGGCGATGTTCGGATACCTGCGCCAACTATTTCAGCGCGCCGGCGGTGAGGCCAGAAACGATTTTCTTTTGCAGGACAAGGAAGAGGATAAGGATCGGGATCACGAAGATCGATGAAAAGGCCATGACATTGTTCCAGTCGGCGTATTCCGCGCCAACGAAACTATAGATGCCGACCGTTCCGGGCTGCATCTCCTGCCGATTGAGCAGCGTCAGCGGATAGACGAATTGGCCGTAAGCCTGGGCAAAGACGATAGCACCGACGACGAGTAGCGGAATGCGCATCAACGGCAGCACGATGATCCAAAAGGTCTGGAGCCGGCTGCATCCATCGACATAGGACGCCTGCTCCAGTTCCACGGGCACTTGCTTGAACATCGGCCGCAGCACCACCAGCGCAAAAGCCAGCGCCTTCGACGCCGTCGCGAGGATAACGGCGAGATAGGTGTTCAGGATGCCGAGGTTCTGGAAAATAATGAAGATCGGCGTCGCCAGCAGCGCTTCCGGGAATACCTGAAGCAAGAGGATCAGGATCAGCATGGCGTCAACGATGCGCGACTTCAGCCGGCTCAGCGCATAGGCACCCATCGAGCCGAGGCCGAGCGCGATCAGCACCACCGGAAAGGAGATGATCATGCTGTTGGCCATGTAGCGCAGGATATTCTCGCGCCTGAAGATGATGCGGTAAGGCTCCAGCGTCGGATCGTGCGGAAAGAAAGTCGGCGGCTGGGCAAATATCTCCGACGCCGGCTTGATGCCAGAGATCAACATCCAGTAGATCGGGAAAAGGTAGAGGGCGACGCCGAGGACGCCGATCAACGGGATGAGGTGGCGGAATCTGCCTGTTCCGGGCTTTAAGCTTTGCTGGCTCATCCGGCGGTTTCCTTGTTCAGTGTTCGGACGTAGACGAGCGCCACACCGAAGACGATGATGAAGGCGAAAGTGCCGACCGCGGCGCCTACGCCGAAGCGGAACTGCTCGAAGGAGAATTGGTAGGAGAGCAGCGGCAGCACCGTGCTGGCATTCACCGGGCCGCCATGAGTCATTGCCAGGATCAGATCGAAGGCGCGCATCGAATAGATGGTTACGAGGCAGGCGACGGCGAGCAGCGTGGGAACAAGCGCCGGCAAGGTGATGAACCGGAGGCGGGCAACGGGACCGGCGCCATCCATCATAGCGGCCTCATACTGTTCCTGCGGAATACTGGTGAGCGCAGCTGCGATGAGCAGCATGCTGAAGGGCATACCGTGCCAGATGTTTGCGATGATGACGGCGGTGAGCGCGACTGACGGATCGGACAGCCAGTAGACTGGCGTGCCGATGGCCCCGAGCGCGAATAGCACGAAATTGGCGACGCCGTACTCTGAGGCGAACATCCACTTCCACAGCGCACCGGTGACAAGGCCGGGTATCAGCCAGGTCGAGAGCATGAGGCCACGCAAGAACTGCGAGCCAGCGAAATTCTGGGCAAAGAACAGCGCGACGAGAAGGCCGAGACCGATCTGGCCGACGACATTCGCAAGGACGAAGATTATGGAGTTCAGGAAGGCGGTCCGGAACGCGGGATCGGCTATAGCTACGGCATAGTTGTCGAAGCCCACGAGTGGACGTACAAGCGTCGCCAGGTTGCCGATCGTCACGCCCTGAAAACTCATCAAAAGATTGTAGACAATCGGAAAACCGATCAGCGCCACAACGTAGAACATCGGCAGCGCCAGGAAGACATAGAGAAGGCGGTTCGAGACTGTCATCGCCATGAGGCTCCGTAGCGGGGAGCGTCCGGCGACTCACGGGCCGCCGGACGCGTCATTTGACGCGAACGCCTTTAGAGCGGAGTCGCGGCCAAGATCGGAGCGACCGTAGCAGCGGCGCCAGCCAGCGCCTCTTCGGGCGTCTTGACCCCGGTTAGGGCCTCCTGGATGGCGACATTAATGGCGCGCTCGATCTCCGGCCACTGCGGATGCGGGCCGCGCTGGATCGCCGACTGAAGCTGCTCGCGATAGACGGCGTAGGCTTTAGGCCATTGCGGGTTTTCGAGCACGACATCGGTGCGTGGCGCAAGGCGCCCGGCGCTCCATCCGGCGTTCAGGAATTTCGGGTCCGACATGAACTCAAGGAACTTGAACGCACCCTTGACATTCTGCGCGCCGCTCGGGATCGCATAATGGTAACCGCCGAGCGCCGATGCCGGCTTCTGGACCTTGTCATGGACCGGTAAGACGGCGACGCGCCAGTCGAATTTGGCGTCAGTCTGCATGCGCGGCAGTTCCCAGGGACCGCCGACGGCCATCGCGTTGCCGCCCGACATGAATACACTGGCGACTTCGTATTGGCGCTGGTTCACCACATCGCGTGAGACGACGCCAGCCTTGACGAGATCGGTCCAGAATTGCAGAGCCTCGACAGCTTCGGGAGCATCGAGGTGGGAGATGGAGCCGCCGGCCTGGAACAGGAATGGCAGGAAGTGGAAAACTCCGTCGGAAGCCATATTAGCCGAGAAGCCGAGGCCATAGACGCCGCTGCCCGTCAGCTTCGTCGCTACCTCACGCAACTCCGACCAAGTCTTTGGCGGCTTATCTGGGTCAAGGCCATGTGAGCGGAATAAGTCGGCGTTGTAGTAAAGCGCCAAGGTGTTAGTGTCGCGCGGCACGGTATAAAGGTGGTCGCCCCAAGCGCTGGTCGCCATCGGGCCAGGATAATAAAACTTCGGGTTGATGGCGTTCGACGCGCCGATCATGTCGGTCAGGTCGGTGAGTGTGCCTTGGGCCGAGAAGCTCGCGACATAGGGGTCGTTAAGCGTCACGACGTCCGGCGATGAACCGGTGGCAATGGCGCGTATCAGCTCCGAAACATACTGATTGCTCGGAATCAGACGTCCCTCGACCTCATATTCGTCCTGCGCGGCGTTGAACTGTTCGATGCCGATATAGATAATATCGCTCTCGAGATTGAACACATGCCACAGATTAACCTTCTCCCCCGCCATTGCAGCGTTGGTGAACAGACTTACTGCGACCAGCAAAAAGGCAGTCTTCTTCAACATTGGTTCTCCTCCCTTCAGCATGATGACCGCCAAGGGAGCTACCCCGCGGCGCTGTCCTCAAAGCACGACGGACCGTGACACGCCGTCGAAAGTCACGAGCTGCGGCTCCGCTCCTCCGAGGACCGCCACCCGGAAAGTCCTCGCCTTCGCCGGCTCTTTGGTCCCCGGCTCAACTTCGAGGCGCAGCGTACGCGTCGCTTCGGTCCAGGTGGCCCGCGTCTTGGTGAAGTCGCCTGCGAGATGATCGAAAGACATACCGTCGTCCTCGTAGACCACGGCGGTGCCGTCGCGCCCCGGATAGACGGTGAGGGTTACCGGCTCGTCGGACGGCTCGGCAGTGTACTGCTTCACCGGGCCGGTCGGTAGAATGGCTCCGGCGCGGACGTAGATCGGGAGCGTCGCGAGATCGACGGCTCTTACGACACGGCGGCCGCCGGCAACACGCTCCCCAGTCCAGAAATCATGCCAGTCTCCGGCCGGCAGATAGAGCGATCGCTCCGTCGCACCCTTCTCGACCACCGGGGCCACGAGCATGTCCGTACCCCAGTAATATTCGGAGCCAACCTTGGCCGCCTCGGCGTCATCCGGATTGTGGAACCACAGAGGCCGCATCATCGGCACGCCTGTATCGTGAGCCTCACGCGCGACCGAGTAGATGTAAGGCATCAGCCGGTAGCGCAGTTCCAGATACGTTTTACAGATCGGTTCGACGGCCTGGTTGCCAAGCTCACTCGAGTCCGGCAGCATGCCGGGCAGGAAACGATGGTTGTCGTATTCATGCGGACCGTATTCGCCCGTGCCCCAACCCCAGGGAAGGTGCAGCTTCCAGGTCTTGCCGTGCGAGCGGAACGATGGACAAAAGGCGCTGTACTGGAACCAGCGGACAAAGAGCTCTCCGCTGAGCTCGGGCGTTGTGAAGAAGCCTCCGGTATCGGTGCCCCAATAGGGAATGCCGGTGACGGCGACGTTGAGACCGGCCGGCACCTGAGTCTCCAGTGTCTTCCAACGGGAATCGATGTCGCCTGACCAGAGCCAGCCGTAGCGCTGGATGCCAGCATAGGCATTACGGTGCAGCGCCCAAGGGCGAACGTTCGGTGCATCAAGCTGCGCACCTTCCCAGTACATGCGGATACGGGCAAGGCGTGAAGCTGGCTGCAGCATATCGCCGATGTCCGGCCACCAGCCGTCGATGCCGAGTTTGGCGAGTGGTCGATGCCGCTCCCAATAATGCTTGGCGTGGTCCTCAGCTTCGGTTTCCGGACCCTCGTCCCCGACAGCGCCGTGCAGGGTCAGAGGCGGGTTTACGAAATGAAGGACGACCTTAAAATTATCGGCATGCAGGTCGTCGAACAGACCCTTCGGGTCGCTGAATAGCGTCTCGTTGAATTCGAACGAGCCGTGCCCCTTGTTCCAGCCGCTCGTCGTAAAGCCGGTGCCGAGATAGATCATCCCATCGCAGGGCAATTCGCTGTCGCGAAACCGCTTCGCCTCGTCGAGCATCTCCTGCCGCGTCTCCAGCGTACGGTGCGACTGAAGAAAGCCGAGAGACCAGAGCGGCGGCAGATGCGGCCGACCAGTGAGCCGGGCATATTCCCCCAGTATCGCGGACGGCTCGTCGGCTACGACTATGAAGGCATCGAAGATAGCGCCTGCCGCCTGTGCCGCCGGAACGATGCGCGCACTGCCCTGGACAAGTTCAATGGAGCCGAACGGGCGGCGCGCGTAGAGACCCCAACCCTTGGGGCTGACCATCCAAGGGATCGTGATGCGGGCGCCCTCGGTATAGAGATCGAAGGTCGGCGCAATGCGCTCGGCGCCCATGTCATAGGCTTTCACTTGGCCGCCCTGACCATTGACGACCGGGAAATTGGCACCGCGCCGGTCGAACTGCGTGCCGCCCTGTCCAAGGCCGAAGACGGGCGCGTCGCCATAGTCGACCTCCACTGCGCCGTCATCGGCAATATGGAGCGCCAGGATGGAACTGCCGGCGGCGGCAACAACCTGTATCGAAAGTGGACCGGACCCGATCCGCACCCGCTTGTCGGCCCAAGGAATATCCAGAGCCGTTGGAATGCTGCGCAACCGCGCGAGCGATTTGAATGCGAGGCCGGTCTCAAGTTCAGGCTCCTCGCCAACGGGCAGGACGGCTCCGACGGCGTCGAGAGGGACAATGCTCACTCGAAGAACCTTGTCGTTCACAGATGCGATCTGCAGCTCAACCGGATCACCGGAGATGGTGAGAGTCTGCTCAGCGATCGCACCAGCAGGTTGAGGGGTCGTCGTTGCAGTATCCAAGCCTCGTCTCCCTAAAAACAACCGTCAATTATAGGCAGCGAGCACCGCTGCCCCGTCCTTCGCCGAGGAAGGGCCTTATGTTGGGATAGTTCAATCAGAACGACATAATGTCAATAATTTTATTCCGGCAAGAATGCAATTCGTGCAGCACGGGCTACTTTATCGGCTCTTTTTAGGGAATTTTAGGCGTCCACCTGAGACCAGCAGGCGATATTATTGATAATTTATCCGGTTTGAGCCGACAGTCGGTATCTCGCCCCACCCCCTTTACGTGGGCGGAGCGGAGCAGCCTTATCGACAATTCCGATCACCTCTCTACGAGCGAACGCTCGCCAGCCGTAGCTCGCTATGCGCCGATAGCCTTCAGATAACGAGTCTTGCTGGGCTGAAGATGATCGACGCAGAGTTGCGCCAGCACCCAATTATCGGCACCCTTGAGCATCTCGATCATCAGCCTGTGCTGCTCGCGTGAAACCGACAGCGTTTCCGGGCTGCCCATGGACTTAGCCCGAACAGGCAGACTGTAGTGCATGTAGAGCTCGATGGTCCGTACGAGGTAGTGGTTGTCGCAGGCGCCAAAAAGCGTCAGGTGGAAGCGGTCATTGGTCTCGTGCACGCCTCGCATGTAGCCTGCCTCGATATGGTGACAATACTCTTCATGAATATCCATGAGCGTGTCGATCAGCACCGCCGGCGCCGGCAGCGGGATCCATAGCGCCGCCTGTCGCTGCACCAACTCACGCACAGCATAGATCCGCTGTACCTCGTCAGGCGGCAGCGCTCGCACCATAGCGCTTTTGTTCCGCTCGCGAACAAGGATGCCCATCGATTCCAGCTTGAACAGCGCTTGCCGGACGAAATGTCGAGTCACCGGAAAGCGGACCAGAAGCGCTTCCTCGGTCAGCCGGGTACCCGGCTCGAGGCGACCGAAGATGATGTCCTCCTCAAGGGCGCGCACGATCTCCAATTCGGGTTCGTCGGCGGCATCCGCAAAATTCGCCATATCGTTCCTTTCCGAACTTCGTCCGGTATATCTTTCACTGTGGCGCGACCACTCCGGCCGCGTAAGCGTCCTCGACTATTCGCAGCGTTGCAAGATTGTCCGCTGGCGAGGTTTCGAACGGTGCGCCGCTTTCCAGGCTACCGAGGAAATGCACCATGACAGCATCGTAAGAGCCTTGATAGGTCTCATCGGGATCTAACGTCTCGGAAAGATTCAAAAGGCCGGTCATCGTGAGTTGTCCGCCGTTCATTGCGATTGTGCCGGCGGCTCCAAAAATGCGCAGCTGGTCTCTAGGCAACGGCGGCGCGCCGTGGACTGCCAAGTTAGCGGTGACGGTCACCGGCAAACCGTCCGCGCGACGAACGAGAAGCAGGGAGGCGACGTCCTCGCCACGGATGCCGTCATGTGTGCGCTGCAGCCGCGCGTAGGCGAGGTCGAGATCGCCGAGAAGGAAGCGCAATGCATCAATTTCATGAATGAGGATCTCTGAAACAAGCAGTCTATCAAGCGTCGAAAAAAATGACTGACGGGCGATCGCCGGCCGTTCGCCGGCGCTATCTGGAATCATGCCGCTCGACAGGACATCTAGATGGACCTGCCGCAGAGCGCCGGCGTAACCTGCGTCGAGCCATTCGCGCAGCCGTCTGTAGGTCCGCCGGAACCGCCAGTTTTCGTGAACCATCAGCCGCGTGCGCTTACCAACGTCAGCGACGAGCCGCTCAGCCTCTCCGAGCGTCGGCGCAAGCGGTTTTTGGCAAAGCACCGGAAGCCCACGATCCGCCGCCAGTCGGACCAGATCTGCATGGAACTCGCGCGGCGCACAAATATCGACGGCGTCGATCTCCGCCTCGTCAAAAAGGGTTGCAGCGTCGGCGTAGGTCGCCGGAATCGCGAAGGCGGCCGCCCGCCGCTCGCGCGCCGCCGCGGAGGGATCGGCGAGCGCAACCACTGACGCCCGCTCGCCAAGCCGACGCCAGGCCTCCAGATGGAAGGCGCTGACCCAGCCGGCCCCCAGCACGCCGATCCGCCACTTTTGCGCCATGATCATTTCCTTCCGTTAACTGGGAGATTGGTGCCGCCCCCGCGTCAATTTGTCAATAATTTATTCGTGAACCACTGTGACTTAAAGCACTTCAGATAAAAAATGCATGGTTTTTTCTCAAAGTTTCCCCATATGCTTCGCTGTGCTGACTCTTAATTATTGACAATGTGTTCCTGGCCTTTAGAGTGAGACCGGTAGAGGGCCGACACAGAGGTCGGCAACTTGGCGGGAGAAATGTGTGTCAAGTGGTCTTCGCAGGAAATTAACGAGCTACGGGGATCCGGCGTTTTCGCTGTTCCTGCGCAAGGCCTTCATCAAGGCTATGGGTTACAGTGACGAGGCGCTCGATCGACCGATCGTTGGTATCGCCAATACCTATAGCGACTACAACCCCTGCCACGGCAACGTCCTGCAACTAGTCGAAGCCGCCAAGCGTGGAGTTATGCTGTCCGGCGCGCTTCCCATGGTGTTTCCCACCATCAGCATCCATGAGAGCTTTGCCAGTCCGACATCAATGTTCCTGCGCAACCTTATGGCGATGGAAACCGAGGAGATGATCCGCGCTCAGCCGATGGATTCGGTGATACTCATCGGCGGCTGCGACAAAACCCTGCCGGCGCAGATCATGGCGGCGGCGAGCACGGACGTGCCTGCGGTCTTCCTGCCGACCGGGCCGATGAGCGTCGGCAGCCATCGCGGCGAAAGACTCGGTGCTTGCACCGACTGTCGGCGTCTGTGGGGCAAACATCGCGCCGGCCAGATCAGCCCCGAGGAAATCGACGAGATCAATGGCCGGCTCGTGCCTTCGGTCGGCACCTGCACGGTCATGGGTACCGCCAGCACCATGGCCTGCCTGACTGAGGCCATGGGCCTGTCTCTGCCGATGTCAGGCTCGGCGCCGGCGACAGAGGCCGAACGCGTCCGGCTTGCCGAGGAAACCGGCCGGCACGCCGCGCGCATCGCCGCCTGCGGTGGCCCGACCGTCGCCGAGATCCTGACGCCGGAGGTAATGTATAACGCCATGGTCGTACTGCAGGCGCTGGGCGGATCGAGCAACGGCGTCGTGCATTTGGCCGCCATCGCCGGCCGGCTCGGGCGACGGCTCGACTTCAAAGCGCTCGACGAACTCGGGCGACGAGTGCCGGTGCTTGTCGACCTGAAGCCTTCCGGCCAGCATTATATGGAGCACTTCCACCGCGCAGGCGGCGTGCCACGCCTCCTGAAGGAGGTGGCGGACGACCTCAATCTCGAAGCGCCGACGATGTTCGAAAGCACCGTTGGCGCTTCCGTCGCCGCGGCGATTGACGTGCCGGGCCAGACCGTCATCCGACCGCGCTCCGCCCCGCTGACACCGACCGGCGCGATCGCCCTCCTCCGCGGCAACTTGGCTCCGCGTGGCGCCATCATCAAACAGTCGGCGGCATCGCAGCGGCTCTTGCGGCATGAGGGCCGCGCCATTGTCTTTGAATCCATCGAGGACATGACGCTACGCATTGATGATCCGGACCTCGACGTTACGGCCGATGACGTACTGGTGCTGCGGAACGCCGGGCCGAAGGGCGCCCCCGGGATGCCGGAGGCCGGATACCTTCCGATACCAAGGAAACTCGCCCAGGAAGGCGTCACCGACATGGTTCGCATCTCCGATGCCCGTATGAGCGGCACCGCCTTCGGCACTATTATCCTCCACGTCTCGCCTGAGGCCGCCGATGGCGGGCCGCTGGCGATCGTCCAGAACGGTGACTCCATCCGTCTCGACGTCGAGGGGCGTCGGATCGATCTCCTCCTCACCGATGCCGAGATCGACGCCCGCCTTGCGGCCTTGCCGCCGCGGCCAGCAACTGCCCCGGAAGCTGCCCGCGGCTACTATCGCCTGCACATGGAACATGTCACGCAGGCCGATATGGGCGCAGACCTCGATTTCCTGATGCCCGTCGAGGCATCTGGGGCATGACCGCCGAAGCGCCGCTCTGTCTGCCTCCGGCGCCGCTGTCGCGGCGACCTTCGGCATCATTGCCGGCCGGAACATGTGACTGCCATTTCCACGTCTTCAAGGCTGACGCCCCGCTGGTTTCGCCACGGAATTATACACCACAACCCATGACCATTGCGGACTGGGAAGTCTACGCGGATACTCTTGGCATTAGCCGTGGCGTCATCGTGCAGCCGAGCGTCTACGGACTGGACAACCGTGTCCTCGTCGAGGCGCTAGAGGCGCGACCGGGGCGCCTGCGCGGCGTCGTCGTCATCGAGCCCGACGCGCCCCGCCCCACGCTCCGCCTGCTCCACAGCCTCGGCGTGCGTGGCGTACGGGTGAACACCCGCAACCTCGGCGGCTTGCCGCTCGACGCCGTCTCGACGCTTGCGGGGGCGATTGCAGACCTTGGCTGGCACCTGCAGCTCCAGGTGAACGAAGCCGGTCTTGAAGCGTTACAGGCGATAATTCTTCAGTTGCCCGTCGAGGTCGTGATCGATCACATGGGCCACGCCGGGGTCGACGACCCGGCGCGGCGCTCGCAGGACATTGACCGGCTTCTCCGGCTTCTCGCTACAGGCCGGGCTTGGGTGAAGCTTTCCGCGCCCTATCGCCTCGGCAGCGACACAGAAGCAGTCGCCGGCATTGCCCAGCGTCTGGTGGGCATGTATCCCGGCCGACTCATCTGGGGCAGCGACTGGCCGCACACCGAACTCTGGAACAGTATGCCGGATGATGCGGACCTCATAGAAGAGGCTATGGGTTGGCTGGCCAATCCTGCGCTTGCACGAAAGGTCCTCGTAGAGAATCCCAAGGAACTCTACTGGACGGACCAGCCATAATGAAACAAGGCTGCCGCAACCGGAGTGTGCAGACGGCAAGCTAACCAGGAGGAACTAGGTCAATGGCATCGGTAACCATCGATAAGGTCTACAAGGCCTACGGCAATCTGGAGGTTATCCACGGCGCCTCGATCGACATCGCCGACGGCGAGTTTGTCGTGCTGGTCGGGCCCTCGG
The DNA here is from genome assembly GCF_053570585.1 of Pseudochelatococcus sp. B33. NCBI lineage: Bacteria > Pseudomonadati > Pseudomonadota > Alphaproteobacteria > Hyphomicrobiales > Chelatococcaceae > Pseudochelatococcus > Pseudochelatococcus sp. B33. The sequence continues at coordinate 178,255 of NZ_JBSEFH010000011.1, read as the reverse complement.
GTTGTGGCAAATCCACCCTGCTGCGGGCCATTGCAGGCCTTGAGAGCATCAGCGGCGGCGATATCCGGATCGGTGCCAAGGTCGTTAACGACCTCGCAGCCAAGAACCGTGACATCGCTATGGTTTTCCAGAACTATGCGCTCTATCCGCACATGACCGTAGCGGAAAACATGGGCTTCTCCCTCCGCATCAAGAAAACGCCAAAGGATGAAAAGAACAAGCGAGTCAATCGCGCTGCTGAGATTCTCGGGCTTACACAATACCTCGCCCGCTATCCGCGCGAACTTTCCGGCGGCCAGCGCCAACGCGTCGCCATGGGCCGGGCGATCGTGCGCGACCCGCAGGTGTTCCTCTTTGACGAGCCGCTGTCTAACCTCGACGCCAAGCTGCGGGTGCAGATGCGCGCTGAGATCAAGGAACTGCACCACCGGCTCAAAACCACGACGATCTATGTGACGCATGACCAGATCGAAGCCATGACCATGGCTGACAAGATCGTAGTCATGAACAGCGGCAACGTAGAGCAGATCGGCGCGCCGCTGGAGCTCTACGACCGACCAAGGAACCTATTCGTCGCAAGCTTCATCGGCTCACCGGCGATGAATTTGATCAAGGGTAGAATCGAAGACAACGGCGGCGCGCCGAGCTTCCTAACTGAAAACGGCGATAGCCTGCCTGTGGGCGTACGGGTTGGTGCGAATGCACGTCCCGCCATCCTCGGCGTCCGCCCGGAGCATCTCCAGGTCGTGCCAGCTGACACACCGGGCGCTTTCGAGGCAGAAGTCGTCGTCGTCGAGCCGACGGGAGCAGAAACTGTGGTTCTGGCCCGAACCGGCAGCAAACAAATCACCGCCGCTTTCCGTGAGCGCCATTCGTTCCGTGCCGGCGACCGTATCCGGCTTCACGCCGATCCGGCGAACACGCATCTCTTCGATGGCGTGGACAAGGGCGGCGAGCGTCTCGCCTGAGCATTACAGGAAAGCGAGAAATGAAACCAAAAACAATTCTGGTCACTGGAGCCGGCAGGGGACTCGGGCAGGCCCTCACCCGCGAAGCGTTGAATCGGGGCTATGTCGTCTTTGCCACTTGTCGCGACCCCAGCGCAGCGTCCGGCCTGATTGAGATGACTGGCACAGAGGCCGGCCGCCGCTTACACACCGTGCAAATGGATATGACCGATCCAGCCTCTGTTGCGGCGGCGCAGAAAGAGATAGCAGGGAAGGCCGAAGCGCTCCACTGCATCCTTGCCAATGCCGGCGCCAATCTGGCTCCAGGCTTCGAACTGCCCGCCTCGCGGGGGCCGCTTGCTGCGCTCGAACCGGACGCTCTCGCCGCGCTCTTCAAAATCAATGTTCTCGGCAACCTGAACATCCTACAGGCGTTTCAGCCCATGCTCGAGGTCGCTATCGGCGCTACCGTTATATGCATCTCGTCTGACCGTGCGTCCATCGCCCTCGCGGGGCGCGCATCCATAGGCTACTCGATCAGCAAAACCGCACTGAACATGCTTGTCAAAAAGATTGCGCCGGAATTGGAAGAAGCTGGTATCCGGATCATTGCCGTGCATCCAGGTTGGATGCGAACTGACATGGGCGGTCCCACGGCTAGTGTCGATCCCGCGGATGCAGCCTTTGATATTTTAAAGTTGGTGGAAAGCCCGGACTATCCTACCGGTGTCTTCCTACGGACAGATGGAACGCCACTGCCATGGTGACCATCAGGGCTCACCGGAGAAGACAGGGAGACTGACAGTGCGCGAATATTCTATCGTCGCAATTCCTGCCGACGGCATCGGGCCGGAGGTCATCGGCGCCGGCATCACGGTGCCGGAGGGGCTGGCCCAGCAGCGAGGCGACCTCAGGCTGCGCTGCAGCAGGTTCTGAATCCCGGGCCGCCGCGCCAGCGTAGCGTCGCTGAGGTGTCGATACAATATCGCCATCGACCAGCCCAGCGGCTATGGCGTACTTGATGCTGAACTTGCCCTGCAGGCCCTGCTCCAGGATGTCGACATAGAGGATGTCGACATGGAGGATGTCGACATGGAGGTTCTCGAGCAGCCCCTCCGTCGCCGAGATCTCGATGCGTTCGATGGTTCCAGTGGTCCTCCACCCTGTCATGCCGCAGATCGACGACGGCACGCGCGGCACGCTGAGAGCAATTGCACAGCGGAAACGCCTTCATTCCAAAGCCAGGCGTCTCGATGGCCCAGCTGTCGCCCCAGCTTGTGCCGATCTTCGCGACATCGTAGTTGCCCGGTCCTAGCAGCGCGTTGAACAGGCCGGAATGTCCCGGCACGGCCGTTCGGCTCGCCTGGTAGCGCTGCTGCGCGAGCAGGGCGCTGAACGCGCCGGCGCGGGCGGCGTTTCCCGCGTGAGCTGGCTTTCCCCAGGTACCGAAGTGCTCAGGAGGCCGATGCTCGAAGATGCCGCCAAGCCGGTCGCCACCAGCAACTTGTCCCGGTCGAGCTTGAGCATCTTGCCCGCTCCAGCCGCCGCAGCCAGCGTCCCGCAGACGCTCATTGTATGCACGCCGCGCTTCTTGAGCTGGCAGTCATAGAAGCGAAAGGACCGGATGAGGCGGGCGAATACCTCATAGGCCACCGCCATTGCGGTAATGAGATCGGCTCCGCTCGACTGCTGGCGCTCGCCTATCGCGAGCACCGCCGGCACCGTGCAGACACTCGGATGGGTGAAGCCGACATCGTCGAAATTCAGCTGATGGCACAGCGTTCCATTCGTCCAGGCCAGCGTCCCAGGCTTCCGCCCGCTTGCCGCTGCCAAGCAACGGGGAACCGCTCTCGCGCCCCTGGAAGACGCCGGCGATCACCTTGCCGTGGGTTCTTCCGACGCGGCGATGCCGACTTCCACGATATCCATCAGATGATCGGCAATACGCACCCGCGCCGATGCCGGTATATCGTCAAGCGTGGTCTTCTCCACATTCGTGCAGAGAAAATCGATCGCATCATGCTCATCGGGGGCGATGCCCTTGGCATGAATATTCATGATACCCACCTGTAAGTCGAATATTGCAACTCTGTGGCAACCGTAGCCGGTGCATTTTCATGCTTCGGGTCGGCCAGAGGCCGACCCGGCGCTGGCATTATTCTCACTTATCTTCGATGGTAATGTTCCAATACACCGGCATGCCCGCTTTCAGGACGCCCTTAATATTCTTATGGAACGCCGTCGGCTGGAAGAACTGGCCTAGCGGGATATACGGCACCGTCTCGTAGGCACGACGATTGAGCTTGTCGAGGATCTCCCTCTGCTCCTCCTTGGTCGCTGCGGTCGACCAGGCCTGAACCAGCTCCATCAGTTCCTCGTCGCACGGCCATCCAGGCCCGGCCTTGTCGCAACGCGAATTGAACCAGGTTGCCGTGGTCGGCATCGCGGCGTTCGCGGCCGAACTCACCGCGAACAGATTCCAGCCCTGCTTCCTGTCGCGCACGCCCGTCAGCGTCGAGTAGTCGCCGGCGAGGGACTGCACATTGACGCCAGCGTCGCGCAGTTCCTGCTGCATTATCATGGCCGCAGTCTGGTGCGTCTGCCGGTCGGTGGTCGCCAGGAAGACGATGGGTTCGCCATTGTAGCCTGCTTCCTTCAGCAGGGCCTTGGCCTTCTCCACGTCATAGTCTTTCAGGACATCGGAACCGGCCTCCGTCTCGTTCTCCGAGCCGCACATGAAGTAGGCGCCGCAGAAGTCGAGATAGTAGTCCTCGTCGCCAATGATGGCCTGCATGATCTCCTTCTGACGGACAAGGTGCAGCAGGGCCTGTCGCGCCTTCACATTGTTGAAAGGAGGCTGCGTATGGTTCGGTCGCAACAGGAACACCTGGCCGTAGACCTCGAGTACCTTGATGTCGACGTCCGGATCATCTTTCAGCAGTTGCATGAACTGCGGTGGCGGCTGCTCGTAATAGTCGATCTCGCCGGTCCGGAATGCCGAAAGAGCGGTGTTGTCATCCGGGAAATAGTGCCATTCCACACGATCGATATTGACCACCTTGCCGCCCGATAGCAGGTCGGCAGGTTCGGAGCGGGGCTTGTAATTCGGATTCCTGACAAAGACCGCCTTACTGCCGGGGATCCACTCGTCGGCCTTGAATATGAAGGGACCGGAACCGATGGACTCCATGATCGGCATGCCGGCCGGAGTCTTGGCTATGCGCTCCGGCAGGATGAACGGCGCGCCGCCGATCTTCGACAGCGCGGTCAGGACCATTGACCACGGGCGCTTGAGCGTGAGGGTGAAGGTCTTGTCGTTGACGACGTCCATCTTGTCGACGAACGTCTTCATGCTCTGCCCCATCGGATCATATTCCATCCAGCGGGCAAGCGAAGCGATGCAGTCGGCCGAGCGTACCGGCTCGCTGTCGTTGAACAGCAGACCGTCACGCAAGGTGAATTCGTAGACCTTGCCGTCCTCGCTGACCTTGTAGGTGTCGACCATCTGCGGCTGGGGCTCGAGCTTCGAATTGAAGGCGAACAGTGTGTCGTAGACCGCATAGCCGTAGCGCTGGGTGATGAACGAGGTCGTCTGCGCCTGATCCAGCGTCCGCAGATCCGCATGTACAGCGACCCGGAGCACCTTTTCCTGGGCTGCTGCTCCCTGCCCGATGGCCATGACGATCAGCAGCAGCGCCGCCAGGATCCCGGTGCGGGAAAATAGACTTCGTCTGGAATTCATCAGCTTCATTACCTCCCTATTGGCGTGGCCTTGGGTTCGAGCCCAGGCCATCTTCGACTGACACGTCGTTATGCTGGGGCGTTGCATCCGCCCTCGGATCGGCACGGCACATCAGATTGGGGGCGCTTCCGAAGCGCGATTGGCTTCGGCAAGCTACAAGCCGCTTTGGCGAGCGGCAGTGACTGCCGTCTGCGGCGGCCTAACAGAACCGAAAACGTAGCGACGACGCTGCAAAACAGCGGACGCCTCCGAGGACCGAATTCCTTCTGCTTCGATGCGTGCCGATCTACAGCTAAATGAATTATGAATTCATAGAGCCATAGCGCTATCGGCGTGTCAATGTCTTTTGACCGTTTCCGGGCTCCCGCCACCGCTCACGTCCGAGTGTCCTACGTCATTGGAAATGCTTACTCGGGAGGATATTCGCCGTCTGCGCTCCAGCGGCCTCGATGCCCGGAGACCGTGTGACCGGCATCAGGCTTGAGCTGGAAGAAAAATATCGCTGACGATGCAGCCGCCGCTGCGACGACAAGAAAAGCGGTCGAGATCCAGCGCGGCGTTCAGCCTCCCGCAGCTCGAATCCAGCAGTACGTCGGCACCGGAAAGCAGGCCGAGCATCTGCTCACGGCCACTCGCGCTTTCCAGGTCGAGGACAACCGACCGCTTGCCGCGATTGTAGTTCCAGAAGAACAGTGACCGCTCGGGATGAGCGTCGTCGCCAAAGAACGGCCCGAGTTGACGCGTGCGCGCACCCTCCAGTGGCTCGACCTTGATAACCTCGGCTCCGAGGCCCGCAAACAGGAGGCCCGCATATTCGCCAGGCTCGTCGGCGTATTCGATGACCCTCAGGCCAGCCAACAGTCCCCCAGCATGCTCGCCGGGACGCGGCCTCGGCGATTCCGTGCTCTCCTCATTATGCAACGCGCACTCCTTCGATATCCACTTGAGGTCAAGAACAGCAGACCCACGGACGTACGCGCAGCTACAAAGCGCCAGATCTGGGCTGCCGTGACGTTTATTCTTTCATTTACGTTTATGGTAGCTTGGAAAGACAGAATCTTCTCCCGCATTTCTTGTTTTGCGCAGCCGATCCGCTCGATGCGAAACGCCGTCGCCGTCGCGGGTCGAGCCGCGACGGTTGACTAACTACCAGCATTTGAATTAAGAATTCAAATGGATATTCATACCCGAAGTGAAGGCAATAATCCGAGAGATTATCGAGGGATACGGCTACTCGCCCGGTGGCGAGGCGCCCGCCATTGTTTTTGATCCCTTCTCCCGGAACAGTGGCAAACAGGAACCAGCAGACGGATATTTACCCTGAGCTGAAGCTTTATATGGAATGGAGGAAGAAGTCTGGCCACGATGTCATCAATCCGGGGGACGAGAGCGTCCTGGGAACGGTGCCTGATGCCGATGGGGCGGATCTCGATGATGCGCTTGCGGCCGCCGCTGATGGTTTCAGGATCTGGTCGCGCACCTCGCCCGCGAAGCGGGCCGACATCATTGTTAGTGCCATCCAGCTGATGCGCAGCCGCGTCGAGGACATGGCCGTGGCCATGACCCTCGAGCAGGGTAAGACGCTGGCGCAATCGCGGGTCGAGATCCTGCGCGCCTGCGATCTCATCGAATGGGACGCGCAGGAGGGACGACGCGTCTATGGCCGCATCGTTCCCGGCGATCAGGGTATGTGCTACTCGGTGCTGCGCCAGCCAATCGGCGTCGTCGCCGGCTTCTCGCCTTGGAACTTTCCGGTCAGTGCTCCCGCGCGCAAGATCGGCGGCGCGCTGGCTTCGGGATGCTCGATCATCCTCAAGGCTTCGGAGGAGATGCCCGCCGGCACGGCCAACTGGTGCAGGCCTTTGCCGATGCCGGCCTGCCGCCGGGGTTGCTGAATCTTGTATTCGGCGATCCACCCTCCGTCTCCGGGCATCTCATTCGGAACGCGCCTTGGGCGGCAGATCCCGATCTCGCACCGCGCCAAGGCCGGCCGCAGCTCAGGGCCGCGGCCGGTACGGGGCACGTCAATCCTTGGTGATGTTCCAGTAGACCGGGATGCCGGCCTTCAGAACGCCGTGGATGTTCTGGTGATAGACGACCGGCTGGAAAAACTGGCCGATCGGAATGAACGGAACGCTTTCATAGGCGCGTAGCTGCATCTCATCGAGCAGATTCTTGCGCTCCTCCGCATTGGGTGCCATCGACCATTTCTCCATGATCTCCATCAACTTCGGATCGCATGCCCATCCCGGCGCGGCGTCCTCGCAGCGCGAGTTGAAGTAGGTCGACGAGATCGGCGTCGCCGCATTGGCCGCCGAGGTGGTGACGAACAGGTTCCAGCCCTCTTTCTTGTTGCGCAGGCCGGTTAGCGTCGACCAGTCACCGGACACCGGCTGAATGTTGAGACCCGCGTCGCGCAAGGTCTGGATCAACACCATCGAGGCCGCCTGATAGGTCGGCCGGTCCGTCGGCAGCATGAAGATGATGGGCTCGCCCTTGTAGCCCGCCTCCTTCATCAGTTCCTGGGCCTTCGCGACGTCCGGATGGCGCAGCACCTCGGAGCCCACGCTGGTCTCGTTCTCCGAGCCGCACAGGAAGTAGGCGCCGCAGAACGAGAGGTAGTAATCGGGATCGCCGACCACCGCCTGCATGATCTCGCTCTGATTGATCAGGTGCAGCAGCGCCTGCCGCGCCTTGACGTTGTTGAAGGGCGGGATCGTGTGGTTGGGCCGTAGCAGGTTGAGGTTGCCATAGATGTCGAGAACCTTCATCTCGACATTCGGATCCGCCTTGAGAATCGGCAGGTACTGCAGTGGCGGCTGCTCGTAGTAATCGACCTCGCCCGCTTGGAACGCCGACAGTGCCGTATTGTCGTCGGGGAAGTAATACCACTCAATCCGATCGAAATTAACCACCTTACCCCCGGAAAGAAGATCGGCCGGCTCCTTGCGCGGCACGTAGTCCGGGTTCCGCACGAATACGACCTTGCTGCCCGGCACCCATTCGTCCGCCTTGAACAGGAACGGACCGGAGCCGATATGGTTCGTGATCGGCGTGTCGGCCGGCGTCTTCGCGACGCGCTCGGGCATGATGAGCGGGGCGCCGGTGAGCTTCGACAGCGCCATCAGGGTCAGGGACCAAGGCTGCTTGAGGATCATCTTGAAGGTCTTGTCGTCGACCGGCTCCATCCGGGCGAGGAATCCCTTCAGCGTCTGTCCCATCGGATCATAGTCCATCCAACGGGCGAGCGAGGCGATGCAGTCAGCCGAGCGCACCGGCTGGCCATCATGCCATTGGAGGCCGTCGCGCAGCGTGAAGGTGTAGGTCAGCCCGTCGTCGCTGAGCGAATAAGTATCGAGCATCTGCGGTTGCGGCTCGAGCTTCGAGTTGAAGGCAAACAGCGTGTCGTAGACGGCGGCACCGAACCGCTGGGTAATATAGGCTGTCGTCTGAGCCTGATCGAGGGTTCTGAGATCGGCATGGACGGCGACCCGCAGCACCCGGTTTTCCGGCACTTTCGTGTCTTGGGCGTACAGCCCGTCATCCGCGGCCATGCTCGCCAGCAGGAGCGTGCCGGCGGCGATGCAATGGAATAGGCGACGCGTTATATTCATGACATTCATTGTGGTCATTCCTCCCGATAGTCATTTGTTTGTTCCCGGCGGCGGCGACCAATCGATCGGCGCCGATGTCCCGGTCTTCAGCTTCGTGCCGGTCTGGATCGCTGATCCTCGCCTCATTCATCGCGGAAGAAGCGGCTTCTGCTCGACGAAGTCACCGTGGAATACCCCCGTCACTCCAGTTCGACGCGTCTCATGCAAGAGCGGGCCGTCTCCTGCACATCTCGGCAATCGGCGACAATCGATCTTGCATTAAGAATTCAATCAGGTCCAGCCTATACCGGAGCTCTTAGCCGTTTGACGCCCTGTTGGGACCAGGCGTCCCGCCTCCTCGCGGCGTTGCCTGCTCTCGGATAGACGAGGTGCATGACTTTTGCTCATGCTTGAACTTCCAAACAATCGTTCGTAGATTCCGTAACGCTGATGTTAATAGAAAATTCAAATGAAACTGTTGATAAGAGAGGAGGACATAAGAGGATAAATTATTGCATTTCTCTCGACAAAAATCATAAAATAATATTGCATATACTATAATATAAATGCAATGCTCGGCTCGATGACTGCATTCCCAGCGCGGCGCGTCGAGCCTCGGGCTTGCTCCGGAAGAGGCACGGCATCGGAACCGGATCGGCTGCAGCGTTTCCGCTTGCCGCTCGATCACATGACCCCCGTGATGTCCACATGCGGCCGTCGAGGGGCGGCATGAGATTCCGGATGTCGGTCCTCAGAACAGGGAGGCAGGAATGTCACACGTCACCACGCAGATTTGCGACGAGATTAAGCTGTTCCGGAAAGCTGAATACGCGATCCTGCAGATCGACCGCGAGGCAAAACGCAATGCGATGAACCGCAGCGCCCGGATGGGTATGCTCAAAGCCTTGGATCAGGTCAGGGAAGACTGCCCCGTGGTCGTGCTCACAGGAGCCGGCAAGGCGTTCTGTTCGGGAATCGACCTCAAGGAGCGCAGCGCTGACGTCGAGCGCGGCGCCGCTACCGGCTCCCAGGAATGGGCGGACGTTAATGTGGCTATCCGCCAGCATCCAGCCATCTTCATCGCGGCCGTGAACGGCATCGCGCTCGGCGGCGGCGTTACCCTGATCAATGTCTGCGATCTTGCCCTTGCGGCGGAAGATGTCGAGATCGGCATGCCAGAGCAGATGTATTCCACCTATCCGGGCCTTGCGGGCCCCGCGACCCAGTTGTCCCTCTCGCGCAAGCGGGCGGCATGGATGGTTCTTACCGCGGAGCGCATATCGGCTCAGACCGCGTTGGAATGGGGCCTTGTCAATGGCTGCATGCCGGCGGCGGAGCTGCTGCCGACAGCCGAGGCCCTGGCCGGAAAGATCGCCACGTTCAACCCGATAGCCCTATCCGCCTCAAAGCAGGCGCTGGATCGCATTCCCGCGACCATTACCGACTGGCGCCAGGCATTCGCCTATGGCGGACTTACCAATGCCGGCATCCGCCTGCGGATAGGCACCAACAACCCCTATACGGGCTTCCTCGATGCCGGCTCGTCGACGAAGGGGCCGGAGTGATGGCCACGTCAGCGATAGCGGGAGCGCCGTCATGGACGCCACTCACCGGAATTCGCATCGTCGAACGCTTCGGCGGGGAATCGACAGAACTGGGCATCGTGGCGGTGTCGTTCGCGGGCACGCTTGCCTCGCGCCTTGGCGCGACGGTGTTCCGCGCCCTCGACCCGTCCGCCGATCCGTTGCGTCACCGGCCGCCGCGGTTGCCGGATGGCACCAGCGCGCTGTTCCGATTTCTCACCTCGTCAAAGATCTTTGGCGAGGTGCTGGGCGGCAGTGACCACCATTATGTTCTGACCGACGACGCGGGCGTCGCATCGAGCGGCGCGACGGACCGCGTGATCCACGTCAAGCGGAGCTTCGACGCCGAAGGAGGCAGCCGGCCCCAGAGCGAGCTCACCATCCAGGCGGTTGCCGGTCTGCTCGACATCATGGGCGAGGAGGGACGTCCGCCCCTGCCGCTTCCCGGCAATCAGGCGGCTTACACGGCGGGCCTCGCGGCGTTCAATGCCCTGCTTGCCGTGCATCTGTCGGAACTCCTGGGGCGGCCGCGCGCGGCCGCGCAGGTCGGCATCGCCGAAGCGGCAACCTGGGTAAACTGGAAGCATCAGCTCGACAGTGTCAGCAACGCCCGCGAAGCGGGGCGGGAGCAGCGCGACGAATGGGTGGCGATGCCCTGCGCGGACGGCTTCATCGCCGTCGTCTATCGCGACGGCGACATCCAACGCCTCGCCGAGTTGATTGGCGACCCACGTCTCGCCGCCCCGGAGTTCCGCACCCGGCGCTCGCGTCAGGCGAACCTCGTACGCTTTCAAGGTCTCGTCGCCGACGCCTTGCGCACGCGTACCAAGGCGGACATCGCGACCGCCTCCGCGCGGCTGCGGCTTCCGCTGGCGCCCGTGGTCGCTCCCCACGAGCTTGCCGAGGACGAGCAGATGATAAGGCGCGGCTTCTTTGCCGAGGAGGACGGATCGCGGGTTCCGCGCCTGCCGTTGCTGTGGCGCGGACCGACCGCCTCGGACAATTCGAGTGAGGAGGGTCTGCCGTGACGTCGCCCGCCTATGAAGTTCTGAAAGGCATACGCGTCATCGATCTGGGGATGATCACCGCGGGTGCGAGCACGTCGGCGATCCTTGCTGATCTCGGCGCCGAGGTGATCAAGGTCGAAGGACCGAACTATCTGGACCCTTTCCGCGACTGGAACGGAAAGGCCGAGGCTGCCGATTGGTGGAACAGGAGCCCCTCCTTCGTCGCCACCAACCGAAACAAGCGAGGCGTATGTCTGAACCTCAAGACGGATCACGGGAGAGACGTGTTCCTGCGGCTGGTCGAGGAGAGCGACGTCGTGGTCGAGAATTTCCGCGTTGGCGTGCTTGAAGGCCTCAGGATCGATTATGCGACCCTATCGAAAGTGAACCCGAGGATCATTCTCGCCTCCATTTCGAGCCAGGGAGCGACGGGACCACAGGCGAGAAACGTCTCGTTCGGATCGACGCTGGAGGCGTCCAGCGGATTTGCCTCCCTCATCCGCTATCCCGACACGGCGACGCCGCATATCACCGGGCGCTCGCTGAATTATCCCGATCAGGTCGTGTCGCTGTTTGCCGCCGGCATGGTCATGAGCGCCATCGTAGATCGGCACCGCACCGGCCGCGGGGGTCACATCGACATGTCCCAGCGGGAAGTCACCTCCTACCTCATCGGCGAGGTGCTGCTCGCGGCCCTCAATGGCGGCAGCCTGGAAGAGACGGCCCCGACGGACGACAATCCTCTCGAAGGCGTATTCGCAAGCCGCGGTGGCGAATGGGTCGCGGTCAGCCCGGGGGACGATGCGAGGCGGTCCCTGCCCGCCCTGTTGGGAGCCAGTCCCTCCGAGCCTGTGCTCAGGGAATGGATAGCCGCCCGGTCGGGCAGGGAGGCGGTCGCACAGCTGCGCGCGGCGGGGTGCGCGGCGGAGATCGCCGTCACCGGAGCGAACAGGCGCACATCCGACCGGTTCGCTGTCGCCGGCGCCTTCGCTGCCGATCCGGAAGGCAACATGGTGAAAGGTCTTCCCTTGCGGATCGGGTCGCGGGACGTAGATATAATGCGGTGCGCGCCGGAGCTGGGCGAGCACAATCACGAACTGGCGGCGGCCCTGGGCATGTCGGAACAGGAATATCGCGCCCTGTGGGAGGATGGCATATTCGCCGACAAGCCGTCAGCATGAGCGCGCGCATGATCAGCTCTAGCGCCGGTCCGCCCGCGCGTATCCGGCAATGTCCGCAAGCATTTCCCTGTCCTCGACGGTCTCGGCAAGGATCCAGTCGCGGAAACTCCTCAAGGCTGCGGACCGGGAGTGCTGAGGCATGCAGGCAATATAGTAGGCCTTCGAAACCTCGACGATCATGGGAAGTGGCGCGACCAGCGCGCCGCTTCGCAGGCCGGCCTGCACGAATTGGGGCTGGGCGACCGATACGCCGAGGCCCTTCTCGGCAGCGACCAGCGCCATTGCCGACGACTCGAACCGAAGGCTGCGGCTGGTATCCAGCTCTCTCAGGCCGACGCCCTCCAGCCATGTCGGCCATTTCGAGGGCGCGGCGACCGAGTGGAGAAGCGGCGCGTTGACCAGCTCGGCAGCGTCGCCCGCCGGAAGGAACTCCGTCTGCACGGCTGGACTGCAGACCGGCATCAGTGCCATCGGAAACAGGCGGTCCGCCAGATAGAAATCTCCCGGCCCGCTGCGGATCACGGCATGCACACGCTCCTGCTCGGGATCGATCGGCCTTGTGGACGCCGTCAGCTGCAGGTCGATATGCGGATGCATGTCCTGGAATTTCTTCATCCGCGGTATTAGCCAGAACATGGCGAATGTCGTATAGGAACGGATGTGAAGGATTTCCTTGCCGCGGGCCGCTCGCTCCGTCGCCCAGGCCATGCGCTGAAAGATGTCCGCCAGCTCGGTCTTGTAGCGCTCTCCCTCCGGCGTCAACACCAGCAGGCGCGGCTTGCGCACGAACAGCGCCACGCCGAGCCAATCCTCGATATGTCGGATATGGCGGCTGACGGCCGATTGCGTGACGTTCAACTCCTCCGCCGCCTTGGTGAAGCTGAGGTGGCGAGCCGCCGACTCGAACGCCCGGATCGATGAAAGAGGCGGTAGCTTCGGCATCGCGGGAATTTCCCGGCAGCGGCGGTTTCACATCCGGCCCGCTCAATCGTAGAGATGGCAGGCGACGGTGCGGGTCCCGGTCTTGGCCGCTAGCGCGGGGCTCTCGACCTTGCAGCGGTCGAAGGCCGCCGGGCAGCGGGTGTGGAAGTGGCAGCCGGAGGGCGGCGACACCGGGCTTGGCACGTCGCCCTTGAGCACGATGCGTTTCGGGCGCCGCCGCGGATCAGCGATCGGTGCCGCCGACAGCAGGGCCTGTGTGTAGGGATGCAGCGGTTCCGTGAATAGAGCCTCTGTCGGCGCCAGCTCAACGATGCGCCCGAGATACATCACCGCGACCCGGTCGCTGATGTGGCGGACTACGCCGAGATCGTGGGCGATGAACAGATAGGCCAGCCCCAGGTCCCGCTGCAGGCGCATGAACAGGTTGATGATCTGCGCCTGCACCGACACATCCAGCGCAGAGACCGGCTCATCCGCGACGATCAGCTCGGGATCCAGCGCCAGCGCCCGCGCGATGCCGAGCCTCTGCCGCTGGCCGCCCGAAAATTCGTGCGGATAGCGCGCCGCCGCGTCGGCGCGCAAGCCGACGCGCGCGAACAGCGCCGCCACCTGCTCCCGACGCTCGGCGCCCGACAGCAGGCCGTAATTGTGGAACGGCTCCGCGACGATGGCGCCGGCGGTCGACTTCGGGTTCAGCGACGAATACGGGTCCTGAAAGACCACCTGCATGCTGCGCCGATGCTCGCGCATCTGCGCCCTCGAGGTCTTGGCTATGTCGGTGCCCTTGAGCAGGACCTTGCCGCCGGAAGGCTCCACCAGCCGCAGAATGGTCTTTCCGGCCGTCGTCTTGCCACAGCCGCTCTCGCCGACGAGGCCCAGCGTCTCCCCCCTCTCCAGGGTGAAGGAGATGCCGTCCACCGCCTTCACGCTCAGGCCCGATCCGCCGAGGAAACCGCGATGGAGCTGGTAATGCTTCTGCAGCCCTTCAACCTGGAGAAGCGGCGTTGATGTCTCAGGCATGGGTGCTCCCCGGCATCTCCTTGGCGTACCAGCACGCCGCCCAATGACCGGGCTGGTGCTCTTCGAGCGGGGGCTCGACGAGATGGCAGCGCTCGGTGGCGAACTGGCAGCGCGGTGCAAAGCGGCAACCCGGCGGAAGCGCGTACAGCGGGGGAACCAGTCCCGGTATCTCCGCCAGCTCGCCGTTGCCGCCGCGCTCTTTCTCGACCGACGGCATCGAGTGCAGCAGCCCGACCGTGTAGGGATGCAGCGGGGTGCTGAACAGCTCGGTAACCTCCGCCTCCTCCACCTTCCTGCCGGCATACATCACGACGACCCGATTGGCGGTCTCGGCGATGACGCCGAGATCGTGGGTTATCAGCACGATCGCCGTCTGGGTGCGTTGCTGCAGCTCTGCCATCAGTTCCAGGATCTGCGCCTGCACCGTGACGTCCAGCGCGGTGGTCGGCTCGTCAGCGATCAGCACTTTCGGGCTGCAGGCAAGCGCCATGGCGATCATCACGCGCTGGCGCATGCCGCCTGAAAGCTGGTGCGGATATTCTTTCAGCCGCCGCGCGACGTCCGGGATGCGCACCAGTTTCAGCATCTCCCCCGCCCAGTCGAGCGCGGCGCGGCGGGACAGCCCCTCGTGCAGGCTCACGGCCTCGGCGATCTGGCTGCCGACCGGCATCACCGGGTTCAGCGACGTCATGGGCTCCTGGAAGATCATCGACACGTTCTTGCCGCGTATCCGCTGCATCTCGCGGTCGCTGAGATCCAGCAGATTCGTCCCCTCCAGCATGATGCGCCCGCCCACCGTCTGGCCCGCCGGCCGCGGCACCAGGCCGAGGATCGACAGCGCCGTCACGCTCTTGCCGCAGCCGGACTCCCCGACCACGCCCAGCGTCTCGCCGCGGCCGACACTGTAGGACACTCCATCGACCGCCTTTGCAACGCCCTCCCGGGTGAAGAAGTAGGTCTTGAGATCCTCGACGCTCAGCAAGGGCGCTCCGTCCGCCGTCGATGGCGATGAAGCCTGCCCTTCCGACACCAGGTGAAGCATCTCAAATCCTCCGCGCCATCCGCGGGTCGAGCATGTCGCGCAGCCCGTCGCCCAGCATGTTCACTGCGAAAACCATCACCGCCAGGAAGCAGCTCGGAAACAGCACCCCCCACATCCCCAGCTGAATCATTGTCCGGCTCTCCGCGATGATGTTCCCCCAGCTCGGTATCTCCGGCGGTGTTCCGACGCCCAGGAAGCTGAGATAGGCTTCGGCGAGGACGGCGGCGGCGCAGATATAGGTCGCCTGCACGATCAGCGGCGGGATGGCATTCGGCAGCACATGGAAGAACAGGATTCGCGGGAACCGCGTGCCGACCGCCTCGGCCGCCTGGATGTAGGGTTGCTCGCGGATCGACAGCACAACCGACCGGATCAGCCGCACTACATGCGGTATCTCCGGTATCGCGATTGCCACGATGATGAGCCAGATGCTTTCGCGCGTCAGGGCCATCAGTGCGATCGCCAGCAGGATGCCCGGTATCGCCATCAGCGCATCCATCACCCGCATGACGATCGCGTCGACGCGCCTCACGAATCCGGTGATGACGCCGATGACGCAGCCGAAAATCATGCTCAGCAGCGCCACCCCGACCCCGACGACGAGAGATACCCTGCCGCCATAGAGCGTCCGCGCGAACACGTCGCGGCCATGGCTGTCGGTTCCGAACAGATGCTCGGCCGACGGCGGATGCATTCGGACGGTGCCATCAAGGCGAATGGGATCGTAGGATGTCAGCAGCGGCGCGGCGATCGACACCGCGGCGATGGCGAAAAGCAGCCCCCCGCCCAGTGCGAAGGTCGGATGCCTCCTGACGAAGTTGAAGATGACGCTCTTCGACCGCACCGGGACGTGTTCAGCGGGACTTGCCGCAATTTCCGTCAC
The DNA here is from genome assembly GCF_053570585.1 of Pseudochelatococcus sp. B33. Taxonomy (NCBI): domain Bacteria; kingdom Pseudomonadati; phylum Pseudomonadota; class Alphaproteobacteria; order Hyphomicrobiales; family Chelatococcaceae; genus Pseudochelatococcus; species Pseudochelatococcus sp. B33. The sequence continues at coordinate 162,315 of NZ_JBSEFH010000011.1, read as the reverse complement.
GTGTTCCTCCATAGCTTAGGGACACATTCATAGCCGCAGCCGAACAGCATCAATAGCGGATACGCGGATCAAATAATGTATAGCTTAGATCTATCAAAAGATTTATTACAACATACGTGAAGGCGCATACCAAGATCACGCCTTGTATGACAGGATAGTCGCGAGAATTTACCGCATCTATTGTAAGTCTCCCGATTCCGGGAATGGCAAAAACGCTTTCTGTCACAACGACGCCGCCGATGAGCGAGGCCAGGCTCAGACCGATCGTGGTTACGATCGGAATGGCGGCGTTCTTCAGGGCGTGCCGGAACAGCACTGCGCGCGTGCTGACGCCCTTGGCGCGGGCCGTTCTTATGTAATCCTCGTTGAGAATTTCCAGCATCGTCGAGCGCGTCATGCGCGACAGCAGCGCCGTATAGATCAAGCCCAGCGCGACGCACGGCATGATCATATGCCTGATGAACGGAACGAATCCGTCAAAGATGCTGCGATATCCCTGAACGGGAAGGAATCTCCACTCGATAGAGAAGCGGAACACCAACAGATAGGAAATCAGGAACACCGGCAGCGAAAAGCTGATCACGGCAAAGGTCATGATAGCCCGGTCGATCATGGTTCCATGCTTGACCGCGGCAATGATGCCGAGCGGAATTGCCAGAGAGATCGAGAAGATGAGCGTTAGCACCGTGATGGAAATCGTCGGTTCGATCCGTTGCAGGATCAAGCCCAGTACCGGCCGCTGGTTGAAGACCGAATTTCCTAGATCGCCCTGAAGAAGATTTCCGAACCAATGGATGAACTGCATGAGCAGGGATTGGTTGAGCCCGAGCTGCTCACGAATACGCTCGACATCCTGCGCCGTCGCATCGTCACCCGCAATAAGCTGCGCAGGATCGCCCGGTGCCAGGCGCATCAAAAGAAATACTACGACCGCGACCGTAACAAGAATCGGAATCGCGGCCAGCAGACGCCGAATGGTGTACGCTAGCATTGTCATTTTCCTTGGACGCCGCGGCGATCAAGCGCCGTCGTTCTTGTTGAGCTCAGCGATTTTTCCATACAATGAAAAGTCGTAGTCTCTTGAATTATGAATTCAATCGTACATGGCCGGCACGAATCTGTCAACTTGAGAGCCTTGTCCGGACGGCGCCTGATGCCGGTGGCGCCCGTCGGAGTGAGTCGCGGACTCCAGGCGGCCGATGCGGCGCTCGCTCTCCGGCGAGCCGGGTCGACGGTTCGTCGCCGTCGGGTACGGCGATCGCCGGCGAAGGAACGGCCCCGATGCCTCCGGGAGGCATCGTAGTCAGCACCGGACCAAATCCTGTTAACGGCCGAGCAACAATTGAATCATGAATGCAATTATACTGAAACAATGTCTGGGAAGCAGGCAGGAGTTTTGCCTGCGCGGCCGCTGCGCCGGTGCCACCCTTCACCGAGATCATTCGAGATGGGCTTCGGGAACCATCAATGACGATATATGGCGGATCGGAATCGACGGACAATGAGCGGCATGCAGACACGGAAATATGAAGCGGACGTCGTCGTGGTCGGTTTTGGCGGCGCCGGAGCCCGCGCGGCGATCGCAGCAGATGAAGCTGGCGTCGACGTTATCCTCATCGCGAAGCAGCCGGAGGACCGGCATTATCCGAATACGCGAATGAGCGGCGGCGGATTTCACAGCCCCCATCAGGACGGCAATCGCCAGGCCCTGAAGGAATATGCCAAGGCCATGTTCAGCGGGGAGAACCTGCCATACAGCCTTGAAGGCGAGCAGCCCGACATGTCGGAGAAGCTTGCGGAGGTCTGGGCGGATCTTGCTCCTCAGAACGAGGACTTCATGTGCAGCCTCGATCCGGCCTTCAAGACGTTCAAGCTGAGCAATGCCGCCTTTCCGGATTTCCCCGGTGCGGCCGAATCCGGCTATGCAGTGGTCAGGAGCACCTATACCGGACGCTCCGACGAGGAATCGCGGGCCCGGAACACACGGGAAGCCAGCAAGGACGAGAAGGAAGCCGGCGAGGCCTTCTATATAGATCGTCTTTGCCGGACCGTACCGAGGTGGTACGTCACGCCTCGTCCGCCAGTCTTCAGGATGTGCAGGATACCGCTAATGACGCGCCGGTCATCGACCCGGCGGGCACCCGGCTGGTTCTTCGGTAGATGTGGTTCCAGTGCCGCCCAGGCTTCGTCCGAGAGCCAGAATAGATCGCGCATGGCTTCCCCCGTGCAAAAAACCATCCACGAACAGAATCGGCCAATCTTGACAAGAGTTTGATAAAGTCCCCTACCTAGACGATCCCACAGTGAACGACAACGCCGCACGCATCGCGGACAGGCATTCCGTAGTCAACGGACGGCCGTTATCAGAAACAATTGGGATGCTCCCCAGCCTGAACACCCTCCGTCACAGCGCGACTCTCAAGCCTGGCTTTTATCGGGCCGGACGCTGGCCCCAAATGGAGGTGGCGGGTTAAGTGGCGGGCGCGGTGCCATAAACGGCAAAACCCGCCTTTCTGGCGATTAAGCTATTGATTTAATTGTGATAATATGGTTGCGAGGGCCGGCAACCATCTTTATTTGCAATTCTTCTCGACGTATCGGCATCTCCTTGAATGGGTTGCGTCTGAGGACGCTGGAGGGTTAGTGCGAGTAGCGGCGTAGTTTGGGCCGCACACTTCTATTTTTTGATAAATTTATGATATCATAAATTTTTTTAGAACAAGCACGGAAACTGGATCGGTCACTTTCATAAGACTCCGCTCGGAACGTCAGCCCCTTTATGAAGTGCCAGCTTCGCCGCCACGTCGCGGAGTGCTCGACCAGGCGGATCGAAATCGCATTCGCTTCGGTGGCCGCGGCTTTTCATTCGGCGCCGACGAAGCGCGCCAGCTTGCCCAGGGTCTGGAGCCCCAGTTCCACCGCACCGAAGCCCCTGGCCTCCTGGAACTCGGCCGCCGTGCTGAAGACCATGCCCAGCGTGACCTTCGTCGCGCCATTGGCATCCTCGAACGAGGCCCAGGCGTCGGCGTGCTTCGGCCCGTTCTCACCCCAGAGAAGCGTATAGCCGATGCGGTCTTCAGCCCGGACCTCGCCATACAGGTGGTGGTTCGGGAAGACGGTGCCATCCGGCGCGATCATGTCGAAGACCCATTCCCCGCCCGTCCGCAAGTCGATCCTCTTGGTCCGGCAGGTGAACCCGTCCGGCCCCCACCATTGCGGCAGGGTTTCCGGGTTCATCCAGGCGCCCCAGACGACGTGGCGCGGCGCCTTGATCACCCGCTCCAGCACCATGGTCCGTTCAGCCACGCCCGCCAGATTGTCCAGCCCCGCGTCGAAGCCCTGCCGGTAACCCGCCTCCATATCCTCGGCCAGCGAGGACAGCTGCACCGTCACCACAAGCCGGCTGCCCTCGCCCGCATCTGCGAACTCGGCCGTCACCAGCGCCGCCGATTGCGTGACGCCTTCGCTCCGCGATTCTTTCCTTGGAGCGAATTCTGATCGATCAAACGATTCCGTTTGATCGGAAGGCGCTCTGGAGATCACCTCGTAATTCACGCTGCGTCGTGCGGGCTGCAACGCCAGCCAGCCGCAATCGCAGCGGATGTCGGGCTGGCCTGCCACCTTGCACAGCGAGACCTCGCGCCCGCCCACCTTTGTGTCGGCCTCCAGAAACTCTACCGTGACCGAGGGCGCAGGCGCGGCCCAGACCGCCCGCGCGGCAGGCGCCGTCCAGGCCTGCCACAGGGTGGCGACAGGCGCGGCCACCTGCCGCTCGAAAGTCAGCGTCACGAAACGACCGCTCATATCATCAGCCCCCTGTCACCAGCCCTTTGGCATAGGCTTCCAACTGCGTCACCACCGTGCCCCAGCCGTCGAAGAAGCCCATGTCCTCATGCGCCTTGCGGGCGTCGGGATTGCGGTGGCGGGCAATTGCCGTATAGGTCGTGCCGCCGCCCGGCGCATCCGACAGCAGCAGGATCGCGGTCATGAAAGGCTCGGGCGCGGGCTTCCAGCCTTCGGTATAGGCATCCGTGAAGACCAGCTTCTCGCCCGGTACCACTTCCAGATAGACGCCCTGATTGTCCATCACATTACCTTCCACATCGAAGATCGTGTTGAACCGCCCGCCGACCCGCAGGTCGATGTCCACCGCCGTCACCTTGTGCGGCGCGGGAACGAAGAAATGCGGGATATGCTTCGGCTCCGTCCAGCATTCCCAGATCAGCTGCCGCGGCACGGCCAGCGTGCGGGTAAAGCTCAGGTCGGTGTTCGGATCGAGATCCGGTTTCATGTCTCACGCTCCTTCATCAGTTTCATCACGTAGTCGTCCAGGCGGTCGAGCCGGGCTTCCCAGATGGTCCGCTGTTCATCGAGCCATGTTCGCACAGGGGCCAGCGCCTCGGGCACGATGGCGCAGGAGCGTACCCGACCGTCCTTCGATGTGGCGATCAATCCCGCCTCCTCCAGTACCGCAAGGTGCCGCATCACCGTCGGCAGACGCAGCCCCGTGGGCTTGGCGAGCTCGGTTACCGGTGCAGGCCCCTCGGCCAGACGCGTCAGGATCGACCGCCGGGTCGGGTCCGCCAGCGCATGGAACAGCTCCGAGAGATCGGGATCATGCTTAGTCATAAGACTAACTATAATCAGCCTCCATGCCGTGGCAAGAAAAAACTTTGCCGATCGACTAAGTTTCCTCCGCGGTCTTTCGATGTATCTACGATATGGCGCTAGATACCGCATCGGTCGATGGCCTTGCAGGCCATAAGGCGGCTTTCCCTCGCTTGAACCGCCGGGGATGCCTCCTGCTCATCCGGCCTGCTGTCGGTCCGCCGTTGCGCTCCAGAGGGGCGACAGGATCGTGATCTCGCGCTCGGCCTCGAGCAGATCCGGCAGTGCCTCGTGCCAGGACCGACGATAAGGACGGTTCAGCTGCACGTTGATCACGTCCTCACGGCTGGCCCATGTCTCATGGAGCACGAATTCGTTCGGCCGCTCAGTGACCTCAGAAAGCCGGGCGTCGATGAAAGTATCCTCGTGGCGCATCCGGTCCAGGACTCCGGTCAGCAGGTCCAGAAACCGCGCGCGCTGCCCGGGGCGCACGATGAAGCGGATCAGATAGGTTTCCATTGTCTTCTCCTTTCTGCCAGTCTGCGAGAGAGTGGGGGAGGAACCCGCGGCGGAATACTGGTGGCAGGGGCGATGGCACGCCATGACCTTGGAGGTCATATCCTGCGCAGAAGCTCTCGATAGAATGGGCTCGAAAAGGAGGCTCCTCACCATGACAGTTCCGGGCAGCACGACGATCTCGGGCGCAACCGGCGGGTTCACGACCCGTAGGGACGGCAGGTCCGCACGGGGACCGTGGGCGGGGTTGGTGTCAGCCGTTCATCCGAGCCGCTGTGGACGTCCACCCCCCGCCCCCCTGCGTCAGCTTGATAGTCAGGCGAGTCAGCCGCTCTCTGATGGCCTCGCTCCGATAAGAATGTGATTTGCGATGCGAAAAGGGGCCTCTTGCCGATCGGGCTGGTGGCGTCTACCGCCGGGGAGACCTATATGCGCCGGACCAGCCCGCACAGGATCGCATCATGCAGCCAGTCATATCCGTCAGGAACCTGACGAAGACCTACCAGAACGGCTTCGACGCACTGAAAGGCGTCGACCTCGACATCGCGGAGGGCGAGATCCTCGCTCTGCTGGGGCCGAACGGCGCCGGCAAGACCACGCTGATCTCCATCGTTTGCGGCATTGTCAACGCCAGCGGCGGCAGCGTCACCGTCGCCAGCCATGATATCGTGCGCGATTACCGCGCCGCGCGCAGCCTGATCGGGCTGGTGCCGCAGGAGATGCATGTCGACTCATTCGAGACCGTCTGGGCCTCGGTCTCCTTCTCGCGGGGCCTGTTCGGGAAGAGGCACGACGACGCCAAGGTCGAGGAGGTACTCTCCGACCTCTCTCTGCTCGACAAGAGGAACGAGAAGATCATGGCCCTGTCGGGCGGCATGAAGAGGCGCGTCATGATCGCCAAGGCGCTGGCGCACGAGCCGCGCATCCTGTTTCTCGACGAGCCCACGGCGGGCGTGGACGTGGAACTGCGCAAGTCCATGTGGGAGTTGATCCGGCGGCTCAACCGCTCCGGCGTCACCATCATCCTCACCACCCATTACATCGAGGAGGCGGAGGAGATCGCCGACCGCGTCGGCGTCATCAACCATGGCGAGCTGGTGCTGGTCGAGACCAAGGACACGCTGATGCGCAGGATGGGTGAGAAGGTGCTCACCGTCGAGCTGCGCGAACCGCTGGCCGCCGTGCCGGCCGCGCTGTCGTGCTACAACCTCTCGCTCGACGCGGGCGGAACCAGCCTTACCTACAGCTACGACGTGAACGCCGAGCGCACCGGCATTTCCGCGCTGCTCTCCGACCTGCACAGCGAGGGCGTCGCCATGCGCGACATCTCCACCAGGCAGAACTCGCTCGAGGAGATCTTCGTCAACCTCGTGCGGCAAGGCGCTCAGAAACAAGACGCGCAGAAGGAGGCGGCCCAATGAACCTGCTCGCGATCCGCGCCATCTACAGGTTCGAGATGGGGCGCTGGTGGCGCACTTTCTGGCAGAGCATCGTGTCGCCGGTCTTGTCCACCTCGCTTTATTTCGTCGTCTTCGGCGGCGCCATCGGCAGTCGCATGGAGGACATCGGTGGCGTCTCCTACGGCGCCTTCATCGTGCCGGGCCTGATCATGATGACCATGATCACCCAGGCGATCGCCGTCGGCTCCTTCGGCATCTACCTGCCGAAATTCACGGGCACGATCTACGAGATCCTGTCGGCGCCGGTCTCGCCCATGGAGCTGGTGGTCGGCTATGTCGGCGCGGCGGCCACCAAGGCCGTGGCCCTCGGCCTGCTGATCCTGGCGACGGCGGCGCTGTTCGTGCCCATCCAGATCACGCATCCGGTCGTCATGCTCGCCTTCCTGGTGCTGACGGCGGTGACCTTCGCGCTGTTCGGCTTCATCATCGGCATCTGGGCCGACAATTTCGAACGGCTCCAACTCATCCCCATGCTGGTCGTCATGCCGCTCGTCTTCCTCGGCGGCGCCTTCTACTCGATCGACATGCTGCCGCCCTTCTGGCAGACGGTCGGCCACTTCAACCCGGTGCTCTACCTCGTCAGCGGCTTCCGCTGGTCCTTCTACGAGCACGCCGACGTCGCAGTCGGTGTCAGCCTGGCGGCAATCGGCGCCTTCCTGGCAGCGTGCCTCGTCGCGATATGGGCTATCTTCCGCGCGGGCTGGCGGATCAAGAAATGAGCGGCGTGGCAGGGGAGCAGCGACCGGATGTCAAAAATCGGCCGATAATGGCCTAAATCCGCAGGGGCTCAGGAGCAGAAACTCATGACGAAACACAGGATCTATACGACCAGCCTCGCAAGCGTTTATCCGCACTACGTTGCGAAGGCAGAAAGAAAGGGACGCACAAAAGCAGAGGTCGACCAAATCATCTCCTGGTTGACGGGTTATAGTCAGAATGAGCTGCAAGCTCAACTGGAAAAACAGACTGACTTTGAAACATTTTTTGTAGAGGCTCCTGAAATCAATCCCTCGCGAGCCTTGATCAGTGGTGTGGTTTGCGGTGTCCGGGTGGAGGATATCGAGGAACCAACAATGCGAGAAATTCGCTACCTGGATAAACTCATTGACGAGTTGGCGCGGGGAAAGGCGATGGATAAAATTCTGCGAAAGAATTGATGGCTAGAATGCTCCCCGTTTCACCGTCCCCAGGCGGACGGGGCAGACACCGCGTTCAGCCGCCAATTGAAACAGGTCGTCATCCGAGCGAGGCGGGAGGGGATCAGGCGCAAGAATATACCGTCATGCTCGGTGGATCTCCTCCGGGAGCAATGTTCACCATCGCCTGCGAGAGCTCGGTCTGTTTCCGGCCCGAAGCGGTTATTCGACAGTGCCGACTGCGACTGCCTTTCCGATAGCGGCCGTTCTGCTCTCCGCGGCGCGATAGGTACGGCATGTCGGCGATGCGGGACGGACCGGACGTTAGCCCAGGGCTTTTCCCTGCCGCAACTCATGTCGCGAAACTTCTGCCATATGCGGCAAGGATGCGCGACACGTCCGCGCCCGGAAAATCCGACCCTCGGCGAAGTGGCGCAGGCTTCAGGAGTTCCGCGACATCCCATGGACCGGAATGCGATCGTCGGCGCATGTTTGCCCTCTATTCTTTGACCTGAAGCTTGGTGTCTCCGGGTTCGGGCATAAGGGCGACTATCCCGGCCGCTACAAGAGAAAAGGCGGCGCTGATCGCAATTGGCAGGATATAATTGCCGAAGACATCGAAAGCATCACCCGCGAGCCTTGGGCCGAGCAGCGTTCCGATTGACATCGCCGTATAAAGGATGCCGATAATGCCAAGAGAATTATGGGTGCCGTAATAGTCAACGCATAGCGCGGGAAACAGGGCTACAAAGCCCCCATACGCGGCTCCAAAAACAAATGCGAATAGATACAATTGCCATGCAGAACTCGAACCCATCCACCATAGCAGCATCAAAGCAAGGGTAGCGAATACCGCCGCGAGAGTCCTTCTTCGACCCAAACTGTCAGCCACGCCGCCGCCAATGAACCGGCCAAAAGTGCTGCCAAGACCAAGCGCGCTCAGTATCCAGACGGCAGCGTTGTGGGACAGCCCCTGATCCTCGGCATATGGCACGAGATGAACGAATGGGATGAATGCCCCAATCGAAATAAGCGCCATCGAAAGATAGAGCAGCACGAACGTGCGGGACTTAACAGCCTCAAAGAGACCGATTTCCTCGCTTAGTGGCGGTGAACTATTCGTCGCGACGCTGCTGGCAGGAGCCGCAACAGCCAGCGGGGCTTTCTTGACAAACAGCAGCGCAAATCCACCTGCGCTGACCATCAAAAGCCCCAGCACTGCCCATGCGATCCGCCACCCGAACGCATCAATGAGATGAGCAGCAACCAATGGCATGCAAAGCGTGCCGAGGCCGATACCTGAAACAGCGATCCCTGACGCAGTACCTCGGCGGGTGCTGAACCACCCCTGGACCGCGCCAATGGCCGGCACATAGGAGAACCCAATGGCTATCCCCGCACCTATCCCGAATCCGATATAGACTTCCCACAATGCTTCTGCCCGAGCTGCGACGAGTATTCCAATGCCACCGATGACGACCCCCAATAGGCCGATCCTTCTCGGGCCGTATCGGTCGGCCAATGGTCCGCTGACGCCGCCCAATGCAAAGTAGAGCGGCACTGCGATGGAGAATGCCATTGAGACGGCGCCTCGCGAGGCCGAAAACTCGTTCTGAAGCGAGGCGATAAATGACGCGAAGCTGTAGGCCAGTCCGAAAGTGAAGAACATAACCGTGAACGCGCCCGCGACGACCGTCCATCCCTCGCGTGGGGCGGTCCTGCCGATATGATCCAGGATACGCGCCATCAGCAACTCCACGGTTCAACTTCACGGCTCCTGCTCAGGCAGCCATGTTTTGCGTGCTATTGTCCGCTCCCGTGCGCATTGTGCAAACCAGCTTTCGTCTCTGGTAGCCGCAGAAAATCTATTGCAAAATCGAGCCATCGCCGAACAAAGGAGGCGCGATCACGTGACCCATTTGCTTCCACCACTCAATGCGTTGCGAGCCTTTGAGGCTGCGGCACGACATCTCAGCTTCAAGCTCGCCGCGCATGAACTTCATGTAACGCCAGGGGCAGTCGGGCAGCAGGTGAAGGCCCTTGAGGAGCGCCTTGGGGTGAAGCTCTTTCAGCGGATTCATAGGCAATTGATTCTGACGGAGGCTGGCCAGACCTACCTGCCGCCAATCCGTGACGCGTTCGGCCGAATTGCTTCAGCGACGGCAGCGCTCGTGCCACAAACGACAATGGTTGTCGTCAATCTGGGCTTGCATGCGGGTTTCAATTGGGCCGAACTACGCGCGGAACTCAACCGGTTCCGTGAAACCCATCCGGCTATCGGGGTGCGGGTTAACCATCCCGCAGGATTGCATGAGCTGCTTGACGGCAAGATCGATCTTCTCGTGGACCGAAGCCTGGGGCATCATCCAGGATATCGGTGCGACCAACTCATAAGCGGTCATCCCGGCGAGTTTCTGATTTGCCCGGAGGGCACCTCCGACTGCCCGGAAATAGAGACAGTGAGGTCCTGGCTCCTGGTTGAAAGCGCATCTTGCCTAGTTTCCCGGCGACATGAGTTGGCGGCGGGGCCGATGAGCCAAGCGTGAAAATGATGCTGCCATATTTCCTGGCTGCACGGAGAAGAAGCGTTTTCGTCATTCCGGTGTCTCCCATGCACCTATTCGCCACCCCGAGCCGAGATTGATGTTCGGGCTTTCCGGGCTTTCGGAGCGAGAGATTGGCGCGGATGTTCGATCAGGAAAGGTTTCGTGAAACGTCGAAAGAGGCGACAGCTTCGCATTTGAACGACACGCGTACGTCTCAACCTCCGCTCAGGGCTCAATGCATCGGACGGCAGCGTGGAGCAAGTCGTGCTGCCACCGTCATCGGTCGTCTGACGTTCCCGGCCCCAACCGGTCACTTGAGGTCCGCGCAGCGAAACCGGGAGGTCGTTGTCGGCGATGCGGGACGGACCGATCGCGAGTCTATCTGACAGGCGCATCCTGCTCGGGCGTCGCCACGCCGGGCGCAGCCCCCGTATCGGCTAGGAGCTGCGCGTAAGGTGGACGGCGTCAACGCTCTCCGGTCATCCGAACCGCGGGCCGGTCCATGCAGCGGGCGACCCAGTCCCGGATCGCCGCCGTGCTGGGCAAGGCATCGCCGAACCAGGCGAAGGGAGCCGCGCACAGGAGATCGGCGGCGCTGTACTCCTGCCCCAGAAGATAGGGCTGCTTCGTCAGCACCTCGTCCAGCCGTGCAAGCGCCGTGTCATAGTCGCGCAGCGATGCCTCCACCGCCGGGTGTTTCACCCCGGCCCAGCCCAGAATGGCAACGGGCTCGAATACGCCCTGATACCAGGCCAGCCAGGACAGGTAGCGCCCACGCTCGGAATGCCCGACGGGACGCCCCAGCCCCGCCTGCGGGAAACGATCTGTCAGGTAAAGGATGATCGCCGCCCGCTCGCGAACGTGATCCTCGCCGTCGGTCAGATAGGGCACCTTGCCCTCGGGATGCGGATTTGCCGGGTCTCGCCCGCCCGACCCGTCCTGGCGCGGGATGGTCACCTCGACCGTTTTGACCTGGTCCTCGATGCCAAGCTCGAGGATCAACTGCTTTACGCTGGTCGAGCGGCTTTTGGGCGCATGATAGAAGGTCAGCATGATTTGACTCCGTCGCTGTTTGCACCGACAACCCTAACGCGCCCCTACTGACAGAAGGTGACAGGATGGCCCGGACCGACCGGCTGATGCGCCTGATGGATACGATGCGCCGCCTGCCCGCCCCGGTTACGGCGGCGCGGCTGGCCGAGGAAACGGGTGTCTCACCACGCCAGCTTTATCGCGACATCGCCACGCTGCGGGCCGGGGGCGCCCTGATCGATGGCGAGGCGGGTTTCGGCTATGTCCTGACCGAGGATCCGGCCCTGCCTCCGCAAAGCTTCTCGCAGCTGGAAATCGAGGCGCTTTTGCTCGCGGTGCAGTCGCTGGACCGGATCGGGGACGCCGAGATGGTCGCGGCTGCACGGGAGGCCATGGCGCGGATCGTCGCCACCCTTCCCGAACATCAGGCGCGGCAGTCGCTGCATGCGATCACGCGCAGTTTCTCCGTCGGACCGGAGCGCGATCCCCCGGCCATCGACCTGGCCGTCCTGCGCAGGGCCTGCTGGGAGGAAGAGGCGGTGAAGATCGTCTATACCGACCTGAAGGGCAGCGTGTCCGAGCGGCTGATATGGCCACTCGGCCTGTCCTACGGCGACCGCAACCTGATGCTTCTGGCGCATTGCAGGCTGCGCATGGATTTTCGCCTGTTCCATGTCAATCGGATCGCCTCGCTGGAGCGGACGGCGGAAAGCTTCCGCCCGCAGCGGGTGCCCCTGATGCGGGACTATCGCCGGAGCAGGCTGGACACCAGCTCATACCGGGGGTCGTCGTCCGGGCCGGAAGTGGCTTAGCAACGCCGGCGTGCTGGCGGGCTGTCAGATTTGTGCCGGCCCCATACCCGCCCTTCAGGTAGCGCTGGTCGCTTCCCAGAAGCGACCATTCGTGCTTGCCGCAGCGCAATCCGCACGACGGTGTCGGCGATGCGGGACATTCCCGACATTCGCCGCTAAAATGTCCAACTTATCCGCTGCTTCAGAAGAGACGGAAGAATGACGATTACAAACCAGGACGAGCTGGACGGGATGAAGGAAGTCGGCCGGATCGTTGCCAACACCATGCAGGCCATGGCGAAGGCGATGGAGCCCGGCATGACGACCCGGGAACTGGATGAGATCGGTCGCGGGTTGCTGGAGCGTGAGGGCGCTTTGTCCGCGCCGCAAGCCACTTACGATTTTCCGGGGGCGACCTGCATCAGCGTGAATGAAGAAATCGCTCACGGCATCCCCGGTGACAGGGTGATTGGGCCGGGGGATCTGGTCAACATCGACGTATCTGCCTCGAAGAACGGCTATTTTGCGGATACCGGGGCGACCTATCGTCTCGCGCCGGTGCGCCCCTCGCTGGATCGTCTTTGCCGCGACGGAAAACGCGCCATGCGGATCGGCATTGCGCAGGTTGGCAGTGACAAGCCGCTGGCAGGCATCGGAAAAGCCATCGGGCGCTTCGCTTCGGATCGCGGCTACACGCTGATCCGCAATCTCGCCAGCCATGGCGTGGGCCGGTCGTTGCACGAATATCCCGAAGCCGTTGCGACCTGGCCCTCTCGTGGCGAGAATCGCCGCATCAACAAGGGGCTTGTGCTGACAGTCGAGCCATTCCTGTCTACGGGTGGACTCTGGGCGACCGAGGGGGACGACGGCTGGACACTCTACAGCGAACCCTGTGCCCCTGTCGTGCAGTATGAGCACACGGTTGTTGCGACGGATCGAGGGGCAATCGTGGTTACATTGCCCGGCTGAACACACCCGCTTCGGGCACGAAGCGTTGGACGGCAGCGTCGTGCTGCGGCCAGCGCCAGTCGGACGACGTGTACGGCCCTGAGCTGACGTTCAGTTTCCCCATCCGGGCAGTACCGGCTTTGCAAACAGGGTGCCCGATAGCTACTCTCCCAGCGGAGACGCTGTGGGCGCCCGTCAAGGCACGCCGCCGGCCCAATGCGCGAACGAGGAGGAGCACGACCATGCTTCGCCGTCTGGTTATCCTTGGTGCCGCTCTGCTGGCGCTGACATTAGCTCCTGTCATGGCTTTGGGGGAAACGATGGGCGAGACGCCTCTGCACACGGCGGCGAAACGGGACGATGTCGCGCGGATCGAGACGCTTCTGTCCGATGGCGCGGATATCGAGGCGCGTGACGACAGCGGCGCTACCGCCCTGCTCGTCGCAACCCATGAAAACACCGTTGCCGCGGCCCGGGCGCTGATCGCAGCCGGCGCCGACGTCAATGCGAAGGACAAGATCAGCGACAGCCCGTATCTCTACGCCGGCGCACGGGGCCACCTCGACATTCTGAAGCTGACTTTGGCGCATGGCGCCGACCTGAAAAGCACCAACCGCTTCGGCGGCACCGCTCTCATCCCCGCTTCGGAACGTGGTCATGTCGAGACCGTGCGCACACTGATCGAGGCCGGGGTCGATGTCGATCACGTCAACAATCTCGGCTGGACCGCCCTTCTGGAGGCCGTCATCCTGGGCAACGGCGGCGAACGCCACCAGCAGATCGTCGAGCTGCTCATCAAGGCCCGCGCGGACGTCAATCTTGCGGACCGCGAGGGCGTTACGCCGGTTCAGCACGCCCGCAGCCGGGGCCACCGTGAGATCGAACAGCTTCTCCTTGCCGCAGGGGCGCGATGAAGATGAACGGTTCCCCATGCGGATACCGTGGGGGCGTCGCCATGAAGGCGGTATCGCCACCGGGCCGGCCGCCCGCGAGACATCGATGAACAGGTTCGTCGTGATTTCCGGATGCTCCGGCGGAGGCAAGTCGACCTTGCTCGAGGAACTCGGCGCGCGCGGTTTCGCGGTGGTGCAGGAACCTGGCCGGCGGATCGTCAGGCAGGAGCTTGAAACCGGCGGCCCTGCGTTGCCCTGGATCGATGTGATCGCCTTCGCGCGCCGCGCCATCGAAATGGCGCTGGCCGACCGCGTCGCGGCAGGTCGGCGGGCGGGATGGATCTTTTTCGATCGCGGGCTCGTCGATGCCGCCGCAGCGCTCCAGCACCTGACGGGCGAGCCGGCGCTTGCGGAACTGGCGAGGGTGCACCGCTATCACGCGCGGGTCTTCCTCACGCCGCCGTGGCCGGAGATCTACGCGAACGATCCGGAGCGGCGCCATGGTTTCGACGACGCGGTGGCGGAACATGAGCGGCTTGCCGCAGTTTATCCCATGCTCGGCTACGAAACCGTGATGCTGCCGAAGACCGACGTGTCGGCACGGGCAGATCTCATGCTGAGCCTGTTGCCGGACGATCCCGGCGATGCGACATAGCTTGCCGCTTGGATCATGTGTAAGAAATCCGCCCGCCGGGCGACTGACTGACCATGAGCAGCGAACGGGCATACATAAGCGACGCGGATACGGCCGTTCCGGCGGATGCCGACAGCCGTTACGCGCTTGCGGTCGAGCTTCTGGGAGCGGCGCTCGCGCGGCTTGCGGCAGGCTACGAGGCAAATCCGGCCGAGCGGCAGGACCTGTTGCAGGATATCCATCTCCAGCTCTGGCGCAGCCTCGCGCGTTTCGACGGCCGTTGCTCACTGAGGACATGGGTCTATCGCGTGGCGCACAATGTCGCCGCCGACCATGTCGCGCGCTCGCGCCGCCGGGGCCGCACGGCCAGTCTCGACGATGCCGATGCGGCGGCAGATAAAGCCGCTCCCTCCCATGAGGCGGTCGTGTCGGACCGGCTGGCGCTGTCACGGGTCTACGACCTGCTCTACGGTCTGGCGCCACTCGACCGGCAGGTAATGCTTCTCCACCTCGAAGGCGAGAGCGCCGCCACAACAGCCGAGGTCTGCGGCCTGTCGTCCGGCGCGGTCGCCACCCGCATCCATCGCCTCAAGCGTTTTCTGGCGGAACAGTTCAAGGGGGAAGCGCAACCATGACGAAGACGATTCACGATCACTGGAAGGAGCAGGCCATGACGACGGCAGGACTCTCGCTCGATGACCTCAGGCGGCGCGAAACGCAGATCGACCGCGCCACGCGGCGGCGGAACATGCTGGAGTATGTCGCGGGAGGAGCCGCGGCAGCGTTTCTGGCGGTCATGAGCGTCTTCACCTTCATGCGTGCCGAGGATGCGGCCGATTTCGTGCTCGCGGGCGGATTCGCCTTGCTCGTTGCCGGCATGCTCGTCGCCGGCCGCCATCTCCACCGCAACAGCCGGAAGCTCCACACCGACCTCGCCCAAAACGGCATCGCCCATCTGAGGCGGCGTCTCGAGCGCGAACGCAACTTGCTGCGCTCGGCCTGGCTCTGGTATGTCGGGCCGATGGTGCCGGGCTTTGCGCTCATCTATGCAGGCGCGTGGATGGCGAGCCCAGACAATCCGACCTTCCCGCTGGTGGCGGGCGGTCTGACGTTCCTGTTCCTGATCGGGGTGGCATTTCTCAACCGCCATGCCGCGAAAAGGATCGGGCACGAAATCGACGAGTTGGAGCGCACTGCCCCGCGCCGGGAGAGAGCATAAACACATATTCTTGAATGCTACAGCAAATCTGGCCGATCTTCCCGCCGATCCTGGCTGTAGCGACCGGTGCACGATTGGCCGATGTCAGCCGGATCTACCTGATTGATATAAAACGGATAATTTCGCTCCAAGCCGGAATATGGCCGATCCTGTCCACAGTTCTCCATCGCGGCCGGCTGCTCAAGCGGCAGCCTTTAACTCCCTATCTGGCAGGACGACCAAGCGTGCCAGTCGCTCCGATCGCTCATCGATCAGCTCGCCAAATTTATACTGTAGTCGCGGCTCTCGTGGTTCTTCAGCAAGGCCCAGGGTGGCTCCAACAAGGCACCGCGCGACCAAGCTTTCTGACATTGTATGATTCTGCCTCACTTTGTGGGGTGAGTCTCACGCAAGCTTAGACTGCCTATCCCTCAAGATTGAGGGCGGTCTGTTCCGGCCGCACAAGAACCGCACCTTCGAACAACCTTCTCGCCGTGCGGATTACGGATGCAACGGGTGTGCGGCCGTCTCTCATCTCAACAGCTACATCCAGCCGGCCTGCAGAATGTGCAAATGATAGCGTCACCGGCAAAGTGATCGCTCCGCACAGCTCCGCCGCGATCGTTCCAAGCGTGGCACACGCGCTGGCGAGAGCGATTGAGCCAGTGATTGCAAGCGCCGTGTGGCATTGGTGCGGCATGAAATAACGTGTCGTCAGGTGTGCGCCATTGGTGCCTTTAGCGATGAGTATCGGCTTGGGGATCACCCGATCTGCGGTGTCCGCCAGACCCATCAACTTGCCTGCGGTAATGCGGATATTCTCCAGGCGCTGAAGGAAATCTCTGTCACGATTGAGTTCAGCGGGCATTTCCATGGCCGTTTTGCCAAGGTCCCGGGCACGAATAAGAACAACCGGCATAGCTGCATCGATGCAGCTGACCTCGATCCCTTCGATCATATCTTTCGCCGCACCGGTTGGAAGCAGGGCACCCGTCTTCGAGCCGGCCGAATCCAGGAATGTGAGCGCAATCGGCGCACCCGATCCGGGCACTCCGGAAATCGAGGTGGCGCCACGATAGGCAACGCTTCTATTGGCCGTCGGAATACGTGCCTCGATCACCTTACCGGTATTCACGTTGTGGATACGGATCATCGTCATCTCGGATTCGACAATGACCAGTCCGGACTCGATGGCGAAAGGTCCAACCCCGGCAAGCATGTTGCCACAGTTGGGTCCAGTGTCGACAACATTCTCATAGACGTTCACTTGCGCGAACAAATAGTCCACGTCAGCATCCGGTCGCCGCGATGGCCCGACGATGGCAACCTTGCTCGTTAGAGGGTGTCCCCCTCCGATTCCATCTATCTGCAACTCGTGTCCCGAGCCCATCGCTGCAAGCAGAATGGCATCGCGCCGCTGCGGCTCTTGAGGCAGGTCTGAAGCCAGGAAGAACGGCCCACGTGAGGTCCCTGCCCGCATAAGGACACACGGAATTCTTTGTAGGTCATTCATATGAGCAACCCAATCAATGCACAAAAGGGAACGACCATCGACTTGCATTCCGATAGTACCCTGGTGGCTTTAAGTTGACAAATGCAATGTTCGGAGCTATTAATTACGAATGCGTATAAATCTTGAATTGCTGGATCTGAGGGTGTTCCTTGCGATTTTGGAAGAGGGCAGCTTTGTGGGAGCGGCCGAAACGCTGAACCTCTCTCAGCCAGCACTGAGCCGTCGCATAAAGCATCTTGAGGCGTCGATCGGGGCGGTTCTGCTCGAGCGCACGACGCGCCGTGTTACTGCCACGTCTGTTGGGCAGAAACTTCAGCCGATATTCGCGCGCATGATCGATGAGCTAGAGATGTCGATCCTGTCGATGAGTGAAACCGGCAATCGGCAGTCGGGTATAGTGACCATAGCCAGTGTGCCGACTGCGGCTTTCTACTTCCTGCCTCGGGTGATTAAACAATTCAACGCGCAGCATCCGTGCATACGTTTTCGTATCTATGATCTTCCCGCGCATGAAGGCTTGCAGAGCGTTGCCGACGGACATACGGAGTTTGGAATCAATATGCTCGGGTCCGCCGATTCCGATCTTCGCTTCACGCACCTCATGGACGATCCGTTCGTGCTCGCCTGCCATCGGGACCATGCACTGGCGCAACAGGATAGAGTGCGATGGACGGATCTTGCTGGCTTTCCACTTATAGGTGTCAGCCGCCATAGCGGTAACAGGACGATACTCGACAATGCCCTGGCAAAGCTCGACGTTGATCTCGACTGGTTCTACGAGGTCAATCATCTTTCGACTTCGCTTAGCCTGCTCGAAGCCGGGCTCGGCGTTTCTGTCCTTCCCAGACTTGCCACGCCTCAGGGCAATCATCCGTCGATAGTCATCCGGCCGATCGAGGATCCGGTCGTCATCCGACCCATCGGCATTGTCGAAAGGCGGGCCGGTCGGCTTTCACCGGCCGCTGCTCGTTTCCGGGGTATGCTAATCGAAAGCTGGAGCGGCGCCGGAAGCGGGCAGCGAGACTGCAGTTCCTGAGCTTTTCGAAGGGCCGCTTGATCGGGTTGCGCCATTTGTATGTGTGTCGATCGCGCATGTTGGGTCGCGCTGATTCCTTTTGGCTGGGATGGCATCCCCTCGTTCAGCCGGAAGCAAAGGCCCGATCAGCGTCCGCTCCTCATCCGACATCCGATCCGTTCGCCCAAGAATACCGCCAAATCGGAACCTTTGACCGGATCAAAGGACGCTCAGTCGGGACGCGTGCGGCCGGGCTCGCGCAGAACACTGTCTCCTGCCTGCATCCACGGCTGGCGCAAGCCATGAACAACTATCTCTACATCTGCCAGGCTTTGTCTAAGACTACAACTTCGCTTGTGACGTTCGAAGATATCATGTCTTGCGAATTCATCTGTAAACAATGGGCTGCAGAATCTCAAAGATTAGACATAAGTCCAATCCATCAAATACCTAAACCGATTGCTGGAAAAGCCGTTTCACTTCGCGAAACTCAAACCGCCATCCGTCAGGGGTCCGCACGTAGCGGTCATGCCATTCGCCCATGCTGTAGGCACCGCCGAGTGGAAGTGGAAATTCTGGATCGGGAACACCTGCATCGTGCCGAAACACGATGTAGTAAGAAACCGCCGACGCGTGGTTCTCATCCTGAACATTGACGACAGTGTTGGCGGTGAAATGGCGGCTGATCGCCGTTGGCGGGCGCGATGACGATGACAACATTTGCTGGTGCCCGGTGTAAGGCTTACCGCCGCGGATCCAGGTGCCGTCCGGAACGAAGAGACTGACCGCTTCGGCAACTTGTCCGCGATCGGACAGCTGGGCATGGCGATAGAGCAGGTTCCTGCAGTCATGTTCGATCTGTCTGTGCAGATTCTCGTCCATCTCGAATCTCGTTTGGTTAGGAGGGGATGGGGCTGCCGGAGGGGAAACCCGCCAGCAAGCGATCATGGCCATATATGCGGCGGAGATCAGGTCAGACTCGGCCTTTGCTATTGAACGGTGAAAATACCGCGATCAATGAGATCCTTCAGCACATTCGTATCGCGCTGGATCAACGCCTTGGCATCCTCCGGCGAGCCGGTCTTGACCATGTTGCCGAACTGGATGAACTTCTCCTTGATGTCGGCCCGGTTGAGGTATGCCACGACCTTTTCGTTGATTTGCTCGACCAGTTCGGGTGGCAGGTCCCGCGGAGCAGACAGCATGTACCAGCCACTGGAGACCGCGTCCGGATAGCCAGCCTCGATCGCGGTCGGTATTTCTGGAAGTTCCGGAAGGCGCGTATCTCCCATTACCACGAGCGGTTTGAGGCTGCCATCGTGGATGCCGGGAAGGAAGCCGCTCGCACCAATTCCGGTCGAAATATCGATTGTGCCCGCCATCAGGTCTGCGATGCGCTCGCCAACGCCGCCATAGGGAACGGCTGTAAGCTTCGTGCCGGTGGCTTCCTGCAGGATTACGGCCGACAGGTGCCCGAGGCCGCCGAAGCTGGAGACACCTACATTGACCTCTCCGGGGTGCTCTTTGGCGTGTTCGACCAACTCTTGCAGGGAATTCGGCGGGAACTTGGCGCTGGCGGTCAGCATGAAGGGAGATTCGGCGATCTGGGCGATGGAGACTAGGTCGCGATCCGGATCGTAAGGCAGGTCCTTGCCGAATTTCACGTTGACCAGCGGAGCCTGCGACGTCACCATCAGCGTATACCCGTCAGGCTTGGCTTTGGCGACAATGTTAGCGCCAATAGCCCCATTCGCGCCGGGCCGAAAGTCGACCACGACCGGCTGCCTGAATGCTTCCTGAAGAGCGACCGCAACCGTACGTGCAACCGGGTCGGCACCACCGCCCGCTGCAAAAGGGACGACGATTGTGATCGCCCGCTCAGGCCACGCTTGTGCCTGCGCGCCAAAACTTGCGAGCGTTCCGACGACGATCGTCGTCAGGGCGGTAAATGTGTTCCCTAGTCTTTTTTTCATTTCATTCGTCCCAGCTTTTTTGGTCCAAATGTTGTGATTGACGACGCGAAAGTAGACTGAAGCCCAGCCATCTACTCGGATCGCGATCTTGCGCTTCAGTTTCCGCCGCTGGCATCTTGGGCGATTTGCGTGACGATCTGAAAGGGGCGTTGAAGGCTCAGATCAACAACCACCAGTAAGGCTCCACCAGGTATCACGTCACGGTAATCTCGTGATTGCCTTCCCCTTTTGTGCCGGCTGCCTCACGGCATTTCGTTCTAACCGACCGGCCATGTCAGCCTCCACGTCTGCACGCCCGTTCCACAATCGTCCCTGACGCGTCAGGGGCCAGTGAAACACCCACCGGTAGCCTTACGAAGACAGGCAAAACACAGACGTTGCCGCACGGACCGTCAGAAGTCGGCTCGTAATCCCAAGCGGGATTGCCGCATAGCTCCTTCGGGAAATTCGACCATCAATCCGTAGCATCTGACAATCAACTAGAGTATAACATTATTCCTTATATGATGCTTGTCAAGTGAATTCGCCAGGTGTTCATCGGGAACTGCAATCGATCTGAAGGAAGCGCCAGAGCAGTTTGACAATGGCTTGCCATTCAACCAGTCCGCGTCAGTCCCCCCACCAGCGTGATCAAGAAATCACGCGAGCGCCACGCTAACTGCCAAGCAGATCAGGCCGGTGGGAACGCCCTTCCCGTTCATCCCCGCTCGCTCAACGCCAATTAATGGTTGGTGCGAGAATCCCGTTCATCGCCAAGCACCCGTATGGGCGATTGCTCCAAGAAGGCAGCGATATCCGCGACGGCGTCCTCGAAGAACACACGATATCCCTCCTCGGTGACATACCCTATATGGGGAGTGAGCAAGGTGTTAGGCGCCTTGGCCAATGGGTGGTCGGCACCGTTCAGCGGCTCGTCATCGAAGACGTCGAGGGCAGCGCCTGCAATCGTGCCTTTCTCGAGAGCATCGACGAGGGCGTCCTGTTGAATGATCGGCCCGCGCGACGTGTTGATGATGATCGCACCGGGCTTCATTGAGGCGAGTTCCTTCTCGCCGATCAACCCCCTCGTCGTCTCGCCCAGCACTATGTGGATAGTGACGATGTCGGATTGACCAAGCAGGTCAGGCAGCGGAATGCACTTTGCCCCCGCGGCGGCCGCTCGCTCATCGGTCAGGTTCGGGCTCCACGCGACGACATCCATGCCGAAGGCCTTGGCATAACCGGCCACCTCTGTTCCCTTCCTGCCAAGGCCTATAATGCCGAGGGTCTTACCCCTGAGGCCGCGGCCGAGCTTCGTCTGCCATCGGCCCTCACGAAGCGCACGATCTTCGGTCGCAATCTGACGCATATGCGCCATAATCAGCGTCCAGGTAAGTTCCGCCGTCGGATATCCCAATCCCCTCGTCCCGCATACCACAATGCCCTGTGACTGAGCGGCCTGCAGATCGATAGCGCTATTTCGGCGTCCGGTCGTCACCAATAACCGCAGCCCCGGAAGACGTCTCAGCAACGATGCCGGAAAAGGGGTCCGCTCGCGCATCGCGACGATGACGTCGAAGTCGCTGAGCCGGGCCACGAGGTCGTCTTCGTCGCGCAAATAATCGTTGAACGCGACAACCTCGCAATCAGACAGCGAATCCCAGTCCGCCAGCCTCAGCGCGACATTCTGATAGTCGTCCAAAATGGCGACTCGGACCATGGTCTGCCCTCCTCTATAAGTACGGACACCCCATCGGGCGATACTTCAATCGCCAGATACTTCCGTATATTCGTCACGCACTACGACCAACGCACAATCTATTTCACAGGCTTCGCTCATCTCACGACGGCAAATGATCAATTTCCTGAATATCGATCCGGCCCAGGTTCTGTTGCGCCATTATATTCAGGAGCGTCGCAGGTTCGGACTTGCATCGAATGGCATGGGACTACAGTCCGTCATCGGCCTTCGGTTCACGGCTCTTGACGTCGACTCCAACCCGACCCCGACGAGATGGCCGAACAACATGTGGATATTCTCGGTGTCTTCGGCCGGTAACGGAGGCCGCGTGATGGAGGTGACGTTGCTGTGAACGTGTTGAGGGTTTCCTGTCCCGAACACCACGACATTCACGCCGGCCTGATGACGAACGAAGCGGTATGCAGCGTCAACAACGGTTTGGGCTCCTCCCTCGTGGATCAGAAAGTCGAGTGGGTTTTCCTTGTGGTCGAGCTCCGCAGGCAATTGCCCCGCGGCACAGAGCTCCCTCACCTTTGCGCGTAGAACCTCGCCATTCGCAAAGATGTTGCGAACGGCATACATTCCCACAGCGCCGGTCTGGTTTGCCTGGAGCCGCGGAAGCAGTTCGTGGCGCGCATTCTGGTGCATCATGTGAAAAGCCAGCAGCATCACCTCGAACTCAGTATGCGCCGTTGCGCGAAGCAGAAGAAAATGATGGGGATCATCGCCTGACTCGGTGAGTCCGATGTGGCGGATCTTGCCGCTCTCCTTGGCTCGAAGCAGAACGGGAAGCACCACTTCCACCAAATGAGCAAAATTCTCCGGCCGCGGTGCATGCGGCTGGTAGACATCGATATAGTCCGTCCTCAGCCTCTTCAAAGAAGCATCGATATTATGTGCGATTTTATCGGCGGAATAGAGCTCGCCTTGCCGATGCACGCGCCCCTTGGTGGCGATGACCAGCGTGCTGCGATCACGGCCGCGGATACCCAGGCCGACGGCTCCCTCGCTCTCATAAGCTTCCGCAGTGTCGATGTAGTTGACGCCAAGATCGAGCGCAACGCGGACAATGTCAGCGGCCTCGGCCTCCGTCTTGCCATGCGACAGGCCGAGACGGCTGAAACCGCCGCACCCAAGCCCGGCAACACTCACGGTGAGGCCAGTTCGTCCGAGCGTTGTGTAGTCCATGGTTTTCCGCTTTCGCAATGCCTTTCATAAACTATACAACATATTATTATAACATGATAGATGCGAGAGGAGCCGATTAAAGGGCATACCAAGGCTGAAAACGATCGGCGTGCAAAGGACTTTTTTGGAGACTGTCATGGACTTGGTGAAGACGCCGGTGTCGGTTCGGCGCGCCACACCTCCGCATCATTCAGGAGACCGGAAATCAATATGAGCTGGGGCAGATCGGCCACGGCTCACCGGGCCTGCACGAGGATGGCGCGGGCGCGGATGCGTACCGGCTCATCCACCATGGCGCCGTCGACCGAGACCGCGCCGTCGCCAGACGCCAGCACCTGCCGCGCCCAGGCGATCTCGGCTTCCGTCGGAGCGAAAGCACGTTTCACTTCGGCGATCTGCTTCGGGTGGATACATAGTTTTCCCGTGAAGCCGAGCGCACGCGCATGGGCAGCATCTTCATGGGTGACAGTGGGATCATCAAGCTGCACCGTCACGCCATCAATGGGCGCGGCGATCCCTGCCAGTCGTGACGCGAGCACCAGCTCCGATCGCGGCGGCAGCAGGACCTCACGCAGGTGGGCGCAACCCAGATCGGCGCAGAAATCGATGGAGCCGAAGGCCAACCTCGCCACACCTTCAGCCGCCGCGATGGTGCACGCATTGGCAAGGCCGCGAGCGCTTTCGACCAGCGCGATGACCGGATGGCCAAGCACCCGCGCCACCGCAGTCACCGCCCCGGCCTCTTCCGCCTTGGGCAGCATCACAGCCGCTACCGGCAGCGGGGTGACCGCCGCCACATCGGCCTCGTGCCACGGCGTGCCGATCGCGTTGATGCGCACGATCACCGGCATATCTGTGAAGTCGCTGGCGAGCGCAGCGCGCGCGGCATCCTTCACCTTGGCGGCGACGGCATCCTCCAGATCAAGGATCACCGCATCCGCTCCCGAGGCGGCCGCCTTGGCGAAGCGCTCGGGGCGGTTGGCGGGAACGAAGAGCGGCGCGCGGATGGACCCCAGATCCACCTTTCTGCCCAAGCCTGCCTTTCTGCCCGGGCCTGCCTTTCTGCCGAAGTCTACCATTCTGCTCTGGCCTCCATCGCCACAGGGCCGCCGACGCGGGCAGTCCACAGTTTCAGCGCAGCCCCGTCTTCCGCTGCATTGATAGTAAAGTCCGCGTTGTCGAACAGTGGTGAAAGACTGCGGAACGAAAAGCGCGCAGGTGCCCTCCCCCGGACTTCGGCGGCAAGATGGAGCAGCAGCGTCGCCTGCATCGGCCCATGAACGACAAGGCCCGGATAGCCCTCGACGCCGCGCGCGTAGGGTGCGTCGTAGTGGATGCGGTGGCCGTTGAAGGTGAGCGCCGAATAGCGGAACAGCAGGGTCGTGGTCGGCATGATGCTGCGACGGTGCGCTCCCTCCGGGGCGGCGGTGGGGGGTGCGGTCGGCACTGAAGCCGGCTTGGCCCCTTCGGCATCACGATAAACGATGTCCTGCCGCTCAGTGAGGGCCGCGCGGCCACCGGCACTGATGCCGTGCTCTACCGTGACGAAGCATAGTTGCCCCGACCTGCCCTCTTTCAACGCCACATCGATAATCCGGGAGGAGCGCGTCACCGTCTCGCCGACGCGGATATCGTCGTAGAAGGTGAAGGCGCCGCCCGCCCACATTCGACGCTGCAACGGCACCGGCGGCAGGAAGCTGCCGCGGGCGGGGTGGCCATCGGGGCCGAGCTCAGCCCCTGGAACCGCAGGCTGACCGAGGCAGAGATGGATCAGCAGCGGCGCCGGATCGCCCGGGTCACTGCTGCCGTCCAGATCCAGCGTGGCGTTGAAGCGGCGGACCAGTTCCGGCGTTACTATATCGGAGACGCTGTCCTCGCGCCCGATCCATTCCCGCAGATGCGCGATATCGACACTCATCAGACTTCCCCCCTGCCGGTCTCTTCCTTTTCCTTATTAAGCGCTGGAACCGCGCCATAACGGCGCTCCTCGCCCACAAAAACCGGCGCCGGCGCGGGATAGGACAGGGGGCCGTTGGGTGTGTCGATTGTGATCCGTCGCAGGTGCGGATGGCGCGACAGACCCTCCATGTCATTGACCGAAGCAAAGGCCACATCCGCCGCCTGAATGGCCGCCAGCGCCTCGTCATTTGTCCGCGCGGCAAAGGCCGCACTCACCACGGCATCGGTTTCCGGACGGTTGTTCACCCGCGCCACGTTGGTGGCGAAGCGCGGGTCGGTTCCCAACGCCTCATCCCCGAGGAAGAGCTTCGCCAGATTGCGCCACTCGCGGTCGCTCTGCACCGAGATCAGGATCTGCTTGCCGTCGCTGGTCGAAAACACCCCATAGGGCGCGATCGAGGGATGCCCGAGACCGATCCGCTTCGGCGACCGGCCGCCTTCGTGGTTGAGAAGCGGCACGGTCAGCCAGTCGGCCATCACGTCGAACATCGAGACATCGATATGGACGCCCTTGCCGGTGATGCTGCGCCGTATCAGCGCCTCGAGGATCGCTGAATAGGCGGTGGCGCCGGTGGCGATGTCGGCGATCGAGATACCCACCCGCGCCGGGCTCTCCGGCCCGCCGGTGACCGAGCACAGCCCCGATTCCGCCTGGATCAGCAGGTCGTAGGCCTTGCGCGACGCCATCGGCCCGCCTTCGCCATAGCCCGAGATAGAGAGCTTAATCAGTCGCGGATAGTCCCGTGATAGCCGCTCGCGATCGAAGTCGAGCCTGTCGAGCGCACCGGGTTTCAGATTCTGGACGAGCACGTCGGCGCCGGCCAGCAATTCGGCGAGCCGGGCCTTGCCCGCGGATTTCGTCAGATCGAGCGTGACCGATTCCTTGCCCCGGTTCAGCCAGACGAAATAGCTCGACAGGCCAGACGCGACATCGTCGTAGCCGCGCGCGAAGTCCCCCTCCGGCCGCTCGATCTTGATGACCCGCGCCCCCGCATCCGCCAGACGCGAGGACGTGAAGGGCGCTGCCACCGCCTGCTCGATGGCGACGACAGTGATACCCTCAAGCGGCAGTTTTATCCCTGTCATCAGAACGACCTCGGCAGGCCGAGCACGTGCTCGGCCACATAGGACAGGATGAGGTTCGTCGAGATCGGCGCCACCTGATAAAGCCGCGTCTCGCGGAACTTGCGCTCGACGTCGTATTCGCACGCGAAGCCGAAACCGCCGTGAAACTGGAGGCAAGCGTTGGCCGCCTCCCAGGACGCCTTGGCGGCAAGATACTTCGCCATGTTGGCCTGCGTGCCGCAGGGTTGATGCGCGTCATAGAGCCGGCAGGCCTCGAAGCGCATCAGGTTCGCCGCCTCCACCTCGATAAAGGCTTCCGCGATGGGGAACTGCACGCCCTGGTTCTGGCCGATGGGACGGCCGAAGACGACGCGCTCCTTGACGTATTCGGACACTTTATCGATGAACCAGTAGCCGTCGCCGATGCATTCCGCCGCGATCAGCGTGCGCTCGGCGTTGAGGCCGGTGAGGATGTACCTGAACCCCTGCCCCTCCTTGCCGATCAGATTCTCGGCGGGGATTTCCAGGTTGTCGAAGAACAGCTCGTTGGTTTCGTGGTTCACCATGTTGGGGATGGGGCGCACTTCCATCCCCTTCTTCACGGCCTGCTTGATGTCGACGATGAAGATCGACAGCCCTTCCGACTTTTTCTTCACCTCGGCCAGCGGCGTGGTGCGCGCCAGCAGGATCATCAGGTCCGAGTGCTGTACGCGGCTGATCCAGACCTTCTGGCCGTTGATGACGTAGCGGTCGCCCTTGCGCACGGCGGTCGTCTTGATCCTGGTCGTGTCGGTCCCGGTCGTGGGTTCGGTCACGCCCATGGATTGCAGGCGCAGCTCGCCAGAGGCGATCTTCGGCAGGTAGCGCCGGCGCTGCTCCTCGGAACCGTGGCGCACCAGCGTGTTCATGTTGTACATCTGCCCATGGCAAGCGCCCGAGTTGCCGCCCGCGCGGTTGATCTCCTCCATGATCACGGATGCCTCTGTGAGCCCGAGCCCCGAGCCGCCGTATGCCTCCGGGATAAGCGCTGCCAGCCAGCCAGCCTTGGTGAGCGCGTCGACGAATTCCTCCGGATAGGCCCGGGCCTCGTCGATCTTGCGGTGGTACTCCGCCGGAAACTGCGCGCAGAGGTCGCGCACGGCCTCGCGAATGTCCTGATACTGGTCTGACACGGCTTGTATCGCCTCCCCCAAAATTTCACCGCAGGACGAAGAGGTTCGAACCTCCTCGGCCAGGTTCAGCCCGATGCCGCTCTTCTTGTAATCCCCGAAAGGCGCCAGAAAACTCATCGCCCGATAGGTATTCACCCAGACCGTGCCTGCCTTCAGCGCGTCGGCCATACGGATCGCGCGGCGCGCGTTCTGCGTCCACACGCCCGCGGCGAGCCCGTAGATCGTGTCATTGGCGATGCGGATCGCATCCTCATCGTCCTCGAAGGGAATGATCGACAGCACCGGGCCGAACACCCCCTCGCGCGCGATGCGCATGTCGTTGGTGACGTTGCCTCGGCCCCTCGAGCCTGTTTATTGGCATCATTTCCTCCAAGCACAGCAGCGAGGAAAAGTCGTAGCGCGCTAGAGGAAAATCAAAAAATGCTATTTTGCTCTTCTAGCTATAGCGGGATTCTATATCTTCTTTTTGGCATCGAGAATTTGTCCACCCCAGATGCCGGCATTCACCAGTTCGGTCGCAATCTCGATGAAGCTATCGCCGACATAGCGTGCGGCGGGGCTGACGGGCCTGTCCGCCGAGTAGCAAACAACCAGCTTGCGTTCGGGTGTCGGGTCTGTGAGCGGCGCGGCGGACAGTCTGCCTTCGCGCATGAGGCGGTGGATCGGCGCCAACGGCAGAATCGTGGCTCCGAAGCCGGCACAAGTGAGATCCGTCATTGCTGCGAACGAATCCGCCTCCACCACATGGGTATAGGTAATCCCCGCCTGTCTGGCGCATTCGTCGAAGATCACGCGCAGGCCGTGGCGGGGGCTGGGCAGGACCAATTGCTCGTCGGCCAGCTTCGCAAACTGAACTGGCTTGTCCAACGACAGCCCCGGACGAGCGCTCACGAGATAGAGCTGCTCCATCATCACGGGTGTCACCCGCAGTGATTTCGTCGGAGGAGGGTCGTAGGAGACGACGATGTCGAGCTCCCCCCTTTTCAGCCATTCGGGAAGGTAGCCGCTGAAGGCCGAGGAGAAACGGATGTTCAGGTTGGGATGGGCCTCGCGGATGCGCTGCATCAACGGCACAGTGACGATATCGGCGACCGTGGGCGTGGTGCCGATCCGGACGATGCCGCGGAAGGACGTCCTCCCCTCCTCAACAGAACGGCGCATGGCTTCGAGCTCGGCCAGCACCCTGACCGCGTGGTCCAGCACGTCTTTTCCCATCTCCGTAATCGCCATGCCGCGTCCATGACGCTCGAACAGGGGAACGCCGAGTTCCTGTTCCAGAAGCCGGATCTGGCGGCTCAGCGCGGGCTGAACAATATTCAGCCGATCCGCCGCCTTGCTGAGGCTGCCAAGCTCCGCGACATGGACCAGCGTTACAAGCTGAGAGACATCCATAACCGCCTCCTCCCTATCCCGGCATTGGTCCTTGAATCATTGCCTGATTCATCATTTTTAAGCATATCTCATGGCACGAGATATCGAAAAAGAAAATGGCAAAGCATGACCCCAGAGTATCCGTTATGATCAAGGGTGTTTTGGTGTCCAGTTTCTTTCGACCTTCAGGAGAGCGTTTGCGAGTGCGACGAGCTTCGCATGATGGCGGTGATGGCCTGTTTTGAGGCTTTTCCGGCAGCGATGAGTCGGTTGTACTTTTCCTTGAGGTCGGGATTGAAGCGGGATGCGACCAGCGCGGGCCTATTGAGGGCGCATCTGACATAGGCGCGTCTGCCCTGGAGGAAGTCCTCCATTGTCCGGACTGGTGGACCTTCGCTGCCTGTCAGACCTTGCGATCCAGCGTCGCAAATTCATCGCGTCGCTTCTTCCACGCGGCAAGCAGCGGCTCCAATATCTCGCTAAACTCCGGCACGTCCTCAATGAGTACCGGTCCCGGCTGCCTGCACACCGTAGGCTTGCTGACCAATGGTCGTGATATCGGCATTGCTAGTCATGGACGAGCCCGACGCTGCATCGATGCCATACGCGCGTTCGTCCGATTTTAAGTTGGCTGTCTCCTTAATTGCGAACAGCACCAGATGCATTCACCCCTTGAGTGATCCCTAAAGTGTTGACACTATGGGCATCCAGCGTATGGTTCTTCAATTGAATACCGTCGCTCAACATGGGAGGGTTCGATGACGTTGTTGAAAATTGTCGCTGCGGCAGGAGTGGTTGCAACGCTTGTTGCCAATGGGTCTGCGCTTGCGCAGGAATATCCCTCACGACCGATAACATTCGTTGTGCCTTTCGCGCCTGGTGGCGGGAACGACACTCTTGCGCGCGTGGTAACTGCCCAAGCTGCCAAGGAGTTGAATGGTGTTTTTGTCGTGGAGAATCGGCCTGGCGCAGGCGGAGGCGTAGCAGCACAGCTTGTCGGCGAGGCCTCGGCGGACGGTTATATGGTCCTGCAAGGAAACGTCGCCCATGCCATCAATATGTCGTTCTATAAGAACCCCGGATATGACTTTGTTAAAGATTTCACGCCGGTCACGCTGATGGCCACCACGGCGCTGCTGATCTGCGTCAACCCCAAGGTGCAGGCCAGCACGCTCCAGGAATTGATCGACCTCGCCAAAGCAAACCCTGGCAGGCTCACCTATGGCTCCTCGGGGATCGGTGGATCCAGCCATCTGGCGGTAGAACTGTTCAAGACGAAAGCCGGCGTCGATATCCTTCACATTCCCTATCAGGGAGCTGCGCCCTCTATCACTGATATGATTGCAGGCCGGCTGGATATTGCCCTGCCCACGCCCAGCAATGCGAAACCGCTGATGGATGCAGGTCAGATGCGCTGTCTGGCGAGCACCGGCGCTAAACGGTCCGCTTCCATGCCGGATATGCCGACTGTCGCGGAGGCGGCCAATATCCCGGACTATGAAGCCGCGCCTTGGTACGGCGTCGTTACCAAGGCCGGCACACCGGTCGAGGTCATAGAAAAGCTCGCTGACGCGTTCAAAAAGGCGCTCGCCGATCCTTCAGTGCAGGCAATGCTCAACCAGCAGGGCTTTGAGATCGCGAGCAACTCGCCGGCCGAATTCGGGGAATACATTGAATCCGAGGTCGCCAAATGGGGCGAAGTGGTCAAGACGTCGGGAGCGACGGCGGACTAAATACTTCTGGCGGTCCCGGGGAATTCCGGGATCGCCCTATCCATCCTACTTAGAAGAAGGCCGCAGCTTGTGCCACGGCCTCTATTGATTCAGACTGTTGCAACCGGAGTGACCGGAGCGCCAGCG
Source organism: Pseudochelatococcus sp. B33 (assembly GCF_053570585.1). NCBI lineage: Bacteria > Pseudomonadati > Pseudomonadota > Alphaproteobacteria > Hyphomicrobiales > Chelatococcaceae > Pseudochelatococcus > Pseudochelatococcus sp. B33. The sequence continues at coordinate 131,718 of NZ_JBSEFH010000011.1, read as the reverse complement.
GCGCCGGGCAATCGAAGAGGCGGGGCAGTCAACAGGAAACGACTGCGGTTGTTCTGCCGCAGCCATGCAGCGAGTTCCGTCAGGTACCACAACTCTCCAAGATGGATGCCAAGCTTGAACAGACAGTGCCTATGCAGGGGCAGGCCAGTACCGATGTGGCAGGCATGCGGGTTCTTCCCCAACGTGGATGAACGCTCAACCGCCAAATTGTCGGCCGCGATAGCTGATAGACCGGTCTCGGTAATCCAGTCCAACAGCCTTTGGTCCGATCCCTCGATAACAGCGCAGGACGTGCGCACCGACGGATCGGGATCGCCTTCCGATTGCATAATAAGATCTGCCAGGCCGGTGTGGAAACACACGATGTCCCCCTCCTCGACGGCAACGTTGTCAGCCTTGAGAATGTCGGACAGAATGTCGAAATCGACATTCACTCGTTTGTCGCCGAGATGGTGCCTGAGGTCAATCAGGACCCCTCTGCCCTGCACGCAAGTCTCGGCCATCTCCGTGATGGAAACCGCCGCAGCGCCAATATCGCCCTGAGTGCCCTTGCCATGCTCATCGGTGATCCTGAATCCGTTGTAAAACAGGGGTTCAGGCTCGCCGTCGCCATCCGCGTCAAACATCGCGCCCTTATGTGCAAAGCCATCCCAGTGCGTCGAATACTGATTGTAGAGCAGCACGGCATCGTCCGAGTGCACATCAGTGGAATGTTCGTCGACCTTGCTCATCTGCATGTTGAAGGCGACATGCCCATCACGGACGATCGGCACGAGTTCAGGCGCCTTACGTCGTGGGTTGAGGATCATCCCCCCAGGTCGATCAAGAGGCAGGCTGAGACAGAAGCTGCGGCCTTCCCGAACCTCCGCCAACGCCAGACGCCGCCGTTCCTCCGTTATCAAGTTCATGCGGCCGTGTTGATCGTCGTCTCCAAAGTCCCCCCAGTTGGAACCCTCGGGCCGATTAATCCATCGTTTGCCCATGCATTTCCTCTCCTTCACTTATGGTTGCTCGCGGCCTCTGCACGACATTTCAAGCCGTAAAGAAATGGCCCCGCGGCCCGGCGCGAACCTGGAAGTAGACTGGCTCAACGAATCATAAGTGTCAACACTTTGATTGGCGGATCTCGACTGAATCTCGGCAATCAATGTTTCCCGGAGGAGAACTCAGGATATCGGAAATGCGGGGTGCGAGATGGAGGCAGGCGTACAAGCAATCTTGTGACGTTCCTTATGCCTCTCCACTCGCACGTGGATCACCTTATGAGGCATGATGATCAAGGCTCAGGATCTGCCAATGTGAACGAGATGACGCTTGGAACGACAATGATGCCAGGATCGAACACCTAACCTCTATATTCCGGTATCGGCTTGCTTCGATCTTTGAATATGAGTGCGCATTAGCGACTCGGCCAGATTCTCGTCCCTAGTCTTCATGGCTCTGGCGATCTGCCAATGCTCTATATGTGCCATACCGTCTCGTCCTGGCTCTGCTTTTGCTGTCCATCTATAGAGACGAACAAGCTCATAAACTTCATTCGTCAGCAGATCCTGGATTCTTCTGTTGCCGCAGTTTTCAACGATCAGCAGATGAAAATTGAAACGGAAGTCTGTCGTATAGAAACGGGCCAGACTCTGGGCATCGTGGACATGCTCGACCTGCGCCACGAACGCCTCCATCTGCTCATCGGTCATGATACGTGTCGCCAGCCGGCAGGCCATGCCCTCCAGGCATTCGCGTAACTCAAAAATCTCGCGAATCTGATTCGAGCCGAGCGGAACAATTCGAGCCCGTTGATAGGCTTCTCTAACAATGAGTTTACGCCCCTCCAGATGGCGAATCGCTTCTCGGATCGGGCCTCGGCTCATATCGAAACGCTTAGCCAGATCGACCTCGTTAACGATGCCGCCGGGCATAAGCTCGCCGGACCGAATAAGTTCTATGATCCGGTCAAGTGCGGCATGCGCAAGAGTGCCGCCGCTGTTTTCAGAGACGGAAGGTCTTTTCTTCCGACTGCCGCTATCGTCCGTCATTGCAATGGTGCTCATCGTCATCATGGCACCTTGAACGGGATTTTTCGCTTTTTGTCCAGAGCGGCGTCATCCAAATGCCTGATATCGAATGACGCAGCATTCCATCCGCTCGCTATTCCGACAAGACCGCCTCTTCCTTTTTCCTGCGGATCGCGGGCACAGCCATGGCCAGCAGCACCAGCAAGGTGACGCCCAGGAAACCGGCACTGATCGGGCTGGTCAGGAAAGTAGTGGGGTCGCCGCGCGAAAACAGCATGGCTCGGCGCAGGTTTTCCTCCATCAGAGGTCCTAGAATGAAGCCGAGGACGAAAGGGGCAGGTGGGCAATCGAGTTTCATGAAGATATAACCGGCGATGCCGAAAATCGCCGCAAGTCCCAAATCCGTAGTACTGAAACCGATCGAATAAAGCCCAATGCAGGAGAACATCAGGATCGCCGGGCAAAGCCACCGATAAGGAACTTTCAGCATCTTTACCCAGAGACCGACGAGCGGAAGATTGAGGACCACCAGCATCAGGTTGCCGATCCACATGCTGGCGATCAAACCCCAGAACAGTGTCGGGCGCTGTTGCATGACTTGTGGTCCCGGGCTGATACCCTGGATCATCAATGCGCCCAACATCAACGCCATTGTGGAACTGCCAGGTATGCCGAGCGTCAACGTCGGGATGAAGGCCGTCTGCGCGGCGGCATTATTGGCCGATTCCGGCGATGCCACACCTTCGATGGCACCCTTTCCGAAGCGGGAGGGGTCCTTCGCAATCTTCTTCTCGAACATATAGGCGGCGAAGGAACTTATAGTCTGGCCTGCCCCCGGCAGCACGCCGAAAAAGGAGCCGATTGCACTGCCGCGTAAAATCGGCTTCCACGTCTCCGCAAGGTCCCGTAATCCGAATCTGATTTTGTCGACCGGCGCGGCCGTCTGGTTTTCGTCCTCCGGAGTCTCGAGCGTCTTGACGATCTCCGAGAACGCGAAAAGCCCCATGGCAACGACAGCGAAATCGATTCCGTCGACGAGTCCGGTCAGCCCGAAAGTATAGCGCGACACTCCTGAATTCACGTCGTTTCCTGCAAGCCCCACGATCACGCCGAGCAACGACATCGCAATTCCAATCAGAAGTGATCCATGGCCCAGTATCGTTGAGAAGACCATGGCCATGACCATCATGGCGAAATAGTCGGCCGGTCCAAACTCCAGCGCAATACTGGTCAAAGGTCCCGCGAAAGCGGCAATCAGCGTCGTACCAATCGTCCCTGCTACAAACGAACCGATGGCAGCCACAGCCAAAGCCCGGCCGGCTTGTCCCTGACGCGCCATCTGGTAGCCATCAATGCATGTCACCGCGGCTGATGATTCGCCCGGCAGATTGATGAGGATTGCCGTCGTTGAACCGCCATAGGCCGCACCGTAATAGATGCCGGCCAGCATGATGAGCGCGCCCTCCGGTGGCAGTCCAAACGTCAGCGGCAGAAGCACGGCGATCGTGACAAGCGGGCCGACCCCTGGAAGGACCCCGATGAAAGTGCCGAGAAGAACGCCCAAAAAGCAGTAAAGCAAATTTGCCGGCGAAAGCGCGACGCCAAAGCCCAGCATGAGATTGGAGACTATATCCATCACCAAGGCCTTAGCTTCAGCGGAAGGTTCAGCCCAAACACGAAAATGCCTATGGCGATCGCGGTCAGCACCACAAAGATCACAGTCAGCTCAACGATCCCCCTGCCGCGTATCGCGATGCGACTAACGGCGACCAGGGCCGCCATCGCCACAACAAGCCCAAAGCGGTCGATAAGCAAGCCGAACGCCAAAATCGCAGCGACTATAATCGCGAGAGGACGGACATGAAATTCCGTTACAGGCTGGGCCGCATCGGGGTTGAGCATAGCTTTGGCCGCGATTGCCACGCCAAGCAGGGCGACGGCGCTGCTCAGCATGACCGGGAAATATCCAGGCCCCATTGAGGTGGCTGTCCCAAGCCGATACTGCATGCCCATAAACAATGCTCCAAGCCCTAAAGCTAGAAACATCAGGCCGCTCAGAAGTTCTTTCGTCAGTTTCACAGGCACCTCCCGAAGCCAGGATGGTCACAACGGACCATCGTTCCAACTGCGAAAAGCCGATGTTCGGCTGATCAGGGGACTTCGATGTCGATGAGCGGCGCGTATTGCTGACCGCCATGACCGTCGGTGTCCGTTATATCGCCTTGGAACTGGGCACGCGGTATGGATGCCTTGAACGCCAATGCAGCCGGGACCTCGAAGAATTTCACATCGTCGACCGGAAGATGGTAGATGTCCGCGATAGACTCGGCCGACAACATTTTGCTTTTGCGGACTCGCTCGAACGTCGCCAGATCGTCAAACATGATATCGAATGTCAGTTCGAACGGTCCTGCATTCTTGCTGCGAATGAGGAGAGCCAATTCACCAAGCTTTGCCATGATCCATCCTCAGCCTGCGTTCACATACTCGATGGGAAACATTTCGTACGGATCGTCCGGTGCAACCACATGATTCACGTTGAAGCGATAGACCTCGCCGCGCTCGACATAAGCGGGACTGTAAGTACACGCCACGCCGGTGATGAAGCCGCCCCATTCAGGAACAGGTAGATGTAAAGCCTGATGGCGCGCGATGGAGACAATGCCTGTCGCCGCCTCCTGCGTTGCCGCAGTGACCTCCATAACGATACAGATTTCGTGCGACGTAATGGTCTGGACGGGCTCTAGTGCACCCATAACCCCGTTTTTGCCGTATATTCTAACATTGAAGATATGTTCGCCCGCTGCCGGATCTTTGGCATACATTTCACGGGCACGCGAAGCGACCTTCTCCTTCAGACGTTCGGCCCAAGAGTCGATCTGCCTGATAATATACGGGTCGCGGATGCCGCCGATGACGATACTTTGATAGCCAGCCCGTTCGGCACCTTCCAACTTTACCGTATAAACCTTGGCCGGCTCGAACTTGCTGCCGCGGACGCGGACCCGTCTATCATCCAGCGCCTCGTAGGCCGCATCCGTCAGATCAAGCGTTCCGCTTGACTCGACCAGCCGGTAAGGATCCGCATTCTCATAAAGGCTATGAGCGGCGACGCTTTGTGGGCTGCATCGAAGTCCAGGATCGAGCGGCTCTATATCGAAATGATCGTCGCGCAAGGTGGCGAACATGCAATCGGGCGATGGCCTGGCCACGGCAGCGGCCGCACCGCATTCGAGTATCTTGGCAGCATGCCAAGCCAACCCCGGAGCTATGTCCATCTTGATTGGGATACCAGCAAAGATTGCACAGTCGCTGGACCGCCCAGCGATGACCACTTCCGCGCCGTTGTTTATGGCGCGAAGATAAGGCTCTGCACCCATCATGCCGACGATACGCTCCGATCTGTCGATGACCGCTTCGTCGAAATGCGGCGCCGGCTTGAGCGGCGTAATACGGCCCTCGCCAAGCCTTCGCTTCAGATACTCCTTGTCCTGCTCGGAACTGATTAGCGCCAAGGAAAACTTCAGAACCTCCTCCCGCGCGATTTCGAGAGCGATCTCCTTGAATTTGGCCAGATGCGGCGCCCCGCCGGCCGTACCGGCCGATCCGATGAGAAGCGGGATGCCAGCGCGTTTAGCAGCCTTGATCATAAGCGCCAAGTCGCGCTTGATTGCTCGGGATGGAAAAGCCATGCTGCCGGATCCAAGAGAGAACGGACCAGGGTCGGTCGAACCTGCGTCGCAGCCTATAAAATGCGGCTTCTTGGCAATTCCGGCTTCAAGCGAACTTTCCTTGAATCCTGATCCGCAAACGCCCGTGGCTGAAAGCACTCTGACTTCAGCGGCTTCTTTCGGCATCATCAATTCTACCTCGCATCATTCTATTCTGAGGAGATCAATCTGGTCGGCCGCACGTCAACCCACTGTGCATAAAGAACCACGAATCTGTCAACACATTATTCGGACTGCGGCCGATCTACTTCTAATTTTGCGATTCGGAAACTCTATCACCCCTCATTTATTCTGATTTACGCGCCGTACGCCACAACATCTCTTGCTTCAAAAACCATACAATCCCCATAGTGTCAACACTTTTCACTCTCCGCAGTCGGTAGTGCCAACTCTCTTTTGACAATCGAGTTGCATCCATGCTGATTTTTGAATCCAGGCTTTAATGGTGTGGTGGATGCGCTATGGCTTGGCTCAACAAATACGGATGCGAGGTTCCGCAGCCGTGTTCCCGGTAGCATGCCTGTCGCTTGCGCCCGGAGCGGCCGCAGGATTCGAGGTCCCCGCCATGGCGCTCGTGCCGATACCCCATGGCATGCCACCGGCGCTCGGCCGATGATCGGGCACGGGCGCGGCACACCCATCGATGGAGATCGCCCGGTCATCGCGCCGATCGTCCATAAAAATCAGCATCGACGATCCATAATTTCATCAAAAGTGAATGGGAAATATCCTACAGCGCGACTTGATGGGGCGTTGCGATTCGGAAAAGGCGTATCTTGCGCTGTCCGCATGTTGGCCGATTCGCTGGGGTGGGAACGATAACAATGTCTGATCGACACATCGGTGCCGGGGGCGATCCCCGCCCGGAGGACGCGCGTGCCGAAAGCGATTCCGCCACGCCGCAAGCCAAGCCAGCCGCGAGCGGACGTGGCTTCCGGCAGACGCTGCGCGGTCTTTGGCCCTATCTGTGGCCGCACGACCGCGCCGACCTGCGGCGCCGCGTCTATTTCGGTTTCCTGTTGTTGCTCGCGGCGAAGATCATCACCGTCGCCATGCCTTACGGCTTCAAGTGGTCGGTCGACGCGCTGACCGGGGAGGCCCGGGGCAGCGAGGCGGCGACGCTCGTCGCCGGCGCGGTGTTTCTCACGGTCCTGTACGGCGGCATGCGCATCGCCATGGCGCTGCTGACGCAGTGGCGGGACGGGTTGTTCGCCTCGGTCGCGATGAACGCCGTGCGCCGGCTGGCGCTGGAAACCTTCCGGCATATGCACGCCCTGTCGCTGCGTTTCCATCTGGAACGCAAGACGGGCGGGCTGACGCGCGTGCTCGAACGCGGGCGGGAGGGCATCGAGGAACTGGTGCGCATGTTCGTCCTCAACCTGCTGCCGACGATCCTCGAATTTCTGCTCGTCCTCGGCGTGTTGTGGTGGCAGTTCGACTGGCGGTTCGCCGCGGTCGTGTTCGTCATGGTGGCGGCCTACCTCGCCTTCACCTACCGCGTGACGGAGTGGCGGATCGACATCCGCCGGCGGATGAATGAATCGGACAACGACGCCAACACCAAGGCGATCGATTCCCTGCTCAATTACGAGACGGTGAAGTATTTCGGCGCGGAGCGGCGCGAGGCCGAGCGGTACGACGCCTCGCTCGCGCGCTACGAGGGCGCCAGTGTCGATACCTATGTCTCGCTCGCCTATCTGAACGGCGGGCAGGCGGTGATCTTCTCCCTCGGCCTCGTGGCCGTGATGGTCATGGCCATCTATGACGTGCGCGCCGGCACCGCCTCGGTCGGCGGTTTCGTCATGGTCAACGCCATGCTCATGCAGCTCTATTTTCCGCTGAATTTCATGGGCATGCTGTATCGCGAGATCCGGCAGGCGCTGATCGACATCGGCGAGATGTTCGCCATTCTCGCGCGCGATCCCGAGGTGAGGGACAGGCCCGGCGCTCTGCCGCTCGTGGCGAAGGCCGGCGAACTGCGTTTCGAGGACGTGCGCTTCGCCTATACGCCCGAACGCCCCATCCTGCGCGGCGTGAGCTTCACCGTGCCTGCCGGCCGCACCGTTGCGGTGGTCGGCCCCTCGGGGGCGGGCAAGTCGACGCTGTCGCGGCTCATCTTCCGCTTCTACGAACCGCAGGCCGGGCGGATTCTCATCGACGGACAGGACATTGCCGACGTGCAGCAGGAAAGCCTGCGCGATGCCATCGGCATGGTGCCGCAGGATACGGTGCTGTTCAACGACACCATCGAATACAACATCCGCTACGGGCGGCCCGATGCGTCGCAGGCCGAAGTCGCGGAGGCGGCCCGGTTCGCGCAGATCGACGACTTCATCCGCTCCCTGCCGCAGGGCTATGACACGCAGGTGGGCGAGCGCGGCCTCAAGCTCTCGGGCGGCGAGAAGCAGCGGGTGGCCATCGCCCGCACCATCCTGAAGTCGCCCCGTATCCTGGTGCTCGACGAGGCGACGTCCGCGCTCGACAGCTTCACCGAGCGCGAGATCCAGCGGGCGCTCGACAAGGTCTCGGAGGGACGGACGACGCTGGTGATCGCCCACCGCCTGTCCACGATCGTCAATGCCGACGAGATTCTCGTCTTCGACCGGGGCGGGATCGCGGAGCGGGGAACCCATGCGCAGTTGCTGGCGCGAGGAGGCCTCTATGCCGCCCTGTGGGACCGCCAGCGCCAGGTGGATGCCGCCCGCGAGACGCTCGCCCGCGATGCCGACGCGGTCTCGCCGTCGCCGGTCGGGCGCGAGGGAGGCGAATACGAGGAGCTGACCGAGCCTGTCTAGAGCAACGGACATTCAGACAGAATCGTGCCGCCGCTCTATCGATCTGTTTACGCATCAAGCCGAAAAGCGCACACTTTCCGGCTTGATGCTATAGAGCAGCCTTCCGATCAAACGGGATCATTTGATCGATCGGAATTCACTCACTCGCCCACACGCGAGGCGCTCCATTCCCCGCCGCCTTCAATGGTCCCACTGATGTTGCCGTCGTCGTTGACCTGCCCGGAATAGCGGCTGCCGCCGGCGGTGAAGACGATCGAGCGCCCGTCCATGCGCGCGTCGGTGATCGGGGTCGCCTGCCCGTTCTGCGTGAGCGCGCCGCTCAGCATCTGGTAGGTCTGGGTCAGCGACAGCTCGCCGTCCCCGAGGCGCCAGTTGCCCTGCACCTTGGCCGGAATGATCCAGAGATGGGCGGTGCAATAGTTGACGCAATCGCTGCTCGCCTCGACGCTCTCGTCGGGTTCCCAGTCCCCCATGTCGAACGAGTTGGACACGACGCGCGTGCCGGGTTCCATGTCGAGCAGCAGGGGCCGGAGCTTGACGTTGAGGCTCGGCAGCAGGAACAGGGTGATCACAGTCGCCTCCGAAAAGTCGGATTCGAAGATGTCGCCCTGCACGAAGGTGGCGCGCTCGCTCACGCCCGCCGCCTCGGCGTTGCGCTGCGACAGCGCCACCAGGCCGGCATCGTATTCGATGCCCCGGGCACGCGCGCCGAGCCTGGCTGCCGTGATGACGGTGCGGCCGTCGCCGGAACCGAGGTCGATGACATAGTCGTCCGGCGTGACCTTGGCGATTTCGAGCATGCGGTCGACGAGCCCCTGCGCGGTCGGAAGCCAGATGACATCCTTGCCGGCCTGGCCGACGGAGGGGGTCGCGGCGTCCGCGGGCGGGCTGGAAGGCGCCGTCGTCTGCGCCAGCGGGCCTGTTGCGGTGAGCGCGGATATGGCGCAGGCGATGGCAAGTTTGCGAAGATTGAACATGGCCTTTCTCCAGGTTGAAATCACGGTCAGTCGGGCAACCTGACGGTCGCCGGCAAAGAGCGGCGGGGGACATCGGCGGTCGCCTCGGTCCGGCGGAAGAACAGCAACGGCACGCCGGAGGCAAGAACCGCGAGGCCGATCAGCGCCGAGACGCCTGTGTAGGCGACGCTGGCGTGCAGCATGTAGGCGCAGGTGGCGCAGAACAGCACCGGCGTCAGCGGATAGAGCGGCACCCTGTAGGGCAGGCTGCGGTCCGGTTCGCGCAGCCGCAGGATGATGAGTCCGAGGCCGACCAGCAGCATGAACATCCAGAACACGGGCGCCGTGTAGTCCACCATCGCCTGGAAACCGTCGCGCGTTGCCGCGCCCAGTGCGACGAGGGCGAGCGCGACGATGCCCTGCGCGATGAGCCCGTTCGCGGGGTTGCGGCCGCGCTCGTCCCACTCTCCGAGCTTCGGCAGCAGGGTGAGGTCGCGGGCCATGGCGAAATAGACGCGGGCACCGGTGAAGATCGTCGCGTTCAGCGTGGAAACGGCGGCCGCCAGCACGGCGAGGCTGACGATGAGCGCGCCGGAAGGTCCTGCGACCCGCTGCATCATGTCGGCGGCGACGGCTTGCGACGCGCGCAGGCCGTCGAGCCCCAGGATGGAGAGGAGCGCGACGTTGATCAGCACGTAGAGCGTGGTCAGGATGGCTGAACTCAGGATCAGGACCTTCGCGATGTTGCGCGGCGCATCCTTGAGTTCGCCGGTGAGATAGGCCGCCTCGTTCCAGCCGCCATAGGTGAGCAGCACGAATATCATGGCCATGCCGAACGCGGCGGTGCCGGCCGGCGGCGTTTCGATCACCGGTTCCGCCGTTCCCGAGCCGAAGAGGCCGAAGGCGATGATGGCCAGGATCGCGCCGACCTCCAGAAAGGTGATGGCGACCTGGAGCGTCTTGCTCTGGAAAGTGCCGACGACGTTCACGCCGGTGAAGACGATGATCGCCAGCGCGGCATAGAGAGCAGGCCCGTATGGTCCCAGAGGCAGGATCTGCGCGGCATAGTCGCCGAGCACGAAGGCAACGCCCGCGATGGCGCCGGTCTGGATCACCGATCCCCGCGCCCAGCCGAAAAGAACGGCCGCGGGCTTGCCGTAGATCCGGGACAGGAAGTGATACTCCCCGCCCGCGTGGGGATAGGCCGCGGACAGCTCCGCATAGCAGAGCGCGCCTATCAGCGTGACGATGCCACCGATGACCCATATGCCGATGAAGGCGAGCTCACTGTCGACATTGGCAGCAACCAGCGAAGGCGTTCTGAAGATGCCGATGCCGACGACAAGGCCGACGATGATCACCACGGCATCGAAGGATGACAGAGACCCTGGAGAAACAGACCGGTTTTCCGCCGACATACGAGACTCGCCTCCGCTCGTTGGGCCTGGAGCATTCCTCCTTTTCGTCGAAAAGGAGGAATGCTCTATCTCTTTGTTTTTACGCAATTCCAGCAAAACCGGTCCCCGGTTTTGCTGGAATTGCCTTAGAAGCCGTTGGGGACCATGGACAGAGCCCGGACGCTGGCGACGTTGCCCGCTGCCGCGTCGCATCGCTCGCCGATACAACCGGTATCGGCCATGCAATGTTCCTTGCGTCGGACGGCCGGCCTCGTCCGGGTCCTGTCCATGGTCCCTGACAGCCTCAGGAATGCGGCGATCATGAAGAGCACCTGTCGCGCAGGTCTGTCAGGAATGCCCCCGGGCGTTGCAAGATTTCGCAAAAGGCGGCTGCTGACACATTTTGATACAATTTTGTTATAGGGTCCGGGCCGGGTGTTCTCTTATCTTCCGGATATGAGCCATGCTGCCATGAATCCGATGCCGCACATTGTCGTCGTTGATGACCACCGCGATATCCGCGATCTCGTGGGGCAATATCTGGCGCAGCATGGCTATCGCATCAGCAAGGCCGAAAGCGGCAGCGCCCTGCGGCGGCTGCTCGAGAAAATCGCCCCGGATCTCATCGTGCTCGATGTGATGATGCCGGGCGAGGACGGCTTTTCGATCTGCCGCCAGTTGCGCGGCGACGGCAGCATCCCGATTATCCTGCTGACCGCCATGGCCGACGACACCGACCGGATCGTGGGCCTCGAGCTCGGCGCCGACGATTACCTGACCAAGCCGTTCAACCCGCGTGAGCTGCTGGCGCGGATCAAGGCGGTGCTCCGCCGCGTCCAGAGCCTGCCCCCGCAGCGCGCCAGCCTCAAGGCACGCACGGTGGCGTTCGACCGCTGGGTGCTGTATACCGGCCGCCGGGAACTCGTCGCCGATGACGGGGTCGCCGTGCCGCTGTCGACAGCCGAGTTCCGGCTTCTTTCTGCGTTCATCGATCACGTCGGGCTGGTGCTCAGCCGAGACCAGCTTCTGGATCTGACGGTCGGGCGCAGCGCCGACTCGTTCGACCGCAGCATCGACAACCAGGTCAGCCGGCTGCGGAAGAAGATCGAGGCGGATCCGCGCAATCCCATGCTCATCAAGACCCATTGGGGCGGCGGCTACAGTTTCACCGCCAGGGTGGTGACGTCATGATCCGGCTGTGGGGACGGAGTCTCGCGGCGCAGTTCATCTGCGTGATATTGCTCGCGCTCGCGGTTTCCCAGAGCATCGGCGTGCTGGTCTCCTGGGAGGAGCGCGGCCAGGCGCTGCGGGCGGCGGCGAAGAGCGAGTTCCTGAGCCGCGCGGCCTCGATCGCCAAACTCATCGACATCACGCCGCCCGAACTCGCGGTCGACATATTGCGCGCGAGCGACACGGCCAACACCCGCTTCTGGCTGTCGGAGGACGGGCACGTGGATGCCGAGGCGTGGCAGGAACTCGCCAAGGCCCAGCTGGAAGCGCCGCTGCCGGGCCTGTCCAAGTTCGCCGGGCAGCATTCCCCCCTCTCCGCCCCGGTCGCGAAGGTGCCCAAGATCTATGCCGTCGAGGCGCTGACGCAACCGGCCCCGCTTGCCGTCGAGCCTCCCTGGACGAGCCTGCCGCCCTATGCGTGGCCGCTGTCGCGGCCGGCCAAGTTCCTCTCGCTCGACGACATGAACGGCATGGGCCTTGCCGTGCAGCTCGACAGCGGCGCGTGGCTCAACACCGTGTTCTCCAAGCCGATAGCAAACGACATCTGGACACGGCAGTCCGCCATCTCGTTCGCCATCACCGCCCTCGTCCTCTCGGCCATCGGCATTTCCGTGGCGCGCTGGATCGCGCGGCCGATGCGACAGCTTGCCGTCGCAGCCGAGGCGCTCGGACGCGGCGAGGCCGTGCCACCGCTTCCCGAGCGCGGGCCGGACGACATCCGGCAGATGACGGCGGCGTTCAACCTCATGCAGGCACGGCTCCAGCGCTTCGTCGAGGATCGTACACGGATGCTGGCGGCGATCGGTCACGACCTGCGCACGCCCATCACCTCGCTGCGGCTTCGGGCCGAATTCGTGTCCGATCCCGAGTTGCAGGAGCGGATGTTCGCGACGCTCGACGAGATGCAGACGATGACCGAGGCGACCCTTGCGTTCGCCCGCGAGGACGTGACGCTCGAACCGACCCGCACCGTGGACCTCAGCGCTCTGGTCAGCAGCCTGTGCGACGACCTGACCGATATCGGCCTCGACGTGACATTTTCCGCAAGCGAGCGAATCCTCTGCCGGTGCCGGCCGGATGCGCTGCGCCGTGCCGTCCGGAATCTGGTGGAAAACGCCGTTCAGTACGGCGAGCGGGCCCGCGTCTCGCTCGAAAAGCGAAAGCAGGGCGTCTTCATCCTCGTCGAGGACGACGGGCCGGGCATACCGGACGAAGCGCGCGAACAGGTCTTCGTTCCGTTCTTCCGCCTCGAGCATTCGCGCAACCGCGAGACCGGCGGCGTCGGGCTCGGCCTCTCCATCGCCCGGGCGATCGCCAGGCATCACGGCGGCGACATCGCCTTCGCGCACAAGCCGCAGGGTTTTCAGGCTTCCCTCCGGCTGCCGCTGTGCGAACCGGCATCATAGGCTTCTGCCTCTCTGCCCCTGACGCGCCATTACGCGGCGTGCCCGACAAAACCTCGCGGATCGGCGGCCTGTCCCACGCCTCGACACATGGTATGGTGGTGGCGCGTAGAAACCGAGCGCAGACCATTGATCGTGTCCTGTGCCCCGCGGCAGACGGCGCGGATCGCGCGACCCTCGTCGTTCACGGCGGCCTCGGGCCCTCGAGGTCACTGTTTCGTTGCGCTGAGGCGCGACGATCCTGGTGCTCTGGGAATCTCGACAGGCAATGATCGCTGATTCTGGAGCGGCTTATCTTATTAAATCCAGAAATCGATCGGCAACTTTTCAAGATAATCGAAAAATTACTACAAAATTATACAAGTTCTTCGGCTTATCGCTTTCTGGCATAGTGACGCCATCAGCACTAGAGAGGAGAGTAAACATGAGCCTTACTGCAACTCCGACGCCTGGAAAGACGCTGCTGTCGCCTTCGGACCACGCGCTGATACTCATCGATTATCAGTCGCAGATGGCCTTCGCCACCAAGTCGATCGCGCCCGAACTGCTGCGCAACAACGCCGGGCTGGTCGCGGCGGCGGCGGCCGGCTTCAAGGTGCCCACCATATTGACGACCGTCGCCGAGAAGAGCTTCTCGGGACCCATGTTCACCGAAGTCACCGAACCCTTCCCCGGCCAGGCGCTTCTCGACCGCACGTCGATGAACACCTGGGAAGACGCGGCTGTCATCGAGGAAGTGAACCTCATCGGCAAGCAGCGCCTCGTCTTCGCCGGGCTCTGGACCTCGGTGTGTATCGTCGGCCCCACCCTGTCCGCGCTGGATCAGGGCTTCGAGGTCTATGTCGTCACCGACGCGTGCGGCGACATCTCGACGGAAGCGCACGAGCGCGCGGTGGAGCGCATGGTACAGGCCGGCGTGCGTCCGCTGACCGCGCTCCAGTACCTGCTCGAACTCCAGCGCGACTGGGCCCGCACCGAAACCTACGATCTGACCACCGGAATCGCCAGGAAGCTGGGCGGCGGCTACGGCCTCGGCATCACCTACGCCAAGACCATGTTCGGTGCCTCCGAAGGCGGCCACTAGCCGTTCTCCTATGGGAATGCGTTCCAGAGACCTGAACCTGCGGGCATCTCCCGGAATGGCGGTTTTCCCGATCGCCGTTCCCCCGGCCTTGCGGGTCCTCGACACATCGTCCCGCGTCGGAACCGCCTGCGGCGGAAACGGTCCTGACGCGGATCATGCACGGGAGATCGCCGCATGAAGATGTATCTTCTCTCGCTCGGCGCCGGCCTGCTCGTGGGTGTCGTCTACAGCCTGCTCGGCGTCCGTTCGCCGGCCCCGCCGGTCGTGGCGCTGATCGGCCTGCTCGGCATGCTGCTCGGCGAACAGGTGGTGCCGCTGGCCAAGCGTCTCGTCGACGGGGAGAAAGTGGCATCCTTCGTGCGGACCGACTGCGCCGAGCATATTCTCGGGGAACTCCCCCACAACCGGGAAAAGGATGCGTCATGAGCAGGATCACGCGCCGCCAGACCATCGCGGGAGCCGCCGCGGCCGCGCTTGCGGCTCCCTTTCGCGCTCATGCAACGGAGAGCCCAATGTCCGGAAATGATCTGATCCTCGTCAACGCCAAGGTGACGACGCTGGACCGCCTGAACCCCGCCACGGAGGCGATCGCGATCCGCGACGGCCGCTTCCTCGCGGTGGGCACGGAGGGGGAGGTCCGCGCGGCGGCGCCGGAAGCGGAGATCATCGATGTCAAGGGCCGCCGGGTGATTCCGGGCCTGATCGACAGCCACACCCACATCATCCGTGGCGGCCTCAACTACAATCTGGAATTGCGCTGGGACGGCGTGCCGAGCCTCGCGGACGCCATGCGCATGCTCAAGGAGCAGGTCGCCCGCACGCCGGCGCCGCAATGGGTGCGCGTCGTCGGCGGCTTCACCGAGCACCAGTTAGCGGAAAAGCGCCTGCCCACCATCGACGAGCTGAACGCGGTCGCGCCAGACACGCCGGTGTTCATCCTGCATCTCTACGACCGCGCGCTGCTCAACGCCGCGGCGCTGCGCGTCGTGGGCTATACCAGGGACACGCCGAACCCGCCGGGCGGCGAGATCGCACGCGACGCGACCGGCAACCCGACCGGCTTGCTGCTGGCGCAGCCGAATGCGACGATCCTTTATTCGACACTCGCCAAGGGGCCGAAGCTGCCGGCCGACTACCAGATCAACTCGACGCGCCATTTCATGCGCGAGGTGAACGGCCTCGGCGTCACCAGCGTGATCGACGCCGGCGGCGGCTTCCAGAACTATCCCGATGATTACGCCATCATCGAGAAGCTGCACGCCGACGGCCAGCTCACGGTGCGCATCAGCTACAACCTCTTCACCCAGAAGCCGAAGGAGGAGCTCGGCGATTTCTCCTCCTGGGTGAAGCAGGTGTCGCCCGGCCAGGGCGACGACACGTATCGTCACAACGGCGCCGGCGAGATGCTGGTCTATTCCGCCGCCGACTTCGAGGATTTTCGCGTCGAGCGGCCGGAAATGCCGCCGAACATGGAAAGCGATCTCGAACCGGTCATCCGGCTCCTTGCGGAAAACAAGTGGCCGTGGCGGCTCCATGCCACCTATGACGAGACCATCTCCCGCGCGCTCGACGTGTTCGAGAAGGTCGACCGCGACATTCCGTTTGCCGGCATCAACTGGTTCTTCGACCATGCGGAGACGGTCAGCGAGCGCAACATCGACCGTATCGCGGCGCTCGGCGGCGGCATCGCCGTGCAGCACCGCATGGCCTATCAGGGCGAGTACTTCGTCGAGCGCTACGGCGCGAAGGCCGCCGAACGCACACCGCCGATCCGGCGCATGATGGAAGCGGGCCTGCCGGTGGGCGCGGGCACGGACGCGACGCGCGTGGCGAGCTACAACCCGTGGGTGTCGCTCTCGTGGCTCGTGACCTCGAAGACCGTGGGCGGCCTCACCCTCTATCCGGCAGCAAGCCGCCTCGACCGGGAGACGGCGCTCAGGCTCTGGACCGAGGCGAACACGTGGTTCTCCAACGAGCAGGGCAAGAAGGGCCAGATCAAGGCGGGGCAGTTGGCGGATCTCGCCGTGCTCTCCGACGACTACTTCTCCGTGCCGGAGAGCGACATCGTGCATCTGCGCTCCGTCCTGACGATCCTTGGCGGCAAGGTGGTGCACGGCGACGGCGACTATGCGCCGCTCGCGCCGGAACTGCCCCCGCCGGCGCCGGACTGGTCGCCGGTCGCCACCTTCGGCGGCTATCACAAGACGCCGGAAGCGCGCGCCAAGCTGTCGCTGCACTGCGGCTGCGCGAACGATTGCGCCGTGCACGGGCACGATCACGCCGCCGCGCTCGCGGCCGACGTGCCTGCCGCCGACGTCCGCACCTTCTGGGGGGCGTTCGGCTGCGGCTGCTGGGCGGTCTGAGCATGACGCCCGGCCCGATCTCGGCACTTCTGGAGGCGCGCGGGTTCGCGCGCCTTGCCACCGTTCTGCTCACGCTCCCCTACTGGACGAGCGGCATCGCGAAACTCCTCGACCTCGACGACGCCTTCGGCGAGGCCGCCCATTTCGGACTCGAGCCGGCCTGGCTCACGGTCGCGGCGACGATCGCCGTGCAGATCGGCGGGTCGCTGCTGGTGATCGCGGGGCCGTGGGGCTGGAGCTGGCTCGGGGCCGGGGCGCTCGGCGTCTTCACGGCGGTGGCGACGCTCATTGCGCATCCGTTCTGGCAGGTCGCCGACCCCATGGCGCGTTTCCACGAGCGCAATACCTTCCTCGAACACGCAGGGCTGATCGGCGGGCTCATGCTCGCCGCGATCCTGAACCATCGAACGGAGCGGACATGACGACGACCCAGCAAGCGCCGGCCGCCATCGCCGGCCCCCTGAGCTTCCCCGTTTTCCGCGCGCTGTGGATCGCCACCATCGTCTCGAACATCGGCACGTGGATGAACGATGTCGGCGCCGGCTGGCTGATGACGTCGCTGTCGCCGAGCCCGCTCCTCGTCGCCCTCGTGCAGGCGGCGACCACCTTGCCGATGTTCCTGCTCGCGCTCCCGGCCGGCGCGCTGGCGGATATCGTCGACAGGCGCAAGCTGCTGCTGGCGGCGCAGACGCTCGGCCTTGCGGCCGCGGCCGTGCTGGCGGTCCTGACCTGGCAGGATCTGACCACGCCCTATGTGCTTCTCACCGTCACCTTCGTGCTCGGCGTGTCGGCGGCGCTCAGCGCGCCGGTGTTCCAGGCGATCGTGCCGGAGCTCGTGGACCGGGCAGCACTGCCCGACGCCATCGCCCTCAACAGCCTCGGCGTCAATATCTCGCGCGCCATCGGGCCGGCGCTCGGCGGCGTCATCGTCGCGATTGCGGGAACGCCGGCCGTTTTCGCCCTCAACGCGCTGTCGGTCGTGGCGGTGCTTATCGTGCTGCTCCGCTGGGAGCGCCCGGCGAACGTCCATACGCTGCCGCCGGAGCATTTCATCGGCGCGCTGAAGGCCGGCTACCGCTATGCGCGCCACGCGCCGGCGTTGCGTCTGGTGCTCATCCGCGCGGTCGGCTTCTTCATATTCGGCAGCGCGCTCTGGGCCATGCTGCCGCTCGTCGCCCGGCGGGGTCTGGGGCTCGACGCCGCCGGCTACGGTGCGCTGCTCGCCTGCATGGGTGCGGGCGCGATCGGCGGGGCGCTGCTGCTCAAGAAGCTGCGCAAGCGCGTTCCCGCCAACACCATCTCCGTCGGCGCGACCATTCTGTTCGCCGTCGCCCTGCTGACGATGGCCATCGCGCCGAACGCGTGGGTGGCGGGCGCGGTGATGCTGATAGCGGGCCTCGCCTGGATCGGCATGCTCACCTCGCTCAACGTCGCCGCGCAGATGGCCTCGCCCGGCTGGGTCAAGGCGCGGGCGCTCGCGGTCTATCTCCTCGTCTTCCAGGGCGCGATGACCGGCGGCAGCATCCTGTGGGGGACGCTCGCCGCGCGCACCGACGTCGCCACCGCGCTCGTCGTCGCGGCTGTCGGCCAGGCGGCGGCGCTCCTGCTGGCGCTGCTCTGGCGGCTGCCGAAGGATACCGGCGTCGACCTTTCGCCCTCGAACCACTGGGCCGAGCCCGTGGTCGCCGTCCAGCCCGCCGGCGACCGTGGCCCGGTGCTGATCGAGATCGAGTACCGGATCGAGCCCGGCCGGGTGGCGGAGTTCATCGCGGCGCTGCGCCGGTTCAGCGCGGTGCGCCAGCGCGACGGCGCGATCCGCTGGGACGTGTGGGAGGATACCGCCGAGCCCGGGCGGGTGGTCGAGTGCTTCATCGTCGAAAGCTGGCTGGAGCACCAGCGCCAGCACGCCCGTGTGACCCACGCCGACCAGATCGATCAGGAAATGCTGCATGCCTTCCATATCGGCGACAGGCCGCCTCTGGTCAGGCATCTGCTGCGGCCACTTTGAACCAGAGGAGGCGGTCACATATCCTTGAAGCCCTCTTCCTCGATATCCTCGGCGCCGACGGAAGCGAACTGGTCGAGCAGCCAGGACGCTGCTGGCGCCGGCGGGGTGTCCCGCTTCCAGATCCCGGAGAAGCGATAGGTGCCGCCGGGGTGATCGGGCACCGCAAGCCGGAGAAGCGTCTCCTCGGCCAGATCGGTCTCTATCAACGGCAGCGGCATGAACCCCCAGCCGATGCCCTCGCGCAGCAACGCGTGCTTCGCGCCGAGGTCCGCGAGCCGCCAGGTGCGCAGGCTCAGCACCGAGAAATCGCGCCCCTCGGTGAATCGCGACCGATCGGTCAGCACGAGCTGGCAATGGTTGCGCACCTCTCCGGGGGGAAGCGTCTTCATGCGGCCGAGCGGGTGTTTCGGCGCGGCCACGGGCACCATCGGCACCGACCCCGCCGGCATCGACTCGATGCCGGCGACGCCGGCCGACAACGGGCCCGAGATTCCGATCTCCGCTTTGCCCTCCAGAACCATCGCCGTGACCGCGCCCAGCGCCTCGACATGAAGGCGCAGGGCGACCGTCGGATATTCGTCGGCGAAGGTCCGCAACATCCTCCCGATCCGTTCGGCCGGGATCATGACGTCGACCGCCACGTCGACCTCGGCTTCCAGCCCGTCGAGAAGGCCCTTGACCTTGGCGCGCAGGCCCTCGATGCCGTGCGCGAGCGCGCGGGCTTCAGCCAGCACCGCGCGTCCCGCGGCAGTGAGGCGCGGCCTTCTCGTGGCCTGCCGCTCGAACAGCTCGAGGCCGAGCTGCTCCTCAAGATTGCCGATCGCGTAACTGACGACCGAGACGGCCCGGTTGAGCTGACGCGCGGCGCCCGCGAAGCTGCCCGCATCGACGGCCGCGAGAAAGATACGCAATTGATCGAAGGTGGGTGTGCCTGGATTGGCCATCTGTTCAACTCCTTCGAACGGGGTGAGCGGATGATCGGGTATCGGCGGACTATGCCTTCTTGAGGAATGCGCCGATGGCACCGATTTCTTCCTGCCGCATTTCGTGCCCGCCGTCGTGCAGGCACAGGTCGACCCTTGCGCCCTGGTTTTCGAAATGGAGCGCCAGGGATTCCGTCAGCGAAAGCGGGCTGATGGGATCGTGCCTGCCTGCCGTGACCAGCACCCTGAGCGACGCCAGCGCCGGGTTGGGCTGCGGGGTCCAGGGGATCAGCGGATGCATCAGCACGACGCGGTCGAACAGCTCAGGCGCATCGAAGATCACGGAGGCCAGGATGTTGGCGCCGTTGGAGTACCCCAGTCCGTAGACGGCCCCGCCTTTGTGCGCCTCGCGGTGAGCGCGGATGAAGCCCGCCATTCTGTCGGTCCGGACGGCGAGATCCTCCATGTCGTAGACGCCCTCGCCCGTGCGGCGGAAAAACCGGCTGGCGCCGCGTTCGGAAACGTCGCCGCGCGGGGCGACGATGCCGGCGTCGGGCAGGATCTGCCGGATGAGACCGGTGAACTGATGCTCGTCGCCACCCGTGCCGTGGAAGGCAAAGACGAGCGGCGCGCCCGGCACGGGCGGCCTGGCGATATGATGATAGGCATTCAGGGACATGATCATGCTCCTTGTGCGACGGGCCCCCGCCGGCCGCCGCCGGCGGGGGCCCTTGCATCTAGTCGTTGATCGGCGGCAGGATCTGCTCGATCCGCTCGCGCAGGTGGGCATACTGGGCGGGCACTTTCAGCGCCTCGCCGAGATGCGCGGAATCCTCGTCGCGGTCGAAGCCCGGCTCGTTGGTGGCGACCTCGAAAAGCACCCCGCCGGGCGTGCGGAAGTAGATCGCCCGGAAGTAGTCACGGTCGATGACCGGGGTGACGTGGTAGCCGGTATCGAGCAGCGCCCTGCGGACGTCGAGCTGCGCGGCGCGGTTCTCGACCGCGAACGCGACGTGGTGAACGGAGCCGCCGCCCTGGTGCGCCGGCGTGGCGCCGGGCAGGACC
This sequence comes from Pseudochelatococcus sp. B33, assembly GCF_053570585.1. NCBI lineage: Bacteria > Pseudomonadati > Pseudomonadota > Alphaproteobacteria > Hyphomicrobiales > Chelatococcaceae > Pseudochelatococcus > Pseudochelatococcus sp. B33. Next base: position 110,751 of record NZ_JBSEFH010000011.1, on the reverse strand, counting down.
TCCAGGTCGACGATATCGGCGTCGTTGCCGCCGCTGATCGCGTAGCGCGTCAGGGCGCCCTGCCGGTCGACCTCCTCATAGCCCATGAACTTGAGCAGTTCGCCCGTCGCGCCGCCGTCGCGCAGCCGCATGGTGACGCCGCGGAAACCGTGCACGCCTTCCCCGGACGGCACAGGACCGCCCGCGAACGGCGCCCGGCTGTCGCCGTCGATCTCGGCCAGCGAAAAGCCGTCGCCGTCGGGACCGAGGAAGCGCAGGCGCTTCTCGCCGAAGGCCTCGTATTCCTCAAGGCCCGCGAGACCGCGGCCGGCGAGCCGATCCTTCCAGTAGCCGAGCGCGTTGCGGGGCACCGAGAAGACCGTTTCCGAGACCTCGCCCGTGCCGCGTTCGCCCTTCGAGAGATACGGAAAGGGGAAATAGGTCATGACCGTGCCGGGCGTGCCGATCTCATCGCCGTAATAGAGGTGATAGACGGAGGGCTCGTCGAAGTTCACGGTCTTCTTGATCCGGCGCAGACCGAGCAGCTTGGTGAAGAAGTCGTTGTTCGCCTGCGCGTCCGCCGCCAGCGACGTGACATGGTGCAGGCCCTTGATCTGGGTAAGCATCGGATGCTCCTCGCATGAGCGCGGCGGACAGGGAACCTCGATCGGCACCGCCGCGCCATCTCATTGTTTCTGCATCAAATTCACCCAAGAACGCGATCCGTTCGTTGGTTTGATGCTCCGGGTTGCCGTTCCTGATGCGAGAGATAACGGTTGCGATATCGAAACAGAACAGACATAATCTTGCATATATTGTTGCGAAATACGTAATGATCCCCCATGGGCGAGCTGGAGTCCCTGCGCGTTTTCCTCACGGTCGCCGAGCACGGCAGCTTCGCCGGCGCGGCACGCCAGCTCGCCATGACGCCGGCCTCGGTGACGCGCACGGTCGCGGCGCTGGAGGATCGCCTGGGCGTGCAGCTCCTCGTGCGCACGACGCGGCAGGTCTCGCTGACCTCGGCGGGAGCGGTCTATGCCGCGCGCGTCGCGCCGCTGTCGCGCGGACTGGCGGCGGCGGCCGAGGAAACCCGGGAAGCACAGGGCATCACATCGGGCAGGATCCGGATTGCCGCGCCCATGTCGCTGGGACTGAAGGTCCTGCCGGCGGTGCTGTCGCAATTCGCGACCCTCTACCCGAAAACGCATGTGGCGGTGAATCTGTCCGACCGCTTCGTCGACATCGTCGAGGAGGACTTCGATCTCGCCGTCAGGATATCCGGCCCGCCGTCCGACAAATCCACGATCTGGCGCAAGATCTGCGCCGTTCCCCGCGTGCTCGTGGCCGCCCCCGCCTATCTGACGACGAGGGGCACGCCCGCGGAGCCAGGCGACCTCGCCGGGTTCTCGTGCCTGAGCTTCGAGGCCGACGCGCGTGAGGAGACGTGGGAGCTGTCGAAGGGGGCGAGCCGCCACAGCCACAGGGCCAAGGGCGCATTCAGCGCCAACAACGGCGATTTTCTGGCCGAACTCGTCATCAACGGCGAGGGCATCGCCCTGCTGCCGCGCTTCATCGTCGAGGACGACCTGAAGGCCGGCCGGCTGGTCGAGGTGCTGGCGGACTGGACGACGCCGCAGATCTGGCTGACGCTCTACTACCCGCCCTACGAGCACCTGCCGCTGCGGGTGGCGACCTTCTCGGATTTTTTCGAGACCTACGTCGTCGAAACGCGTCCGCTGTGAGCGGGCACACGCCTTTGAACAGGAATTCCGCCAGCAATTACAATTAATTAAGGCAATTAATTCATCTAATACAGTATTTAAAATGTTATTCCATGGCAATATATGGCGAACAGGTGCCTTTTTATTTATTGTCAGAAGTTCTTTGCCGGTTGACCGGCTTAGAGGCAGGCAGTAAGGTTCGTTCTGCCCAATAGATCATCCTTCAATTCGGAGTGGAACGCGCATGTCTGCCGGATCGTTTGCTGATTTCCTGAATGGACTTCGTGCCTACCATTCCGCGGTAAACTGGGAGTTGTATCAATCCGGCGTCATCGCCGAGGGGCAGATCATAAGCTGGGTCGGGCAGGACGACTGGGGCGCCTACCTCTCCGGCAATCTGAGCTGGCGCGATCTGCAATACCGTTCCGTCAGCGCGCTGGGCTTCGTGGGCTATCAGTTCGGCGAGGCCCTGCTGATCGACCTCGGCTACTACACGGCGTCGGCCTATTACGGCAATGGCGCCGCGTCGAATACGTGGGGTGGCGCGTTCACCGGCAAGGACGGCATCCACAGCCTCGACGACCTCAAGACCGGCATTCAGGAGTCTGTCGTCCTGGCGGCTTTCGGCCATAGCCTGGATGTGCTCGCGACCGGTCTGGCCGCGCAGGGCAAGACGCTCGCCGACTACATCGGCACCACGGCGACCTACGTCGACGATTCAGGCGCTACCGCCAGCGTGACGCTGACGCAAAGCGGCATCCTGGCGGCCTCGCTCCGGAGCGGCGCCTGGTCCGTGCTCGATTTTCTCCTGAACGGCGCCGTCGCCACGGACGCCACCGGCAACGCCATCCTGCAGCACGCCGACCGGTTCGGCGACTATGACATCATCGACCCCGCCATCCTGGTCGCGGCCTATCAGGCCGGCGGGACAGTGGCGCTGGCCGAGCAGTTCTGGCAGGTCGACATCGACGGCGATGGCGTGGTCGCCGCCTATCAGGGCGTCGACGGGCAAGATCCCGCCGACTACGACGCCGGCGGCGCACCGGACGCGGGCGATGTCATCACCATCAACTGGTTGTGGGACACGCATATCGTGCTCGACTTCGACCCCGCGACCCACAGGCTCGATTTTCACTGGTTCGCGGCCGAATACTTCAGCATCGCCGAAGACGACGGCTCCGTCGTGATCTCGATCCCGGCGACCCTGCAGACCTACACACTGCGGGGCGTGACGCTCGCCGACCTGTCGAGCGACAACATCCTGAGCTACGACGCCGAGACGCTCGCCAAATGGGCCGATGCGATCGACGCCGCCGGCGAGCCGGAGCCGGGAACCGGCGGCGACGGCCCCTCGTCTCCCATCGTCGCCGCCTATTACACCGAATGGAGCACCTATGCTCCCGACTACGACATCGCGGACGTTCCCGCCGATCAGCTCACCCACCTCATCTACGCCTTCACCCAGATCGACGCCAACGGCGAGCTGGCGCTCTTCGACAGCTACGCGGCCGTCGAGCAGCTCTTCAGCGCTGCGGACAGCGTCGACGGCGTCGCCGACGCGTCGGGCCAGCCGCTCGCGGGCAACTTCAACCAGCTCGCCAAGCTCAAGGAAGCGCACCCCCATCTGAAGGTCCTCGTCGCGGTCGGCGGCTGGACGCTGTCCGGCCCGTTCAGCGACGTGGCGGCGACGGCGGAAGGCCGGGCGACATTCGCCGATTCCGTGATCGACTTCCTCACCACCTATACCATGTTCGACGGTATCGATTTCGACTGGGAGTTCCCCGGCGGCGGCGGATCCGCGGGCAATCCCTCGCGCCCGGAGGACGGGCTCAACTACGCCCTGCTGCTCGCCGAGGTGCGCGCGAGGCTCGATGCGCTCGAAACCGGGACCGGCCGCACCTACGAAATTTCCATCGCCTCACCGGCGGGTTTCGACAAGATCGCGAACTTCAACCTGGAGGGCATCGCCCAGTACGTCGATTTCTTCAACCTGATGGCCTACGACTTCCACGGCCACTGGGACACGACGACCGGGCACCTGGCGCCGCTCTATTCACCGACGGGCAGCCCCTACGACATCGCCACGGCCGTCGATCTCTATCTCGCGGCGGGCGTCGATCCCGGCCAGATCGTGCTCGGCGCGCCGGCCTACACCCGCGCCTGGAGCGGCGTTGCGGACGGCGGCGACGGCGGCCTCTACGGCGCTTCCACCGGCCTTCCGCCGGGCACGTGGGAGGCGGGCACATACGACTACAAGGACCTGCTGGCGCAGCTTCAGGACCCCAACGGCGGCTGGGCGCTGTACTGGGACGACGACGCCCAGGCCGCCTATCTGTACAACGAGCAGCTCGGCATCTTCTCGACCTTCGAAACACCCGGATCGATCGCCCTGAAGTCGGAATGGGCGCAGTCGCTCGGCCTCGGCGGGATGATGTTCTGGGATGTGTCGGGCGATACCGCCAGTTCCGCCCAGAGCCTCGTCCACGCGGCCCATCAGAGCTGGATCGAGGGCAGGACGCTGGCCGAGATCGCGGCCGCCGCCGGTCTCGATCCCGATGTCGTCATCGGCGGCAACGGCGCGCTCGACAGCGTGCACGCGCCTCCCTCCGTCACCGACACGGCGACAGTAGAGGACGACGGCCTGCCGACGACCACGGCCATCACCTGGGCCTGGGGCACCCACACGGTGATCGATTTCGATCCCGGCAGCGATACCCTCGATTTCGGCTGGTTCGCCGCCGAGCATTTCGAGGTCGTGGAGCAGGACGGATCGGTCGTGATCCTGATCCCGTCCAACAACCAGAGCTATACGCTGCAGAACGTCTTGCTGGCCGACCTGTCGATCGACGACATCACCGGCAACGACGCCTCGGCGCTGGAAGAATGGCGGGCGGTCCTCGACGCGGCCCACGCGGCGGCCGATCCGCTCCCGCCCGGCTATGAGCCCTTCTTCGCCTGAGCGATCCCGGCACTCCCGCTCTTCGCTCAGGCGCCGCGCGGGCTTGACCCGATCTCAATGAGGCACGCTCATTGAGATCGGGTACTACAGCGGCACCACGAGCCCGTCGCGGATGGTGATCTGCCGGTCCATGCGCTCGGCCAGGTCGAGGTTGTGGGTCGCGATCAGCGCGCCGAGACGCGAGGCGCGCACCAGCGCGATCAGGGTCGCGAACACGTGGCCCGCCGTCCTGGGGTCGAGATTGCCCGTGGGCTCGTCGGCGAGCAGCAGCCGGGGCGCGTTGGCGACGGCGCGGGCGATGGCGACGCGCTGCTGCTCGCCTCCCGAAAGCTCCGCCGGGCGATGCTCCAGCCGCTCGCCGAGCCCGAGGAAGGACAACAGCTCGGTCGCCCGCGCCCGCGCGGTCTCCCGGTCGAGGCCGCGGATCAGTTGCGGCAGGCAGACGTTCTCCAGCGCCGAGAATTCCGGCAGCAGGTGGTGGAACTGGTACACGAAGCCGATCTCCAGGCGCCGCAGGCGGGTGCGGCCCGCGTCGTCCAGATTGACGGTCGGCTGCGCGCCGATATAGACCTCGCCCGCGTCGGGGCGCTCCAGCAGGCCGGCGCAGTGGAGCAGGGTCGACTTGCCCGAGCCCGATGGCGCGACGAGGGCGACGATCTCGCCCGGCCATACGGCGACATCGACGCCGCGCAGGATCTCCAGCGTCCCCTGCCCTTGCCGGTAGCGGCGTTCGACCCGCGACAGGAACAGGGCGGGCGGCGGCGTGCTGCTCATGGTGTCACCCGTAACGCAAGGCTTCGACGGGGTCGAGACGCGCCGCCCGCCAGCTCGGATAGATGGTGGCGGCGAGCGACAGCAGCATCGCGGTGATCACCACGGTCGCCACCTCGCCGGGCTCGATGACCGCCGGCAGGCGGCTGAGGAAGTAGATCTCGGCCGAGAACAGTTCCGTGCCGCTCAGTGACGACAGGAAGGCACGGATGGACTCGACGTTGAGCGTGATCAGCAGTCCGAGCAGGAAGCCCGCCAGCGTGCCGGTGATGCCGATGGACGCGCCGGTGATCAGGAACACCCGCATGATGGCGCCGCGCGTCGCACCCATGGTGCGCAGGATGGCGATGTCGGTGCTCTTGTCCTTCACCAGCATGATGAGGCCGGAAATGATGTTGAGCGCCGCCACCAGCACGATCAGCAGCAGGATCAGGAACATGACGTTGCGTTCCACCTCCAGCGCCGAAAAGAACGTGCGGTTGCGCTGGCGCCAGTCCGTCATCATGATCTGGCGCTCGGCGACCTGATCGATCGCGGTGCGCACCTCGTCGACGCGGTCCGCGTCCTGCGTGTAGACCTCGATGACGCTGACGTCGCCGTCGCGGTTGAAATAGGCCTGCGCCTCCTCCAGCGGCATGTAGACGAAGGCGGCGTCGAATTCCGACATGCCGATCTCGAACACGGCCACGATCGGGTAGGACTTGATGCGTGGGGCCGTGCCGAAGGGCGTCGCGGCCCCCTTGGGCGAGACGATGGTGATGCTGTCGCCTGCCCGGAGGCTCAACTGCTCCGACAGGCGGCGACCGATGGCCACGCCCCCCTTCTCGTCGAACCCCTCCAGCGTGCCCTCGCGGATGGTGCCGGCGATGAAGGGAATGGCGGTGATGTCGCGCTCGCGGATGCCCCGCACCAGCACGCCGCCGGCGTTGTAGGGCGAGGAGGCGAGCGCCTGCCCTTCCACCATCGGCACCGCCCGCACGACCCCCGGCAGCGCCGCGACCCGTTCGGACACGGCCTCGAAGTCGCGCAGCGGCGAATCGATGGGGGCGATGAAGATGTGGCCGTTGACGCCGATGATCTTGCTGAGGAGTTCCGCCCGGAAGCCGTTCATCACCGACATGACGACGATCAGCGTCGCCACGCCCAGCATGACGCCGGCGAAGGAGAACCCGGCGATGATCGAGATGAACCCCTCGCGCCGGCGCGCGCGCAGATAGCGCCACGCCAGCAGCCACTCGAAGGCTGCGAACGGCGGCGTCGCACTGGGCGCGCCGGTTCCGGCCTCGTTCGATTGTGCCGTCGCCGTCATGACCGCCTCGCCCGTCGTTTCAGGATCATGTGCAGGTCACGAGGCGATGCGCTCCACCGCGTCCTCGACGGACAGGAGCTCGCGCTCGCCGGTGGCGCGGCGCTTCACCTCGACCTTGCCCTCGGCCAGCGATTTCGGCCCGACCAGCACCTGCCACGGCGAGCCGATGAGATCGGCGGTGGCGAACTTCCCGCCCGGCCGCTCGTCGCGGTCGTCGTAGAGCACGTCGAAGCCGCGCGCCGTGAGCGCCTTCTCCAGCCGGCGCGAGGCGAGATCGGTCGCCTCGTCCCCCACCTTGAGATTGAGCAGGCTGACATGGAACGGCGCCACCGGATCGGGCCAGATGATGCCGGCGTCGTCGTGGCTCGCCTCGATGATCGCCGCGACGAGCCGCGAGGGGCCGATGCCGTAGGACCCCATGTGCAGGATGTGCTCGCGCCCGTCCGGCCCGGCGACGGCGGCCTTGAACGGTTCGGAATATTTGGTGCCGAAATAGAAGATGTGCCCCACCTCGATGCCGCGCGCCGACACCTGCCTGCTCGGCGTGATGGCCTCGAAGGTCGCGGGATCGTGCTTCTCGGACGTCGCGGCATAGAGCGACGTCCAGCGGTCGAAGATCGCCTGCAGCCCCGCCTGGTCGTCGAAATCTGTATCGGCGGAGGGAACCGGGAAATCGAGGAAATCCCTGTGGCAGAACACCTCGCTCTCGCCCGTCGAGGCGAGGATGATGAACTCGTGGCTGAGGTCGCCGCCGATGGGGCCGGTGTCCGCCTGCATCGGGATGGCCTTGAGCCCCATGCGCGCGAACGTGCGCAGATAAGCCACGAACATCCGGTTGTAGGAATGGCGCGCGCCCTCGGCGTCGATGTCGAAGGAATAGGCGTCCTTCATCAGGAACTCGCGCGAGCGCATGGTGCCGAAGCGCGGCCGGATCTCATCGCGAAATTTCCACTGGATGTGGTAGAGGTTGAGCGGCAGGTCCTTGTAGGAGCGCACGTAGGCGCGCACGATGTCGGTGACCATCTCCTCGTTGGTCGGGCCATAGAGCATCTCGCGGTCGTGCCGGTCGCGGATGCGCAGCATCTCCTTGCCGTAGGCCTCGTAGCGGCCGGACTCGCGCCACAGGTCGGCCGACTGGATGGTCGGCATCAGGATCTCCTGCGCCCCCGCCCGCACCTGCTCCTCGCGGATGATCGCCGTGATCTTGTTGAGCACCCGCAAGCCCAGCGGCAGCCAGGAATAGATCCCTGCCGCCTGCTGGCGGATCATGCCGGCGCGCAGCATCAGGCGGTGGGAGGCGATCTCCGCTTCCTTGGGCGTTTCGCGGAGGTTCGGGAGGAAATAGCGGCTGAGACGCATGGTGGTCCTGACTGGCGATCCTGGACGACGGACGGGTGGAATCGATTACAAGCCTTTATAGGGCAATACCATCTGTTGCGCATCCTGCACACAGCTTTCCGCAGCCGCGGAGCGGTTCGCCGGGAATTGGCGCGGGTGCGCCGCCGATGGGCGTGCGCGCGGCGGCGGCCGGGCCGGTTCGCATGACACCGGTGACGCGCATTCGGCCATCGGATGATGCGGGCCGACCGTTCTGCATAAAAAGATGACAACCTTCGACGAATGTCGTATGAGTCCCGTCGGCTCGCGGACCGGAGGCTCTATCTATCTGCCGGTGCGGCCCAAGTCTCGGGAGGAAATCCGTCGCGCGTGGCCAACGCCGCTCCAAAAACCAGCGGCCATCGGCGTTGCGGCAGGGTTGAGAATTTGTTCATACTTCACGGGCAGAGCTTCGGCTCTGCTCTTTTGTTTTGGCGGCAGGCTCGAATCGGTGCGCCGAATACAATTTATATGTCAAATAGATAGACTATTATCCTCATGGAACGGATTATCGCACCTCGCTAGAGCGACACGATATTGATGAGCAGCATCACGACGGCGAAGATCACCGCGGCCAGGATCGTCGTGATCAGGGCCTTGCGCCACAGGCGGGGCGCCTGCGGCGCGCCGGGCTCGGTGCCGGGGGTGACCTCGTCCTCCCACTGCCCGCGCACACCCAGCGGCAGCACCGCAAACAGCGTGATCCACCAGATGATGAAATAAAGGGCAAGCATGCCCACGATGGTGTCCATAATCTCACACCGCGTCCGGACCCAAACGATAGCGATGATCTCACAATAGTGAGATCCAGACGGTAATCATCAGACGGTAATCACGTGGACGTGGCAGACGGGCTTCTTGCCCCACTTGCGCTGCACCTCGGCGCGCACCGCCCGCTCCACCGCGTTGACGACGGAATCCGGATCGCGCCGGCGCGCCTTGGGCAACGATTCCAGCAGCTCGATCACGGTCTCGCCGATCACCTCGTCGAACACCTCGCCGTCCACCGTCACCGGCGGCAGGCCGCTCGAGCCGATGGAGACGTCACCGGCGAGTTCGCCGCGATCGGACAGCGCGACGCCCACCGACACCACGCCGGCGAACGACAGCTTCCGGCGCTCGGGAATGGTGCGCTCCTGCGCGTCCACCAGCAGGTCGCCGTCCTGATACACCCGCCCGACGGGCACTTCGTCGATGATGCCGGCCTCGCCCGGGGCGAAGCGCACCATCTCGCCGTCTTCCGCCCGCAGGACGACCTGCACGCCGTGCTTGCGCGCGAAATCGCGCTGGCCGGCCAGATGCATCGGCTCGCCGTGCACCGGCAGCACGATGCGCGGGCGCACCCACTGGTACATCTGTTCGAGTTCGCCCCGGCGCGGATGGCCGGAGGCGTGCACGAGCGCGTCGTGATCGGTGATCACCTCGACGCCGCGGCGCACCAGATTGTTGATAATGGTGTTGATCGCCTTCTCGTTGCCGGGAATGGCGCGCGAGGAGAAGATCACCCGGTCGCCCGCGGCGAGCGAGATGTCCGGGTGGCTGTCGGTCGCCACCCGCGCCATGGCGGCGCGGCCCTCGCCCTGCGAGCCGGTGAGCAGCGCCACCACCTTGTCGCGCGGGAGCTGGTCGTACACCTCGGGCGACAGAAACGGCGGCAGGCCGTCGAGGTAGCCGAGCTCGGACGCGACGGAGATCACCCGATCCATGGCCCGGCCGACCACCACCACCTCGCGCCCGGCCCTCCGCGCTGCTTCCGCCACGGCGCGCACCCGCGCCACGTTGGAGGCGAACGTCGTCACCGCCACCCGGTGCGGCGCGGCGGCGACGAGCTCCGCCAGGGTGTCGGCCACTTCCGTCTCGCTGTGGCTGAGGCCGTCGCGCAGCGCGTTGGTGGAATCGCAGATCATGGCGAGCACGCCCTCGTCGCCGATCGCCTTGAGCCGCTCCGCATCCGTCGGCCTGCCGACGAACGGCGCCGGATCGATGCGCCAGTCGCCGGTGTGCAGCACCGTGCCGAGCGGCGTGCGGATCGCGAGCGCGGTCGCCTCGGGAATGGAATGGGCCACCGGAACGAGCTCGATGTCGAAGGGATCGAGCGCGACGCGCCCGTTCTGCGGCACCACCTTGAGCGGTATCTTCGGCGCGCCGGGCTCGGACAGGCGGCGCGTCTCCAGGAGCCCCGCCGCGAAGGGCGTGCAGTAGACGGGCACGCCGAGCTGCGGCCACAGCCGCGCCAGCGCGCCGATGTGATCCTCGTGCGCATGCGTGATGACGATCCCGAGAAGATCGTGCCGCTCCTCGACGATGAAGCGGATATCGGGGAACACCAGATCGACGCCCGGCGCCTCCTCGCCCGCGAAGCTGATGCCGCAATCCACCATGACCCACTTGCGCCGGTCTTCGGGGCCGAAGCCATAGAGGCCGAGATTCATGCCGATCTCGCCAAGCCCCCCAAGGGCCACGAACACCAGTTCGTCGTTACGACGGGCCATGCGTGAAACTTCCTTTCTTGTTTATCTTTTCGTCGCCACCGTGCCGAAATGGACCTCGCCCGCGGCGATCACCGCCTCGGTTCCATCGGCACGCTGCATGATCAGCCGCCCCATGTCGTCGATCGTCTCGAACACTCCCCCCAGAATGCCCTCCGGCGTCTGCACGCTGATCGGCGCATTGAGCCCCACGGCCCGCTCCAGCCAAAGGTCGCGGATCGCGCCCATGCCCCGCCCCTCGTCCCAGACGGCGACGGCGCGGCTCCACTCCTCGGCCAGCGCCTCGAACAGCGCCGGCGCCGACACGTTCGTGCCCAGCGACACGAGCGAGACCGCCGGATAGGGCAACCCCTCGGGCGCCGCCACCACATTGACGCCGATCCCCACCACGATGGCACGGCGGCGATCGTCGAGCGGCTCGCTCTCCAGCAGAATGCCGGCGAGCTTCGCCCCGTCGGCCAGAATGTCGTTGGGCCATTTGAGGCTGATCCTGTGGCGCAGGTATGGCGCGACGCGCACGATCGCCCGCTCCAGCGCCACGCCCGCCACGAAACCGAGCGTCGCGGCAGTGGCGATCGAGACCTCCGTCGCCACGAGCAGGCTCGCCGCGAGGTTGCCCCTGGGCGAGATCCAGGCGCGGTTGCGCCTGCCGCGCCCGCCAAGCTGGTTGCCAGTGACGATCCACAGCGGCCCCGCGTCGCCCGCGCGCGCGCGCTCCAGCGCCTCCGTGTTGGTGGAGCCGTTCAGCGTATCGAAAGCCGCCAGTCGGAAACCGGCGGCATCGAGATCGGCCGACAGGCGAAACGGGTCGGATGCCATCAGAACAGCGACTTCGCCGCCGCCACCGCCGAACCCACCAGCGGCGCGGGCAGCACCCAGAACAGCAGCACCACCACGCTCGACAACCCGAGCACCAGCTTGAGCGTCGGCGTCATCGGCTCGTAGGGCGCCGCCGCCTCGTCGAAGTAGATGATCTTGACGATGCGCAGGTAGTAGAACGCGCCCACGACGCTGAGCAGTACGCCGATGACGGCGAGCGCGTAGAGCCCGGCCTCGATGGCCGCGCCGAACACGTAGAGCTTGCCGAAGAAGCCCGCCCACGGCGGAATGCCCGCGAACGAGAAGAACAGCATGGCAAAGAAGAATGCCAGCGCCGGCTGGGTGCGCGACAGGCCGGCGAGATCGTCGATGCGGTCGACATAGACATTGCCGTTGCGCAGCGCGAGGATGCCGGCGAAGGTGCCGAGCGTCGTCGCGAGGTAGATCGCCATATAGATGAGCACCGCCTGCACGCCCTGCTCGGTGCCCGCCGCGAGCCCGACGAGCGCATAGCCCATGTGGCCGATGGACGAATAGGCCATCAGCCGCTTGATGGAGCGCTGGCCGATGGCCGCGAACGAGCCGATCGCCATCGAGGCGATGGCCACGAACACGACGATCTGCTGCCATTGCTCGACGATGCCGGGGAACACGCCGACGAGCACGCGCACGGTCAGCGCCATGGCCGCCATCTTGGGCGCAGCGGCGAGAAAGGCGGTCACGGGCGTGGGCGCGCCCTCATAGACGTCCGGCGTCCACATATGGAACGGCACGGCCGAAATCTTGAACGCCAGCCCCGCGATGATAAACACCAGCCCGAAGATGAACAGCACGCCCTCACCGCCCTGCACGGCGGCGGCGATGGCGGCGAAGTTCACGCTGCCGGTGAGACCATAGACCAGCGAGACGCCGTAGAGCAGCATGCCCGACGACAGCGCGCCGAGCACGAAATACTTCAGGCCGGCCTCGGTGGAACGGGCGTTGTCGCGGTCGAACGCGGCGATGACGTAGATCGCAAGGCTCTGCAGCTCCAGCCCGACATAGAGCGTCAGCAGGCTGTTGGCCGAAATCATCAGCAGCATGCCGAGCGTCGACAGCAGCACCAGCACCGGGTACTCGAACTTGTCGAGCCCCTCGCGCACGAAGAATTCGCGCGACAGCAGGATCGCGACGCCCGAGCCGATCAGCGCCAGAATTTTCCAGAACCGGGCGAAGCCGTCGACGATGAACGCGCCGTTGAGCGCCACCACCGTCTCGGCTCCCTGCGCCGCCACCGCGATTGCAGCGAGCGCGATCAGCACCAGCGCCAGCGCGTTGACCAGCCCGCTCGCGCGATCGCCGCGCAACGCACCGATCAGCAGCAGCACGAGCGATCCGGCGGCGAGCAGAAGCTCCGGCAGAACCACGCCAAGTTCCGGCAGGATTGTAACGGTGGTCATCGCGGCGGCCTCATTGCGCAATCACGGCGGCGGTCTTGACGGCCGCGAGCGCTGCTTCGGTGGATTTCAGCAGGTGCTCCGTCGCCGGAGCGAACACGTTCAGGATGTCGTCGGGCCGGACGCCGTACCAGATGATGAGCAGGATCAGCGGCACCACCGCCGCGATCTCGCGCCGGTCGAGGTCGAGAAGCGACCTGATGCTGTCCTTCTCCAGCGGCCCGAAGATGATCCGCCGGTAGAGCCACAGCGCATAGGGCGCGGACAGGATCAGGCCGGTCGCGGCGAAGAACGCCACCCACGGGTTGGCCTTGAACGCGCCGGCGAGCGTCAGGAACTCGCCGATGAAGCCCGAGGTGCCCGGCAGGCCGACGTTCGCCATGGTGAACACCATGAACGCGGTGGCGAAATGGGGCATGGTGTGCACCAACCCGCCATAGGCGGCGATCTCGCGCGTGTGCATGCGGTCGTAGATGATGCCGACCGCGAGGAACAGCGCGCCGGACACGAGGCCGTGCGAGATCATCTGGAACATGGCGCCCTGGATGCCCTGTTCGGTCATCGTGAACAGCCCCATGGTGACGAAGCCCATGTGCGCCACCGACGAATAGGCGATGAGCTTCTTGATGTCCTCCTGCGCCAGCGCCACCAGCGAGGTGTAGATGATCGCCACGGCGGACAGCGCGAACACAAGCGGCTGGAAGTAGAGCGACGCGTCGGGGAACATCGGGATCGAGAAGCGGATGAAGCCGTAGCCGCCCATCTTCAGCAGGATGCCGGCCAGGATCACCGACCCCGCCGTCGGCGCCTCGACGTGCGCGTCCGGCAGCCAGGTATGCACGGGCCACATCGGCATCTTCACCGCGAAGGACGCGAAGAAGGCGAGCCACAGCCACCACTGCAGCGCCGGATCGAAGCGGAACGCCAGCAGGGTGGGGATGTCGGTCGTGCCCGCCTGCCAGTACATGGCGAGGACGGCGAGGAACATCAGCAGCGAGCCGAGCAGCGTATAGAGGAAGAACTTGAAGCTGGCATAGATGCGCCGCTTGCCGCCCCAGATGCCGATGATGAGGAACATCGGGATGAGGCCCGCCTCGAAGAACACGTAGAACAGCACCAGATCGAGCGCCACGAACACACCGAGCATCGTCGCTTCCAGCACGAGGAAGGCGACGTAATAGGCGCGCACCCGCGACTCGACGGACTTCCACGACGCCAGGATGCAGAACGGCATCAGGAAGGCCGTGAGCAGCACCAGCGGGAACGAGAACCCGTCCACGCCGAGCTTGAAGGTGACGTTCTCCGCGAGCCACGGATGCGTCTCGACGAGCTGGAACGCCGGGTCGGCGGCATCGAAGCGCCCCCACGCCACCAGCGACAGGATGAAGGTGACGATGGTCGTCGCCAACGCGATGGAGCGGGCGTTCGACTGCACGGCGGCATCGTCGCCGCGGAGTGTCAGGATCACGGCGGCGCCGACGAGCGGCAGCAGCAGCAGGCCCGAAAGGATGCCAAAGCCAAACATCAGATCGCGCCCCCGAAGATGTACCAGGTCACAAAGGCCGCGACGCCGATCAGCATCGCGAAAGCATAGTGGTAGACGTAGCCGGACTGAAGCTTCACCACCCGCCCCGTCACGTCGAGCACGCGGGCCGAGACGCCGTCGGGTCCGTGCCCGTCGATGAGCCAGCCGTCGCCCTGCTTCCACAGGAACCGGCCGATCCACTTGGCCGACCGCACGAACAGGAGGTCATAGAGCTCGTCGATGTACCACTTGTTGAGCAGGAAGCGGTAGAGCAGCGGGTTGGCCGAGGCGAGCTGGCGGGGCTTGGCCGGATCGAGCACGTAGAACCACAGCGCCAGCACGAAGCCCGCGATCATCATCACCAGCGGTGCGAGCTTCACCCACAGCGGCACCTCGTGCATGTCGTGCAGGATGTGGTTGTGCTCGCCGGTGAAGAGCGCCCCCTTCCAGAAGGCGTCGTAACCCTCGCCGATGAACGGACCGTAGAACACGAGGCCGGCCAGCAGCGCGCCGACGGCCAGCACCGCGAGCGGCACCAGCATCACCTGCGGGCTTTCGTGCGGCGTGTGATCGTGGCCATGGCCGTGATCATCGTGCGCGGCATGCGCGTGATCGTCGTGCCCGTGCGCGGCATGGGCATGGTCGTCGTGCCCGTGATGGGCATCGTGCCCCCAGCGCGGCTTGCCCTCGAAGGTGAGGAAGTAGAGCCGCCAGGAGTAGAACGAGGTCATCAGCGCCGCGAGCACCGTCGAGATGAAGGCGAAGGTCGCGCCGCCCGCGTGCGAGGCGTAGGCCGATTCGATGATCGCGTCCTTGGAGAAGTAGCCTGCCGTGAAGGGGAAGCCGGTCAGCGCCAGCGTGCCGATGGTCATGGCGAGCGCGGTCAGGGGAATGTGCTTGCGCAGGCCCCCCATGTTGCGCATATCCTGCTCGTGGTGCATCGCGTGGATCACCGAGCCGGCGCCGAGGAACAGCAGCGCCTTGAAGAAGGCATGCGTGAACAGGTGGAAAATGCCGGCGCTGTAGGCGCCGACGCCGAGTGCGACGAACATGTAGCCGAGCTGCGAACAGGTCGAATAGGCGATCACGCGCTTGATGTCGTTCTGCACCAGGCCGACGGTCGCGGCGAAGAAGGCCGTCACCGCGCCGACCACGATCACCACCGACGAGGCGGCGGGCGCGTATTCGAACACCGGCGACATCCGGCTCACCATGAACACGCCCGCCGTCACCATGGTGGCGGCGTGGATGAGCGCGGACACCGGGGTCGGGCCCTCCATGGCGTCCGGCAGCCAGGTGTGCAGGATGAACTGCGCCGACTTGCCCATGGCGCCCACGAACAGCAGCAGCGACACCAGCGTCAGCGCGTGCCACTCGAAGCCGATGAAGTGGAAGGTCGCGTCCCTGAACTCCTCCGTGCGGGAGAAGATGTCCGTAAAGCCGACCGAGCCGAACAGGACGAAGGTCAGCAGCACGCCGAGCATGAAGCCGAAGTCGCCGACACGGTTGACGATGAACGCCTTCATGGCCGCGGCACAGGCGGACGGCTTCTCGTACCAGAAGCCGATCAGCAGGTAGCTGGCGAGGCCCACGCCCTCCCAGCCGAAGAACATCTGCACGAGGTTGTCGGCCGTCACCAGCATGAGCATGGCGAAGGTGAAGAGCGAGAGATAGGCGAAGAAGCGCGGCCGCGCCGGATCCTCGTGCATGTAGCCGATGGAGTAGAGATGCACCAGCGCCGACACGGTGTTGACCACCACCAGCATCACCACGGTGAGCGTGTCGATGCGCAGCGCCCAGTCGACGACGAGCGTGCCCGATGTCATCCAGCGCGCCACCGGCACGTGGAAGGTCTCGGCCCCGAAGCCCACGCTGATGAACGCCACCCAGGAGAGCACGGCCGAGACGGCGAGCAGCGACGTCGTGACGATCTCGCTGGCGCGCGCGCCGAAGAACCGGCCGAGAAGGCCCGCGACAAGGAAGCCGACCAGCGGCAGAAAGACGATTGCCTGATACATGCGGCCAGCCCTCAGCCCTTCATCAAGTTGATGTCCTCAACCGCGATGGTGCCGCGGTTGCGGAAATAGACCACCATGATGGCAAGGCCGATCGCCGTCTCGGCAGCCGCCACGGTCAACACCAGCAGCGCGAAGATCTGCCCCGCGATGGTGTTGGTGAAAATCGAAAAGGCGACAAGATTGATATTGACCGCCAGCAGGATGAGCTCGACCGACATCAGGATGATGATGACGTTCTTGCGGTTGATGAAGATGCCGAGCACGCCGAGCGTAAACAGCGCCGCGGCCACCGTGAGGTAATGAACGAGCCCGATTGCCATTCTCTTGCAGCTCCCCTCAGACGCCGGCCCGCGACGGCACGGTTTTCAATTCCACGCTCGTCTCGTGCGAGCGCGCCACCTGGGCGGCGACGTCCTGGCGCTTGACGCCCGGCTTGTGGCGCAGCGTCAGCACGATCGCGCCGATCATCGCCACCAGCAGCACGAAGCCCGCCGTCTGGAACGCGAACAGATAATCGGTGTAGAGCACGAGCCCGATCGCCTCGGTATTGGTGACGCCCGACGCCGGCGCATCGGCAGCGGCCGCCGCCGCGGCCGTCTGCAGGACGGTCGGGTCGACGAACAGCGTGCCCACCACCAGCACAAGCTCGATCAGGAACACGATGCCGACCAGCGCGCCGACCGGCAGGTATTGGAGGAAGCCCGCCTTCAATTCGGCGAAATCGACGTCGATCATCATGACAACGAACAGGAACAGCACCGCCACCGCGCCGACGTAGACGACGACCAGCATCATCGCCAGGAACTCCGCGCCGAGGAGGATGAACAGGCCCGCCGCGTTGAAGAAGGCGAGGATCAGGAACAGCACCGACGTCACGGGGTTGCGCCCGGCGATCACCATGAACGCCGACGCGATGCAGACACCTGCAAACAGATAAAAGAAGGCCGCCGCAACCATGCCCGGTTCCAGTCCTGTCTCAAGATTCTGCCGCGATACGTGAGCATACGGCATCAACCTGTTGTTATCAAACGATGAACCCGGCGAACCGGGTTCAAATTCAACGATACGGCGCGTCCGCGGCGATGTTGCGGGCGATTTCCCGCTCCCAACGCGCGCCGTTGGCCAGAAGCCGCTCCTTGTCGTAGTAGAGTTCCTCGCGCGTCTCCACCGCGAATTCGAAATTCGGCCCCTCGACGATGGCATCGACCGGGCAGGCCTCCTGGCAGTAGCCGCAATAGATGCACTTCACCATGTCGATATCGTAACGGGTGGTGCGGCGCGTGCCGTCGTTGCGGCGCGGCCCGGCCTCGATGGTGATGGCCTGCGCCGGGCAGATCGCCTCGCACAGCTTGCACGCGATGCAGCGTTCCTCGCCGTTGGGGTAACGGCGCAGGGCATGCTCCCCGCGAAAACGCGGGCTCAACTGCCCCTTTTCATAGGGGTAGTTCAACGTCGCCTTGGGCTTGAAGAAATAGCGCATCGACAGCACGAACGCCGATACGAACTCCTTCAGCAAAAAGGCTTTCGCAGCCTGATCGAGCCTCATCGCCCGCCTCCATTGCGCCGCGCGTCCGCGCGACCTTTAAAGCAATTCCGGGAAAAGTGTGAAGCACTTTTCCGTCCGGAATTGCGTCAAAACAAAAGTGAGAGCGTTTCCATGATCCGGTTTCAACCGGAAACGCTCTAATCACCGATCGCAAGGCCTATCAAGAAGCCCGCAACCGGAAACAGGATCACCGTCCCGGCAAAGATCATCCGGCGCAGGCCGGCGATCCGCTCTTCGAGCTCGGCCCGCGTCATCGCCACCGGCTCGTCCTCGTCGCGTTCCGCCGCGTCGAGCCAGCGTTCGATGACACGGTTGACGTGCCCGTGTCCCAACAATCCCGCCGAGAGGCCCAGCACCCCCCCGACGATCGCAGCCAGCGGCAGTGCCGCAAACGACTCGCCCAGCAACGGGCTCAGCCCGCCTGCGCCCAGCCCGTGAGCTGCAGCACGAAGGCCACCACGAACACCGCCACCAGCGAGATCGGCAGAAACACCTTCCAGCCGAGCCGCATGAGCTGGTCGTAGCGGTAGCGCGGCACGAAAGCCTTGGTCATGGCGAACATGAAGAACACCAGCGACACCTTGATCGTGAACCACACCACGCCCGGCACCCAGTTGAACGGCGGCAGGTCGATCGGCGCGCCCCAGCCCCCCAGGAACAGGATGGTGGTCATCGCGCACATCAGCATGATCGACACGTATTCGCCGAGCATGAACAGCAGGTAGGGCGTCGAGCCGTATTCCACCATGAAGCCCGCGACCAGCTCCGACTCCGATTCCGCCAGGTCGAAGGGCGGGCGGTTGGTCTCCGCCAGCGCCGAGATGAAGAAGATGACCAGCATCGGGAACAGCGGCAGCCAGTACCAGTTGAGGAACGACAGCCACGGCACCCCGAGCGATGTCGCGAGCCCGTGCTCCTGCTGGGCGCGGACGATCTCGGTCAGGTTCAGCGAACCGGCGCACAGCAGCACGGTGACGATGACGAAGCCGATCGACACCTCGTAGCTCACCATCTGCGCCGCCGAGCGCAGGGCGCTCAGGAACGGATACTTCGAGTTAGACGCCCAGCCGCCGATGATGATGCCGTAGACGCCCAGTGACGAAATCGCCAGGATGTAAAGCACGCCGACGTTGATATCGGCGATCGCCCATCCGTCCGCCACCGGGATGACCGCCCAGGCGGCGAGCGCCAGCACGCAGGTGATCAGCGGCGCGAGCAGGAACAGGAACTTGTTCGAGCTGTCCGGGATCGTCGGCTCCTTGAACACGAACTTCAGCAAGTCCGCGAACGACTGGAACAGGCCGTAGGGTCCGACCACGTTCGGCCCGCGCCGCAACTGCACCGCCGCCCAGATCTTGCGGTCGGCGAGCAGGATATAGGCGATGAACACCAGCAGCGCGACGAGCAGCAGCAGGCTCTTGCCGAGGATGAGCAGCACCGTGAACAGGGTTTCCATGATGCGCCTCCTACTCGGCCGCCTGGCGGGTGACGCCGAGCGCCAGCGCCGAGCATTCGGCCATGATCGCTGAGGCCCGGGCGATCGGGTTAGTCAGATAGAAGTCGACGACGGGCGACTCGAAGCCTGCCCTGTCGGTCTCGCCACCAAGTGTCTCCCGGTCAAGCGCCGCCAGCCGCTCGATGGCCGAAGGATCGGCCGGCTCGATCGTATCGATGCGCGCCAGATGCGGGTGCGACACGAACAGCGACTGGCGCAGCTGCGCGAGGTTGTCGAACGGCAGCTTGTGCCCCACGAGTTCCGACAGCGCCCGGATGATGGCCCAGTCCTCGCGCGCCTCGCCGGGCGGGAACACCGCCCGGTTGGCGATCTGCACGCGCCCTTCCGTGTTGACGTAGAGACCGGACTTTTCCGTGTATGCGGCGCCCGGCAGGATGACGTCCGCCCGGTGCGCGCCCTGGTCGCCGTGGGTGCCGACATAGACGACGAACGGTCCGTCCGCGACCTTGATCTCGTCGGCCCCGAGCAGGAACAGCACGTCCACGCCGCCCGCCGCCTGTTCGGCGGCGTCAAGCCCGCCCTCGCCCGGCACGAGGCCGAGATCGAGCGAGCCGACGCGCGCCGCCGCCGTGTGCAGCACCGAGAACCCGTTCCAGCCTTCCTTCACCGCGCCGACCGCAATCGCCGCCCGTGCCGCCAGCGACAGCACGCCGAGCCCGTCCGCCCGCGTCAGCGCGCCCTGGCCGACGATGACGAGCGGCTTCTGCGCACCCTTGAGCGTTTCCGCGAAGGAATGCGACCCGTCGGCGATGGCGGCGAGCGTCTCGGGACCGGCGCCGAGATAATCATGGGTATAGGTGAGGTCCACCGACTCGCCGATGACGCCGACCTTGAGATTGCCGGCGCGCCAGCGCTCGCGGATGCGGGCGTTGAGCACCGCCGCCTCGCGGCGCGGATTGGTGCCGACGAGCAGGATCGCGTCGGCTTCCTGCACACCGGCGATGGTGGCGTTGAACACGTAGGTGGCCCGGCCGAGGATGGGGTCGAGCGCGGTGCCGTCCTGCCGGCCGTCGATGTTGGGCGAGCCGAGGCGCAGCAGCAGGGATTTCAGCGCGAAGCTCTCCTCGGCGGCGGCGAGATCGCCGACGATGGCGCCGATCCTGTTCGCCGCCGTCGCCTTCACCTTCGCCGCGACCGCCAGCAGCGCCTCCTGCCACGAGGTGGGGCGCAGACGGCCGTTCTCGCGCACATAGGGCCGGTCGAGGCGCTGGGTCTTGAGTCCGTCCCAGATGAAGCGCGTCTTGTCGGAGATCCACTCCTCGTTGATGGCCTCGTTGACGCGCGGCAGCACACGCATGACCTCGCGCCCGCGCGCGTCGACGCGGATGGCCGAGCCGAGCGCGTCCATGACGTCGACGCTCTCCGTCTTGAGCAGCTCCCACGGGCGCGCCTTGAACATGTAGGGCTTCGAGGTCAACGCGCCGACCGGGCAGAGGTCGATGACGTTGCCCTGCAGCTCCGAGCCCATGGCGCTTTCGAGATAGGTCGTGATCTCCATGTCCTCGCCACGGCCGATGGCCCCGAGATCCGGCACGCCGGCGACTTCCGTCACGAAGCGGATGCAGCGCGTGCAGTGGATGCAGCGGTTCATCGACGTGCGTACCAGCGGGCCGATGTACTTGTTCTCGACCGCGCGCTTGTTCTCGATGAAGCGGCTCGAGTCGACGCCGTAGGCCATGGCCTGGTCCTGCAGGTCGCACTCGCCGCCCTGATCGCAGATCGGGCAGTCGAGCGGATGGTTGATCAGCAGGAACTCCATCACGCCCTCGCGGGCCTTCTTGACCATGGGCGAGCGGGTGAGCACCACCGGCGGCTCGCCGTTGGGGCCGGGGCGCAGGTCGCGCACGTTCATGGCGCAGGAGGCCGTGGGCTTGGGCGGGCCGCCCTTCACCTCGACGAGGCACATGCGGCAGTTGCCGGCGATCGACAGCCGCTCGTGGAAGCAGAAGCGCGGGATCTCGGCGCCGGCGGCCTCGCAGGCCTGCAGCAGCGTATATTCGGCCGGGACCTCGACCTCGACATCGTCAACGATGATCTTTGCCATCGACCCTACCCTTATTCCGCCGCCACAAGTGCCGGGCTGCCGTGCACCGGGTCGTTATGCGGGTTGGCCGCATAGTCGTCGATGCGCTTCTCGATCTCGTGGCGGAAATGCCGGATCAAACCCTGTATCGGCCACGCCGCCGCGTCGCCCAGCGCGCAGATCGTGTGGCCCTCGACGCGCGTCGTCACATCGAGCAGCAGGTCGATCTCGCGCTTCTGCGCCCGGCCCTCGGCCATGCGCGTGATGACGCGCCACATCCAGCCCGTGCCCTCGCGGCAGGGCGTGCACTGGCCGCAGCTCTCGTGCTTGTAGAAGGCGGAAATGCGCGCGATCGCCCGCACGATGTCCGTCGACTTGTCCATGACGATCACCGCCGCCGTGCCCAGGCCCGATTTCAGGCCGCGCAGGGTGTCGAAGTCCATGGGCGCGTCGATGATCTCCCGGGCCGGCACCAGCGGCACCGAAACCCCGCCGGGGATGACGGCGAGCAGGTTGTCCCACCCGCCGCGGATGCCGCCGCAATGGGTATCGATCAGCTCGCGGAACGTCAGGCCCATCGCCTCTTCGACGTTGCACGGTTTGTTGACGTGGCCCGAGACGCAGAAGAGCTTCGTGCCGACGTTGTTCGGCCGGCCTATCCCCGAAAACCACGCCGCGCCCCGGCGCAGGATCGTGCCCGCGACCGCGATCGATTCGACGTTGTTGACCGTCGTCGGACAGCCGTAAAGGCCCATGTTGGCCGGGAACGGCGGCTTGAGGCGCGGCATGCCCTTCTTGCCCTCGAGGCTTTCGAGCAGCGCCGTCTCCTCGCCGCAGATATAGGCGCCGGCGCCGTGATGGACATAAATATCAAAGGGGTAGCCGTGGACGTTATCCTTGCCGACGAGCTTCGCCTCGTAAGCCTCGTCCACCGCTTTCTGCAGCGCGATGCGCTCGGCGATGTACTCGCCGCGCAGATAGACATAGGCCGCATGCGCGCCCATGGCGAAGGAGGCCAGCATGCAACCTTCGATCAAGAGGTGCGGATCATGGCGCAGGATCTCGCGGTCCTTGCAGGTGCCGGGCTCGGACTCGTCGGCGTTGACCACGAGATAATGCGGCCTTCCGTCCGACTGCTTGGGCATGAACGACCACTTGAGCCCGGTCGAGAAGCCGGCGCCGCCGCGTCCGCGCAGACCTGACGCCTTCATCTCGTTGACGATCCAGTCGCGGCCCTTCTCCAGCAGGAACTTGGTCCCGTCCCAGTTGCCGCGCTTGAGCGCCGCCTCGAGGCCGGGGCTGTGGCGTCCGTAGAGGTTGGTGAAGATGCGATCCCTGTCGTGCAACATCGCGATCACTCCTTCGCCTTGTCGGCGGCCTTGGGCGTCTTGTCGTCGGCCTTACGGGCCTCTGCCTCGGGCGCGGTGGCGGGCGAGGCCTCCTGCTTCTGCTCGGGCTTGATCGGTTCCTTGCCTTCGGCCACACGTTGCGCCGGCTGCTGCGCGGCCTGTTCGCCGGCGCGGGTCGTCGCGGGCTTGGCGGGGTCGGGCAGCGCCGCGTCGCGGGCGGCCTGCGCCTTCTCCTCGGCGGCCGCCTTCTCTGCTGCCGCTTTCTCCTGCGCCGCTTTCTCCTGCGCCGCCTTGGCCTCCGCCTCCGCCCTGGCGCGCGCCTCCTCTTCCTCGAAGCGCTTGCGCCAGGCGCCCACAACCGAGCCGTCGTAAAGCGCGGGATCGAGCAGCGTGTTGATCGCATCCTGCGGCTCGGAGGCGACGCGGCCGTTCTGCGGGCCGGGCTTCACCGGCCGGCCGGCGGCGAGGTCGTCGAGGAGCTTGTTGAAGGTCTCGGGCGTCAGATCCTCGTAATAGTCATCGTTGATCTGCACCATCGGCGCGTTGCAGCAGGCGCCGAGGCACTCGACCTCCAGCCACGAGAACAGCCCGTCCGCGGTGACCTCGCCCTGATGGCCGATGCGCTCCTCCAGCACGTCCTGGATGGCCTGCGCGCCGCGCAGGCGGCACGGCGTGGTGCCGCAGTACTGGATGAAGTAGCGCCCCACCGGATGCAGGTTGAACATGGTGTAGAAGGTCGCCACCTCCAGCACCCGGATGTAGGGCATCTGCAGGAGGTCCGCGATAAAGCGGATCGCCGGTTCCGACACCCAGCCGCCGCCCTGCTCCTGCGCCTTCCAAAGCAGCGAGATCACGGCCGAGGCCTGACGCCCTTCGGGATACTTGGCGATGATCCGCTCAGCCCAAGCGGTATTCTCCGGCGTGAAGGCGAAGCCTTCCGGCTGAATTTCCTTTGGCGCAAGCCTGCGAACGGACATTCCGTCACCCACTTTCCAACCGCGTGAAGCTCAGCGGTCGACTTCTCCGAATACGATGTCGATCGAACCAAGGATCGCCGAGACGTCGGCCAGCATGTGGCCCCGGCACAGGAAATCCATGGCCTGCAAATGCGCGAACCCCGGCGCGCGGATCTTGCAGCGGTAAGGCTTGTTGGTGCCGTCCGCCACCAGATAGACGCCGAACTCGCCCTTGGGCGCTTCCACCGCCGCGTAGACCTCGCCGGCGGGCACGTGGAAGCCCTCGGTATACAGCTTGAAGTGGTGGATCAGCGCTTCCATCGACCGCTTCATCTCGCCGCGCTTGGGCGCGACGACCTTGTTGTCGACCGCCGACACCGGCCCCTGGCCCGCCGGCTCGCGCAACTTGGCGATGCACTGGCGCATGATGCGCACGGACTGACGCATCTCCTCCATGCGGATCACCTGCCGGTCGTAGCAGTCGCCGTTCTTGCCCACGGGGATGTCGAACTCCATCTCCTCGTAGCACTCGTAGGGCTGCGCCCGGCGCAGGTCCCACGCCGCCCCCGAGCCGCGCACCATGGTGCCCGAGAAGCCCCACGCCCAGCATTCTTCCAGCGAGACGACGCCGATATCGACGTTGCGCTGCTTGAAGATGCGGTTGGTGAGCACGAGGTCGGACAGATCGTCGCAGACCTTGAGGAAAGGATCGCAGAACGCCTCGATGTCATCGATGAGATCGGGCGGCAGGTCCTGATGCACGCCGCCGGGACGGAAATAGTTGGCGTGAAGCCGCGCGCCACAGGCGCGCTCGTAGAAGATCATCAGCTTTTCGCGCTCCTCGAACCCCCACAGCGGCGGCGTGAGCGCACCCACGTCCATGGCCTGCGTGGTGAAGTTCAGGAGATGCGCCAGGATGCGGCCGATCTCGGAATAGAGCACGCGGATGAGCTGGCCGCGCCGCGGCACCTCGATGCCGAGGAGCTTCTCGACGGCGAGCACGAAGGCGTGCTCCTGGTTCATCGGCGCCACGTAATCGAGCCGGTCGAAATAGGGCGTGGCCTGGAGGTACGTCTTGTACTCGATCAGCTTCTCGGTGCCGCGGTGCAGCAGGCCGATATGCGGATCGACCCGCTCGACGACCTCGCCTTCCAGCTCCAGCACAAGGCGCAGCACCCCGTGCGCGGCCGGGTGCTGCGGACCGAAGTTGATGTTGAAGGTGCGAACGTCCGCCTCAGCCATGATTGCCGTCCTGGGAATTGCTGTCCTGGGACTGTCCGTCCTGACCGCCGGTGAAGAACGCGATGGTCTCCGCCTCCGTCATCTTCTTCGTGTCGTTGGCGAGCGCGTAGAAATCCGGCTTCCGGTCGTAGAATATCTCGAGCGTCAGCCGCACGCCCTCATGGGAGCCGAAGGCGGCGACCGCCACGGCGGTGTGCGAGCCGTCCTTCGCGCGCCAGAACAACGACGATCCGCATTCGCGGCAGAAGCCGCGCTCGCCCCATTCGGACGAGTCATAGACACCGAGCGCCGCGTCCCGGGTCATCGTCAGGTCTGTGCAGGCGCGGGAGATCGAGATGCCCCCCGCCCAGCGCTGGCACATCGCGCAGTGACAGACGCCGGCTTCGTCGTTCTCCGGCACGGCGGTGAACCGGACGGCACCGCAAAGACATTCGGCATCGAGCGCTGCATGGGTCATGACGGACGGCCTCCCGCCTTTTCGTCGCCGGGAAGCCGGTAGTCCGGCCCCTCCCACGGCGACAGGAAATCGAAGGTACGGAACTCCTGCACCAGCTTCACGGGTTCGTAGACCACGCGCTTCTTCTCGTCGTCGTAACGCACCTCGACATAGCCCGTGAGCGGGAAATCCTTGCGCAGCGGATGCCCGTCGAAACCGTAGTCGGTCAAGAGGCGCCGCAGGTCGGGATGGTTCGAGAACAGCACGCCGTAAAGATCGTAGGCCTCGCGCTCGTACCAGCCGGCGGCGGGAAACACCGCGACCGCGCTCGGCACCGGCGTGAACTCGTCCGTCTCCACCTTGACGCGGATGCGGCGGTTATGGCGCGGCGACAGCAGGTGGTACACCACGTCGAAGCGGCGCTCGCGCTCCGGATAGTCGACGCCGCTGATGTCGATGAAAGCCACGTAGAGGGTCGACGGGTCGTCGCGCAGGAACGTCAGCACCTCGATGACGGCATCGAGACGGGTGATCAGCGTCAATTCGCCATAGGCCACCCTGGTCGCCACGATCCTGTCGCCCAGCGCCTGCGCGATGGCCGCCCCGTGCCGTTCGAGCTCCGAGGTGGCAGGCTGGGCGACCGGTTGAGCCTCGGCGTTCCTGTCCGCAGCATCCGTACTCATTCCGCGTTCCTCTCAGCGCTCTATCGTGCCGGTGCGGCGGATCTTCTTCTGCAGCAGCAGCACGCCGTAGAGCAGCGCCTCGGCGGTCGGCGGACAGCCGGGCACGTAGATATCGACCGGCACCACGCGGTCGCAGCCGCGAACCACCGAATAGGAATAATGGTAGTAGCCGCCGCCGTTGGCGCACGATCCCATCGAGATCACGTAGCGCGGCTCGGGCATCTGGTCATAGACCTTGCGCAAGGCCGGCGCCATCTTGTTGGTCAGCGTGCCGGCGACGATCATCACGTCGGACTGGCGCGGGCTGCCGCGCGGGGCGAAGCCGAAACGCTCGACGTCGTAGCGCGGCATCGACAGCTGCATCATCTCGACGGCGCAGCAGGCGAGCCCGAACGTCATCCACATCAGGGAGCCGGTGCGCGCCCAATTGATCAGCTCGTCGGTCGCGGTGACGATGAACCCCTTGTCGGCGAGTTCATCGTTGAGCGCGCCGAAGAACGGGTCGTTCGCGCCGACCGGCTTGCCCGTGTTCGGATCGATGATGCCGCGCGGCGCGGGAGCGACCAGCGCGCCGGGACCGGCGTTCGGCGAGGGCTGTCCGATCAATCCCATTCCAGGGCTCCCTTCTTCCACTCATAGACGAAGCCAACGGTCAGCACGGCGAGAAAAGCCATCATCGACCAGAAGCCGAACCATCCCAGTTGCCCGAACGTAATCGCCCACGGAAACAGGAATGCGACCTCGAGATCGAAAATAATGAACAGGATGGCGACGAGATAAAAGCGCACGTCGAACTTCATGCGTGCGTCGTCGAACGCGTTGAAGCCGCACTCGTAGGCCGAAAGCTTTTCCGGGTCGGGATTCTTGTAAGCGAGCAGGAACGGCGACACGAGAAGCGCAAGCCCGATCACCAACGAGACACCCAGGAAGATCACAAGCGGCAGATAGTCCAACAACAAATCCTGCATCCGATCCTCCGACGGCTCTCCTCGCCCGATTGGCCGGGCGGCTCCATGCCCCGATCATACGCGCCGCGCCATTGCAAATAAGGCGGAAACTACAGCAATACCTGCCGGATTCGCCGCCTTAGACCGGTTCGCATGTGCGCGAAGGCTTATCCCAGCCTCCGCTCCGGCGCAAGTACTGCCTGCACCCTTCGCTGCGCTTTTTGCCATACCTGCGACTTTAGGCTAACATGGTGACATGACGAACGGCACGAAAGGGGGTCGCGGCCAGCGATCATTTGCCGTTTTGTAGATCCGGCGCCTCTGCGCCGGGCATGGACAAACACAAAAACCAGGAGAAAACCATGCAAGACGACCTGCAAAGGCCGGTGCGGCTGCAATACTGGTCGGTTGACCGGGAAGCCCGCCCCGAGGACGCCATCGAATTCCTCACCCTCCACGACGCCGTCGCCTTCGCGATGACGCAGAGGCCCGGCAACCGGGAGATCGCCTGGATTCGCACGGCCGACGGCGAGGTTCTGCTGCCGCCGCGCATCATGGCCCTGTGGGAGCTGCGCAAGAGAGCCGCCTAGAGCGTTTTCAAGCAAAGTGGACACCGGTCTGCTGAAGAAGGCGCGTTAAATCAAAAAGATACCGCATTTCTGCGTTTCAGTGAAACGCAGAAATGCGGTAGAGGCCATGAGTGGCTATAGAGCGGGGTGACGTTTCGCACGAGTCGTCATCGCGGGGCGTCCGCATCACGCTCCGGCGTTCAGTAGTCCCACTCCATGCCGATGCCGACCGCGCTCGAGCCGTCGGCCCCGGCCTCGCCCTGCAGCTTGATGTGATCCGTGATGTTGACGTCGACGGTCACGCGGCTCGAGGCGGCGGACGCGCCCTGCTTGACGCCCAGATAGATGTTGTCGTTGATGCGCTTGCCGACGCCGACATCGACATTGCCGGCATCGTCCGTGCCGACGTCGACCGAATCGAGCCCCAGTGAACGCCCGACATCGCCGAGCCCGCCGCTGCTGCCCATGCCGGTGAGCTCGGCGATGGCGCGCGCGAGCCTGATGGTCTGGGCCGTGGACAGGCGCGTCACCGGCCGCCCGAACAGCAGGCGGGCGAAAACCTCGTCCTGCGGCAGCTCGGGCCGGGACGAGATCGACAATTGCGGATTGGAGGCATAGCCGGTCACGCCGATCTGGGCCGTGACGTCGCTCGCCGGCGCCTCGGCCAGAAAATCGAGCGTCGGATCGAGGCTGCCGCCCACGAACGAGACCTCGCCACGCGTGAACGTCAGCGTGCGCCCGACGGCGGAGAGCGTGCCGCGGCGCATCTGGAAGCCGCCGTCGATGATCGGGTTGTTGCTGTCGCCCCGCACCCTGAGCGTGCCGCCGAGCTCGGCGTTGATACCCTGCCCGCGCACGAAGACGCGGGTGGGGGAATTCACCGTCACGTCGAGCCCGAGCGCGAACGGCCGCTGGGCCGCCGC
The DNA here is from genome assembly GCF_053570585.1 of Pseudochelatococcus sp. B33. Taxonomy (NCBI): domain Bacteria; kingdom Pseudomonadati; phylum Pseudomonadota; class Alphaproteobacteria; order Hyphomicrobiales; family Chelatococcaceae; genus Pseudochelatococcus; species Pseudochelatococcus sp. B33. The sequence continues at coordinate 82,158 of NZ_JBSEFH010000011.1, read as the reverse complement.
CTGCGCCTCCGCCTCGGCGGCGCGCTCGATGCGCGCACGCACGCGCGGCGGCGGGTGGACGTGCTGCACGACGATGGGGGTCAGCGACAGCGGGAAGCGGTTCGGGATGGTGATCTGCAGGTTGTCGATGTTGATGGTGCCGGCGAGGTTCGGCGCCTGCGCCAAAGGCCCCGTGACGCCGAGATCGAGGCTCGCCACCATGTTCACCATCTCGCTGCCCACGAGCTGCGCCCTTTGCGCACGGATGGTGATGTTGCCGGGAAAGCCCGCCGCGGGATCGACCGTCACCCGCCCCGAGCCCGTCACCGCGCCGCCGTTGCGGGTGCGCGCCGAGAGGGTCGTGACCGTCAGCTCGCGCTCGTTGCCCGTGAGCACGAGCTGGATGTTGTCGAAGTAGAGCCCCTGCACCGGATCGACGAACCGCCCGTTGCCGATGCGCACGTTGCCGCCGATGGCCGGGGCGGCCGTGGTGCCGCGGATGCGCAGGTCGACGTTCGCCGTGCCGGTCAGCACCTGCCCGCTGGCGGACAGCACCGCGTTGGCGATGCCGAGATCGATGGGCCCGGTCACCGCCAGATCGAGGTTGCCGTCGCCGAGCGGCGCCGATCCCTGCACGCGCAGCGTCACGTTGTTCTGGCCGCGGATGGTGGCGTCCGTCGTCACCCTCCCCTGCCCGAGGGTCCCGTTCGCCGCGATCGTCAGCGGCTGCAGGCCGGCCTCGCTCATGGCCGGCAGACTGAGGCCGGCGACGTTGAGCTGATAGCGCCCGTCGGGACGGGCGGCCGCGCCCGTCACGCTCGCCTCGCCGGAGACAGTGCCGGCGAGCCCGAGGTTCGGTGCGAACAGTTCGGCGATGGCCAGCGGGAAATTCTGGATCGTCGTGTTGAGGTTGAGACGTTCGCCCGCCTCGCCCGCCACCCTGAGCCGGCCCGGGCCGGAGCGCAGTTCCAGATCCGAGATGCGCACCCCGCCGCCGGCGAGGTCGATGCGCGCGTTCGGCTGGACATCGATGCGCTGGTTGCCGCGCGACACGCGCGCCTGATTGATGACGACGCTCGTCGCCTCGCCCAGCGTCACCCGCGCCGCCGCCGTCACGTCCGACCCCTGCACCACGCCGTTGAGCGCGATATCGTTGGCCGTGCCGCTGCCCTTCGCCGTCAGCGCCAGGCGCGACACATCGACGCCGCTGGCATTGGCGCCTTCGACATCGACCCGGGCATCGAGCACCGGCTGGCGCAGCAGATCGCGCCCCGACGCATCGATCCGCACCTGCCGCACCGATGCGCCGAAGCCCGCGAACCGCTCGACCGAGCCGGACACGCGCGCGTTCTGGCCGCCGCCCTCCGCCGAGAGGTCGGCCTGCAGATCGACACGCCCCGCAAGGTCGGTGAGCAGCAGCGGCCCCAGATCGCCGAGGTTGCCGGCGGCGATGTTGATGCGCCCGCTCGCGAGCTGCGCCGGATCGAGCGCCACCGCACCCGTCACGGCCACGGAGCCGAGCGCCATGTCGAGCCCGTCGATCCGCATCGCGCCGTCCGCGGCGCGCGCGAAGCGGCCTGTGCCGCGCGCCGGGCGGCCGTCGACCGTGCCGCCGAGCTTCAGCAGCGCCGTGGCCGCGCCGAGCAGGTTCTGGGCGTCGATATCGAGCTGCAGCGCCTCGACCGGCCGACCCATGGCGCGTGCCCGCGGCACTGACAGGCTGGCCGTGCCGTTCAGATTGTCGAGATCGCCGGTGAGCGCCAGCGTCAACGCGCCCTCGCCCTGCAACTGCGGATCGAGCTTCGCGAGGTCGGGGAGCGACAGCCTGGCGCGCACGTCGGCGCGCTCAGGCGTCGCAGCGCCGTCCGCCGCGAGGCTGACATGGGCGCCGCCGACCTTGAAATCCTCGAAGCCGAAGCTGCCGTCCTCGGCCCGGTTGACGCCGCCCGACAGCGCGATCCGGCCGCCCGTCAGGCCGTCGGCGGCGGCAACGCCGGTGTGCAGCTTCTCCACCGCGCCGTCGAGCGTCACCGCAAGCCGCGACAGGTCGAACGCCACGTCGACGTCGGCATCGAGCCTCGCGGTCCCGGCGATGTCCGGTCCGGCGAAGGCGCGCAGGGCCGCAAGGTCCGCCCGCTCCAGCGCGATCTTGCCGATGACCTCTCCGGGATCGACGAGCCCGGCAAAGCGCAGCGACAGAGGCGCGAGCGCCAGATGCGCCTCCTCGATCTGCGCGACGAGCGAGCGATCGGCGCTGCCGCGCGCATCAAGGCTGACGGCGCCGCCGAGCGCCCGCGTCAGCGCCTCGTCGGGCGTCGTGAGACCGCCGACGTCGCCGTCGAGCGTGAAATCGAAGCGGGTATCCTCCTGGCGCACGTCGCCGTTGCTGCGGGCGTCGAGGGCGACGCTGAGATCGGTCACGCCGTAGTTCTCCGCCGCCAGATCCGAGGCGGTCGCCCTCGCTGAGACCGTGAGCGCCGACAGCGTGCCGCCGACGTCGGCCTCGAACGTCGCGCCGGACCAGGATACCGGCACCGGCGACAATCCGGCGAAGGCGGCGGGCGCGCCCGCCTCCACGCTGAGCGTGGCGGACACCGCTTCCGATCCGGGCTCGAAGCGCCCCTGCGCCTCGGCCTGTGCGGCGGCCGACGTGAGCCGGGCGCGCGTCACCTCGATGGCGCCCGCATCGTGGAAGCGGGCCTCGACGGCGACATCGCTCTGTCCGGCCGCGAGCGGCGCGAGCGTGTCGGGCAGCAACGCCGCGATATCGGCGTTGATCGTCGCGGTGAGCACCCGCGCGTCGTCGGCGCGCCTCACCGCGACCACGCCGTTGGCCCCGGCCTTGCCCGCCATGTCGAGCACGAGCTGGCCCTGCCAGTCGTCGAGCGGCCCCGCGCCCTTGGCGGCGAATGACAGCGGCGGCAGATCCTCGACGCCGGCGATCTGCGAGACGATGCCGCCGGCCGGCTCCTGCGCGGCCACGTCGAGCGTCAGGATGTCGCCGTCGGGCGCGAAGCCGAAGCGGCCGACGATGCGCCCCTCCTGCCCGTCGATGCGGTCGACCGTGAGGTCGACGTTCAGCCCCTGCCGGTAATCCACCAGTTGCGCCGAACCCGCGACGCTGAGACTGGCCGGCTGCCCGAACAGCGCCTCGCCGAGCGCCACCTCACCGACGGCGAGCCGTTCGAGCGTGATGCCGAACGGCAGTTGCGGCAGGCCGCCGCCGGCAGTGTCGGAATCCTCCGGCTCGTCCGTCCCCGACGACGCCGGTGCGCGGGCGACGGTGACCTTGTCCGCCTCGACCACCTCGATGTCGAGCACGCCGCCGAAGAGCGACAGCGGCCGCCAGGACAGCCGCGCCCGGTCGATATCGAGCCAGACGCCCCCGGCGTCGCCGACGCGCACGTCGCGCACCGTCATGTCGAAGGGCACCGGCCCCTCCAGCCTGCCGATGGCGAGCGTCAGATCCGGGCCGCTCACGACGCTCTCTATGACGTTGACCAGTGCCGCCCGGCCGGTGTCGGTGCGGGTGAGGAACAGGAAGCCGCCCACGAGAGCCACGAGGATGCCGGCAGCGAGCCGCAGCAGAAGCCCGCCAATGCCGATGCGCCCGCGTCTGCGCCTATATCCGTTGCGACCGATCAAAACGCTTGTCCCAGGCTGACGTAGAGTCCGTAGGGTGGATCGCCCCGCTCGCGGTTGAGGCCGCGCGCGACATCGAGGCGAATCGGGCCGATGCTGGTGTAATAACGCAAACCGAGGCCGGCCGAGTACCGCAGCGATTCATCAAATTTCGGTGTAGCGGAGCTGTAGGCCATGCCGGCGTCCGCGAACGCCACCACACCGATGGTGTCGGTGATCTTGGCGCGCGCTTCCACCGACGCCTCGAACAGGCTGCGCCCGCCGACCACCACGCCGAGGTCGTCCTTCGGGCCGAGGCTCTGGTAGTCGTAGCCGCGCACGGAGCCGCCGCCGCCGGCGAAGAACCGGTGCGGCGGCGGGATGTCCGCGAGCCCCGCGCCGACGATGGAGCCCACCCGCGTCCGCCCCGCGAGCACGTAGCGCGCGTCGCTGTCCAGCGGCAGGTAGCCGGAAAGGGTGACGTCGATCTTGGTCATGTCCACCGTCGATCCGAGGAACGACGGATAGGGCGTCACCTTGGCCGCGACCCGCACGCCGCGCGTCGGATTGAGCTTGTCGCCGGTGTTGTCGTAGTTGAGCTGCACTGGCAAGCCGACAAGGGTATACCAGCCGCTGTTGGTGTAGCTCGTGTTGGTCGGGGCGGTGAATTTGGCCCGCTCGACGTCGATGCCGATCTGCCCCCACAGCTCGTCCGAGAACGTGCGCTTCACGCCGATGGAGCCGATGAAGCCCTGGCGGGTGTAGGTCTGGGTGATCTCCCTCAGCGCCGCCGCCTCGACGATGAGATCGTCCTTGACGGTGAAGATGCCGGGCTTGAGGAAGCTCGCGCCGATCTTGTAGCCGAGCTTCTCGATGGTGCGCGCCCGCGAGCGGCCGTTGATCGTATCGACGTCCGTGCTCGACACCTGCGCCTCCAGACGCAGGCGCTCGGCGCCGCCGAACAGGTTGCGGTGCCCCCAGTAGACGTTGGCGGCCGGGCCTTCCGTCGTCGAATACTTGGCGCCGAAGCCGATGAAGCGCGGCAGCCGCTCGCTGACCTGCACCTCGATCGGCAGGGAGCCGTCGGCGTTGAGGTGGTCGGCCTCGATCACGCGCACGGAATCGAACACGTCGTAGGCGCTCAGGTCCCGCCGCAGCCGCGCGGTGGCCTCCGGCGAAAAGATCTCGCCTTCCTTGAAGGGCACGCGATCCCTGACGAAATCGGGATCGAGCCTGTCGGTGCCCGACACCGTGACCGGCCCGAACGTGGCGCGCCGGCCGGGATCGACGTGGAAGACGATATCCATCGTCTGGCGGGAGTGATCGACGGTCGCCTGACGCGCCGGCACCTTCGCCAGCGCATAGCCCTGATTGCGAAACTCGCCGATGAGCGCGGTTTCGGCCCGCAGCACGTCGGCGCTCACCGCGGGCTCGCCGGCCTCGAGGCCGAGCTTCGCCCAGTCGGGCGACGGAAGCGGGCGGCGGGTCGTGGCGTCGATGAGCGCGAAGCGCCCGAAAACGTAGCGTTTGCCGGGCGTGACCCTTATCCGCACCGGCACGGGGCCGGAGCGGCGCGCCGCCTCGATGCGCGCCGTGACCGCGGAGCTGTCGAGCGGCTCGCCCGCCAGCAGGATGTCGATGCGGCCGTCGTAGTAGCCGAGCGCCTCCAGCGCCGAGATCAGGCGGCCCTTGTCGGCGTTGGCGCGCGCCACGAGCCCTACCGCGCCGGAGGGCTGCTGCCGCTGCAGGCGCGCCAGGTCGGACACGTCCTCGAGCTGCTCCGCCGCGCTGTCGTCGGGAATGTCGAAGGTCACCGTGTAGCTCACGCCATCGGGAACGGGGATGGTCTCGGCCTCCTCCACCTCGGGCTCGCGTCCGAGCAGGCGATCGTAGAGGCGGCCGAAGAACGAGCGGCGCGGCGCCCCGCTGTCCGCCTCGGCTTCGGTCTCGGCGGACTGCGGCGCGAGAAGCTGCGCCTCGGCCCGCCCGGCGATCGCCACGGCCGAGACGAGCGGCAGCGTCACGACCCCGGCGAGCCACAGCAGCGCGAGGGGACGCGCGTCGCGTCGCCGCCGGCGCTCCGGCACCGGCACTGCCCCCGGGCGGCCGGCTGTCCGGCCGATCGGCGCGGCGGGCGGGATGGTCCGGTCTTCACTCACGCGCCTTCGGGCCTCCAACGCAAACACACCTGCTATACCATCATGGAGCGAAAGATGCATGGCCCGGAATGCCCTCCGGGCAACACGAGCGCTCCGTCGACCGCGCGCCGCGGCAGCCGCTCCCGCCGCCGCACCGAACCGCCATCGCCCGCCCGGCAGCAGCGCCATGCTTCCGGGTATGAGACGAATATCGCAGGGATTGTAACGAATCGCACTTGGCCATTGGTTAACACTGACGGAGAATTCAGCAATTCCAATACCCGGTGACGATGGCGGGGTGCGCCGAAGCCGGGCAAGTTTCGCGCAAGCCATATTCCGGCAGGATATCATCCGGAGCTTCGGAACAGGCCCCCTCGCCCGGCCCGCTTCCTCGTCCTCCAGGGGCGGCGGGCACGGGAGCGCATGGAGGCAAGGCCGGAGATCCGCCCGCGCCGGTCACATAACCGCCTACAAGAACTTATAAAAAAGAACGACTGGCTGACGACGGACCGATGATCGCCCCGGAAAGCACCCGCGTTTTTTCAGAGGTATGTTATCTTGCTGGAGGAGATTTTCCGGTTCACGGGTAAGTTGATCATGGAGCAGCACCGCGCGGGAGACGATCCGCCGGAGCACAGACCGGGGCCCGACGGACAGCGCGCGGAAACGGATGAGACGCCGGCAGGCGGCATGCGCTTCGGCCTGGCGCTCGGCGGCGGCGCGGCCCGGGGCTGGGCGCATATCGGCGTGCTGAAGGTGCTCCGGCGCGAGGGGCTGCAGCCGTCCGTCATCGCCGGCACCTCCATCGGCGCGGTCGTCGGCGGGTGCTATGCCGCGGGCAAGCTCGACGAGCTCGAGGATTTCGCCCGCTCGCTCACCAAGCGCCGCGTCGTCGGGCTGATGGATTTCCACATCAACGGCTCGGGCCTGCTCGCCGGCGATCGCCTGCAGAAACTGCTGGTGGAGAACCTCGGCGCGCTGAAGATCGAGGAACTGCCGCTGCGCTTCGCGGCGGTGGCGACGGAACTCGGATCGGGCCACGAGATCTGGCTCACGCGCGGGCAGCTGGCCGAGGCGCTGCGCGCCTCATATGCTTTGCCGGGCGTGTTCGACGCGGTGAGACTCGGCGGGCGGTGGCTCATGGACGGCGCGCTCGTCAACCCCATCCCGGTGACGGCGACGCGGGTGCTCGGCGCGGAAGCCGCCGTCGCGGTCAACCTGAACGGCGATCCGCGCGCCCGCACCGCGATGGGACCGACCCTCGATCCGGAAGAGGCGCAGGAGCTCATCGACAGCGCCGAACATCCGACGGACAGCCTGCTGCGGCGTTTCTTCGCGCCGTTCCAGAGCGCGCTTCCGGGCGCACGCGGACAGCAGCGCCGGCCCCGCGCCCCCGGCCTCGCGACGGTGCTGATGGACGCGTTCAACATCACGCAGGACCGAATCGCGCGCTCGCGCCTCGCCGGCGACCCGCCGGACATCACCATCGCGCCCCGCCTCGCCCATGTCGGATTGTTCGATTTCCACCGCGCGGGGGAGATCATTGCCCTGGGCGAGAAGGCGACGGAGCGGGCCCTGCCCGACCTGCTGGAATACCTGCGCGGCGAGGACGGGGCGGAGCCGCGCTGATCCGTCCCCGCCCCCGGGATTTCACCTGACCTCTTCAGGTCACTATTCACGTCACGCAGTGGCGATGTACTCGCGCAACGCCTGGTGCTCGGTCTCGAACTCCGCCAGCCGGTGCTTCACCACGTCGCCGATCGAGATGATGCCGGAAAGCCTGCCGCCCTCCATCACGGGAATGTGACGGAAACGGCCGGCGGTCATCATCTCCATGACATCCTCGATGGTGTCGTAGGGCGTGCACGTCTTCACCCGTGACGTCATGACGCGAGACACGGTGTTGTCGAGTGCGCGCGGCCCATCCTGGCCGAGCATGCGCACCACGTCCCGTTCGGACAGTATGCCGAGCACCGCTCCGTCGACGCCGGTCACCACCAGCGCGCCGACACCCCGCGTCGACAGCACGTCGACGGCCTCGTGCAGCGTGCGCTGGGGCGAAATCGTAATGACGGAACGCCCCTTGGACGAAAGAATTGCGGCGACTGTGCCCATATCAACCTCCCTCGATATTCACTGAACCGCAGCGCGCCCGACAGGCGCGGCGGCAGCAGAGCGGTCCGTTTTTCGGTATCTTCTTCGTTATTATCGTGTGTTCTGTATTGTTTACGGGCCCGATCTGCGCACCGCCGTCCATGGGCGGCCTTGAGGCATATTCTGCCTTCCGCCGGCGTGTATGGCAAGGCCGTGAAGCGGCCGGAACGCTTTCCCGCCAACGGAATCGACCGAATCGACGCGTTCAGGAGCGTCGTGCGGCGGGAGGGACGGGATCGAGCGGCCGGAACAGGGCGAGGCCCGCGAGGAAGCCGCCGATGTGCGCCTCCCACGCGATCGCGCCATCGACGCCGAAGGCGCCCGAGGCGAAACCCGCGATCAGGTTGATGACGAGCCAGGCGATGATGAAACCCAGCGCCTGCCTGTTTTCCAGCAGGTTGACGAGCGGCTGCGCCGGCGCAAACAGCACCGATGGCGTGGACCGCCCGAAGACGGCAACCTGCCCGGAGCCGAAGACGAATCGCGCCGCCGCCGCCATCACCCCCGAAATCGCCCCCGAGGCGCCAACCATCGGCGTGACGTCGACGGGCCGCATGAGCCAGTAGAACAGCGATCCTGCGACAGTCGCCGCGAGGAACAGCAGCAGAAACCGCGCCACGCCGAAGCGCCACGCCACCGGCGTGCCGAAGGCCAGCAGCCACAGCGCGTTGAAGCCGAGATGCATCCACGATCCATGCAGCAGGCCGTAAGTGACGACGGACCACGGCGCCGGCCCCTCCGTCAGGACGAAACGCGTCAGCGCCATCTGCATGCCGCCGCCGGCGAAAGCGGATTCGAACAGTTCCTGCGCCCGCGAGGGGTCGAAAAACACGGTCAGCCGTGCCGGAATGAAGGCGAGCGACAGCATCAGGTGGGCGCCTTCCCCGTCCGGAAGCAGCGTGCGCAGGGCATGGATCGCCGCCAGCACGGCGATGACGGCGAGGACCACGCCGGGCACGTTGAACGCCGGCTCGCGCACGGGCGGACGGCCACCGGGCCGCGGGTGGGCTTGATAGTCGTCGGACACGCAATGTTCCCTGCGCTGGAGAAAGGATGACGCGGATGCCGCGGGTGGAGCGGAAGCGCGCCACGATAGCACGATGCCGCATCGACGCCAGCGCCGCCGGAAACGCGGCTTATGCACGGGTTAATTGCGGATTTTCATCCTCCAAGATTGTGGCCGGCGATGCCGCCGTGGCATTCTTGATGCGTTTTCCATACTGGGTCGTCGTCACAGGTCATGGTTCCCCGGCCCCTTGACAGTTCGCGGTACAACTGCATGTTTCCTGTCCGTTCGCCTCGGACGCATGCGGTGTCGCCGTGCATGTCCTGTCCGGGGCGTTCCATTCGGATCGTCCCATGTCGGGTTGTCCCTGGCATGGCTGGAATCTTCATCGGCGGATTGGAATACGGGCGGGCATGATGACGGATGGCAACGACCTTTTCGGCACCCCGGCAGGCGGGGGCGGCGCCGAGCCGGCCACCAGGACGGGCGTCAGCTCTTCAGGCGCCGGTTCGGCCGCCAGAGCCGCCTCCGGCCGTGCGGCTGCCGCGGCCAGGAACGTGGCCGCCGTCAAGCGGGAACAGGCGCAGGCTGCCGGGAACCCCGGCCAGCCCGAGGCAGGCTATGACGCCTCGTCCATCGAGGTGCTGGAGGGGCTCGAGCCCGTGCGCCGGCGTCCCGGCATGTATATCGGCGGCACGGACGAGAAGGCGCTGCATCACCTCTTCGCCGAGGTCATCGACAACGCCATGGACGAGGCCGTGGCGGGATACGCCGGCTTCATCGAGGTGGAGCTGTCGGCCGACGGGTTCCTCGCCGTCACCGACAACGGGCGCGGCATTCCCGTCGATCCGCATCCGAAGTTCCCCGACAAGTCGGCGCTCGAGGTGATTCTCACCACGCTGCACGCCGGCGGCAAGTTCGATTCCAAGGTCTACGAGACATCGGGCGGCCTGCACGGGGTCGGCGTGTCGGTGGTGAACGCGCTCTCGGAAAAGCTCGAGGTCGAGGTCGCGCGCGGGCAGATCCTCTACCGGCAGGAGTTTTCGCGCGGGTTGCCGCTCGGGCCCCTCGCGACGCTGGGGCGCGTCAGCAACCGGCGCGGCACGCGCGTGCGTTTCAAGCCGGACGCCGAAATCTTCGGCCCCGGCACGCGGTTCGATCCGGCGCGCCTCTTCCGCATGGCGCGCTCGAAGGCGTTCCTGTTCGGCGGCGTCGAGATCCGCTGGCGCTGCGCGCCGGAACTGCTGCCCGCCGGCGGCAAGGTGCCGGCCGAGGCGACCTTCCGCTTCCCCGGCGGCTTGCGGGACTATCTGGCGCAGGAGATCGAGGGGCGCGAGCTCGTCGTCGACACCATCTTCTCCGGCCGCATCGACAAGTCCGCCACCAACGGCAAGGCAGGCACGACAGGCGCCCCGACGGGAGCCCACGGCTCGCTGGAATGGGCGATCGCCTGGTACACGCAGGACGACGGCCACGTCGCCTCCTATTGCAACACCATCCCGACGCCCGAGGGCGGCACGCACGAACAGGGCCTGCGCGCCGCCCTGCTGCGCGGCCTGCGCGACCACGCCGAGCGCGTCAACCAGTCGAAGCGCGCGGCGCAGATCACCGCCGACGACATCATGACCTCGTGCGCGGCAATGCTCTCGGTTTTCATCCGCGAGCCGGAATTCCAGGGCCAGACCAAGGACCGGCTCGCGACGACGGAGGCCGCGCGCATCGTCGAGAACGCGGTGCGAGACGCCTTCGACCACTGGCTCGCCGCCGCGCCCCAGCAGGCCTCCCGGCTCCTCGACTGGACGGTGGAGCGCGCCGAGGAACGGCTGCGCCGGCGCGCCGAAAAGGAAGTCGCCCGCAAGACGGCGACGCGCCGCCTGCGCCTGCCCGGCAAGCTCGCCGACTGCACGCGGGCGGGCGCGGAGGGGTCGGAGCTCTTTCTGGTCGAGGGCGATTCGGCCGGCGGATCGGCCAAGCAGGCGCGCGACCGCGCCACGCAGGCCATTCTGCCGTTGCGCGGCAAGATCCTCAACGTCGCTTCCGCCGGACGCGACAAGCTTTTGCAGAACCAGCAGATCGCGGATCTGATGCTGGCGCTGGGCTGCGGCGCGGGCTCCGCCTATCGCGAGGCGGACCTGCGCTACGACAAGATCATCATCATGACCGACGCCGACGTGGACGGCGCCCATATCGCCTCGCTCCTCATCACGTTCTTCTGGCAGCAGACGCCGCGCCTCATCGACGGGCGGCACCTGTATCTGGCCGTGCCGCCGCTGTTCCGCCTGAGCCAAGGCGGCAAGACCGTCTACGCCCGCGACGAGACGCACCGGCAGGAGCTGATGCGCACGACCTTCAAGGGCAAGAAGGTGGATATTGGCCGCTTCAAGGGCCTCGGCGAGATGCTGCCGGCGCAGCTCAAGGAAACCACCATGGATCCGCGCAAGCGCACCCTGCTCCGGGTGGTGGTGGATCACGACGCGCGGCCCGAAATCGGCGAGGCGGTCGAGCGGCTGATGGGCAACAAGCCGGAAGCCCGCTTCTCCTTCATCCAGGAACACGCGGCCTTCGCCACGGATCTGGACATCTGAGATCTCGACATCTGATCCGCGGCGGGCCGTCGTCCGCGGGAACGCGGCCAGCCCCGCCACAGAATCGACGCTGTAGAATCGGCTTTCCCTGTGCGCCGGCCGATGAAAGTCGCACCGCCAGGCGGAAATCGGCGCGCCGCCCCGCTCCAAACAACAAAGTTTTAAGGCTTATCGTGAACAGTGACGCTTGCGGAACACATTAAGAACGTGTATGGTGTTCGCGTTTCGTTTCGTGCCTCGTCATTTGACGTTACGAACTGGCGGAAATCCCGGGAGGACGCGTAATCCATGCTGACGCGCAAGCAACACGATCTGCTTCGGTTTATTCATGAACGGATGCGCGAGTCCGGAGTTCCTCCTTCGTTCGATGAGATGAAGGACGCGCTGAACCTGCGCTCCAAGTCGGGGATCCACCGGCTGATCATCGCGCTCGAGGAGCGCGGTTTCATCCGCCGGCTGCCGAACCGGGCGCGCGCCATCGAGGTGATTCGGCTGCCGGAAGTGCCGACCGCGCCGGTGCCGCGCGGCCGCTTCAGTCCGAGCATCGTCGAGGGCGGCCTCGGCCGCGCTCCCGCCGGCGGACGGGCCAACGTCGACAGGCCCGTGCAGGAAATCGACCCCGTCTCCTCCGGCGGGCTTACCATTCCGGTGATGGGGCGTATCGCGGCCGGCACGCCCATCACGGCGATCCAGAATTCGAGCCATTCGCTGACCCTGCCGCCCGAGCTGCTGTCCCCCGGCGAGCATTTCGCCCTGGAAGTGCGGGGCGATTCGATGATCGAGGCCGGGATTCTCGATGGCGACACAGTCATCCTGCGTCGGCAGGACAACGCCGACACCGGGGACATCGTCGTCGCGCTCATCGATGACGAGGAAGCCACCCTGAAACGCCTGCGCAAGCGCGGTTCCTCGATCGCGCTCGAAGCCGCCAATCCGGCCTACGAGACGCGTGTTCTGGGGCCCGACAGGGTGCGCATCCAGGGCAAGCTCATCAGCCTCGTCCGCCGTTACTGAGGCCGCTGGCAAGGCCCTTCGGGGACGTCACCGATGGGCCGGACGTCGCCAGGGCCGGTTGTCGGACGATCCGGCATCACCTGCCCGGACATTGCCGTTCTCGCCGTCCGGCCGGCCCCTGATGACGAGATCGTCGCCCTCGAAAATCAGCGCCAGAGCGCCGTGCCGGTCGAGGTCGGTTCTGTCGATGACGTGGCGGGCGGCGCAGTTTTCCGGCGCGCGCCAGCGCGTCACGACAACGGCGGCGCGGGTACAGTCCTCGTAGGCGGCCCGCTCGTCGAGGGCGAAGGCGACGCTGCGCCCCTCCGGCAGCACGGTGACGCAGCCGATGCGGTCACAGGCAACGCCGGCACGCAGTGATGGATCACCCGCCCGGCGCGGATCGCCGTCCGACCGCAGCCATTGCTCGACGGTGAAGGCGGACGGGCGGCCGAGAACGAGATAGCGGCCGTCCGCCGCCCGTACCATCGCGCCCCTGCCTTCGCGGTCGATGAGCATGTCCGGCCGGTCGGGCATGGCGGCGAGCGCCACGCCGAGGCCCGCCGGGAGGATGGCGAACCATCTGAGCGGCGTCGTCCAGAGGCAGGTCCACAGGAGGGCTGCCACCAGCAGGACCAGCACACCCGGCCCGAACGAGGGCACCACGACCACGGCGCCGGCGAACCCCTCGATGATCGTCGAGCCGGCAAGCACCGGCGCGGCCGCGAGGCCGGCCAGATGCCAGAACGGGCCGTCGAGCCCGAGCGGATAGGCCATGACGCCCATGAAGGCGAGCGGCATGACGAGCAGTTCCACCAGCGGCAGGCCGAAGGCGTTGCCGACGAGCCCCCACGGATTGAAGGTCTGGAAATGATAGGTGCTGAACGGGCCGGTGGCCAGCATCGCGACCACGGTCGTGGCCGTGCTGACGACGACGAGCCGGTAGAGCCGCCCGCCGCGCAGCCCGGCGTCCGGCAGATGCAGGCCGCCGCCTTCCCTGAGCGGCATCATGCCGTGCGCCCGCGCGCCGTCGCTCCACCGCTCGAACAGCGCGATCAGCGCGGCGACGCCCGCGAACGACATCTGGAAGCTCGGCCCGAGCAGGGTTTCGGGCTGGAACGTGAGGCAGACGAAGGCGGCGAGCGCGAGATTGCGCATGGAGAGCGCCGGCCGGTCCGCCAGGATCGCGCCCATGACGATCAGCGTCACGACGAGCGCCCGCAACGTGTCGATGCCCGCACCCGAGAACACGCAATAGACGCCGGCCCCGGCGATGCCCGCCACCGCCGCCGCCTTGCGCACCGGCCGGCGCAACGCCATGCCGGGAGACAGCGCCAGCAGGGCGCGCGCGAGAAAGAAGATCGTCCCCGCAACCAGCGTCATGTGGAAGCCGCCGATCGACACCACGTGGTAGATGCCCGCCGCGCGCAGGGATTCGTTGGTTTCGTCGGTCAGCATGCCGCGCTTGCCGGTGACGAGCGCCGCCACGAAGGCCGCCTCCTGCCCCCGCGCCCGCTCCTCTCCGTCCTTGCCGTGGCCGCTACCCTGCAAGGGGCCGCCGCCGGCCTCGATGATGCGACGTGTCAATGCATTGCGATGATTGTCTATCCACGCCGCGAGCCGGGCGCCCGGCGGTGTCGGCGGATGCCGGCCGGCGATCGCCTCGACCCGGCCGTTGACGGACCCCACTGCGCCGATGCCGCCGAAGAACGCGTCGCGGGCGAAGTCGTAGCCGCCGGGGCGCGCCGGCTGCGGCGGCGGCACCAGCCGCGCCGTGGCCACGATGCGCGTTCCGGGCGCGATGGCCGTGCCGCGGCGCAGGCCGATGCGCACGCGGGCCGGCCGCTCCCCCGCCGCGAGGCCGCCGATGTCCTCCACGTCGATGATGGCGCGCGGCCCCTGCGGCCGCTCCTCGACGGAGCGCACGAAGCCCGTGACCGGCGCAATGACCGTGCGGTTGAGCACCGGCTGCGCCACCCATTGCGTGCGCATCGCCGCCATGGAGAAGCCGAGGAACAGGACGCCGGCGGCCATGGCCGCCGTCCGCGCCCGCCAGTGCCCGCGCAGCATGACGGCGACGGCTATCATGACGGCCGCCGCCACGGGGCCGGACCACGGCGCGGGCTCGCGGTCGGCGGCGAAATAGAACGCCACGCCCGTGCCATAGGCCACCGGCAGCCAAAGGAAGAGCCGCCGGCGCTCGGCTTCCAGCGCGAGCCAGCCCGTCAGCCGCACGCGCCAGCGGCTGCCGAGATCGCCGGCCTCGGCGGCTGCGAAGCGCAGCCACGCTGGCGCCGCGAGGGGCATGGCCCCCCACCCTCTCCTGCCCGCGCGGTTCACGCCGGGTCCCGCGTCCAGTGCGGTGCGCGGCCGGCGATCTTTCGCATGATGCCTACCCCATACGCCCAAGTCATGATACAGAGCGCCGATGCCGCGTTGCGCGGCGCCCGAGCCGTGTTACACCGCCCATTATCGTCTTCCGGGGCGATTGCGCCAAGCCCGATTTGTCACATCCGTCACGACGGCGCGACAAATCCGTGGTACGTCCGTCGCCCGCCGTCAACGTTTGTGGATCAGTCGCTGCAATGACATCTCCCGTCGTCACGCGTTTTGCCCCGTCGCCAACCGGATTCCTCCACATCGGAGGCGCACGCACCGCGCTCTTCAACTGGCTCTACGCCAGGCGGCACAATGGAAAAATGCTGCTGCGCATCGAGGACACCGACCGCGAACGCTCGACGGAGGCAGCCGTCGAGGCCATTTTCGACGGCCTGCGCTGGCTGGGTCTCGACTGGGACGGCGAGGCCATCCGCCAGTTCTCCCGCGCCGATCGCCATTCCGAGGTGGCGCACGGCCTGCTGGCCCAGGGCCGTGCCTATCACTGCTATGCCACGCCCGAGGAGCTGGAGGCCATGCGCGAGCAGGCCCGCGCCGAGGGCCGCCCGATGCGCTACGACGGGCGCTGGCGCGACCGCGACCCGTCCGAGGCGCCCGAAGGCGTGCGCCCGGTCGTGCGGCTGAAGGCGCCACAGACCGGCGAGACGGTGATCGACGACGTGGTGCAGGGCCGCGTGACATGGCGCAACGAGAACCTCGACGATCTGGTGCTGCTGCGCTCCGACGGCACGCCGACCTACATGCTGGCGGTGGTCGTGGACGATCACGACATGGGCGTCACCCATATCATCCGCGGCGACGACCACCTGACGAACGCTGCGCGCCAGAAGCACATCTACGAGGCGCTGGGGTGGGACGTGCCCGTCATGGCGCACATCCCGCTCATCCACGGGCCGGACGGGGCGAAGCTGTCGAAGCGCCACGGCGCGCTCGGCGTCGATGCCTACCGCGCCATGGGATATCTGCCGGAGGCGCTGCGCAACTACCTCGTGCGGCTCGGCTGGGCCCACGGCGACCAGGAGATCTTCTCGACCGAGGAAATGATCGCGGCGTTCAGCCTGGAGGCCGTCGGCCGCTCGCCGGCACGGTTCGACTTCGTCAAGCTGGAGAATCTCAACGGCCATTACATGCGGGCGGCTGCGGACGCGGACCTCGTCGCGGCTGTGGAGCGGATCCTGCCCGAGGTCGGCCCGACGCGCGGACTTCCGGCGGCGCTCGATGCGCGCACGCGCGCCAAGCTCACGGCCGCGATGCCGGGCCTGAAGGAGCGCGCGAAGACGCTGCTGGAGCTGATCGAGGGCGCCTATTTCATCTTCGCCGAACGCCCGCTCGCTCTCGACGACAAGGCGCTCTCGCTGCTGGGCAACGGCGGACGCGAGCGTCTGCGCACCGTGGCCGACAAGCTCGGCGCGGTGGCGCAATGGTCGCCCGAGGCCACCGAGGCGGCGGTGCGCGAGGCGGCGGCGGAGGCCGGGGTCAAGCTGGGACAGGTCGCCCAGCCCCTGCGCGCGGCGCTCACCGGGCGGGCTACGTCTCCGGGCCTGTTCGACGTGCTCGCCGTGCTCGGCCGCGACGAAAGCCTGGCCAGAATTGCCGACCGGCTCACCGAGGCGTGACGCTTCGCACCCGGCGGGCACGAAACCATGGCATTAACATGGTCAACGGTTACAAAACTGTAATACTGAAACTCGCGGCGCCGACCCCTCTCCATGGCGTCGGTGCGGCCGCCCCGGCCTATGCGGGCGTGGCCCTCCTGCGGCAGACTCCATCGATAAGCCTTGAGTGTTAAAGGGTTATTCCTGCCTGCGAAAATGTGCATCAAGAGTATGCCATAACCACCCGATTTTCATCGGCTTGCGCATGCCGCGGCGTGGCCTGGACGGGTTTTTGCGGGGCGGCTGGCCGCTCGCGGCGCGACGCAAGTCGATCAGCGATGCTTGAACGTCGGCTCCGAATGCGCTAGGCAAGCAGCCGTCTTACCTCGGATCGGATCGAAAACCACAGATTGTCGCGGATTTTTTATGGTCATTCCATTCCCGGCTGTGCGGCTTTCGCCAGATCACTCAGCAAAGGGATTCATCCATGAGCGTGAAGACGAGCACGTTGACGATCGGCGACAAGGCGATCGAACTGCCGGTTAAAGATGGCACGATCGGCCCGAGCGTCATCGACATCGCACCTCTCTACAAACATTCGGGGATGTTCACCTACGACCCCGGCTTCACGTCCACCGCAAGCTGCGAATCGCAGATCACCTACATCGACGGTGACGAGGGCGTGCTGCTTTACCGTGGCTACCCGATCGAGCAACTCGCCGAGCACGGCGACTTCCTCGAAACCTGCTACCTGCTGCTCTACGGCGACCTGCCCACGGCGGCGCAGAAGCAGGACTTCGACTATCGCGTGACCCGGCACACGATGGTCCACGAGCAGATGAACCGCTTCTTCAACGGCTTCCGCCGCGATGCCCACCCGATGGCGGTGCTGGTGGCCTCCGTGGGGGCGCTGTCGGCCTTCTACCACGACTCGACGGACATCTCCGATCCGCAGCAGCGGATGATCGCCTCCATCCGCATGATCGCCAAGATCCCGACGCTCGCGGCCATGGCGTTCAAGTACTCGATCGGCCAGCCGTTCGTGTATCCCAAGAACTCCCTCGACTACACCGCGAACTTCCTGCACATGGCGTTCTCGGTGCCGTGCGAGGAATACGTGCCGAATCCGGTGCTGGCGCGCGCGCTCGACCGCATCTTCATCCTGCATGCCGATCACGAGCAGAACGCGTCCACGTCCACGGTGCGACTTGCGGGCTCCTCGGGCGCCAATCCGTTCGCCTGCATCGCGGCGGGCGTCGCCTGCCTCTGGGGCCCCGCCCACGGCGGCGCGAACGAGGCGGCCCTGCGCATGCTGGAGGAGATCGGCTCGGTCGATCGCATTCCGCAGTACATCGCCAAGGCAAAGGACAAGGACGACCCGTTCCGCCTCATGGGCTTCGGGCACCGGGTTTACAAGAACTACGACCCGCGCGCCAAGATCATGCAGCGCACCACGCACGAGGTGTTGAGCGAACTCGGCATCAAGGACGATCCGCTGCTCGACGTGGCGCTCGAACTCGAGCGGATCGCGCTCAGCGACGAGTACTTCATCGAGAAGAAGCTCTATCCCAACATCGACTTCTACTCCGGGATAACCCTCAAGGCGCTCGGTTTCCCGACCACGATGTTCACCGTGCTGTTCGCGCTCGCGCGCACCGTCGGCTGGATCGCCCAGTGGAAGGAAATGATCGAGGATCCGTCCCAGAAGATCGGCCGTCCGCGCCAGCTCTACACCGGCGCGCCCCAGCGCGACTACGTCCCCCTGGGGCAGCGCTCGTAATACCCGATCGCAACGGGTTCGGCGCCGAGACCGGGCCGGATCCCTGCGGCGATCGGGCAAGGCCGGCCCGGGACGCGGATTCCGGCATCCCATTGTGGCTGCGGCGTATGGCGCCGCAGCCATTTTCGTATGCTTCTGCCCCGCCTTTAGGCACTTATCGCTGGATTTCGTGCCGGAGGGCCTTCGTCGGCACTGGACAAGTTCACTGTTTTCGACTGCTATGGAAGACGGCACATCGAGGGAAACGTGCCGGCACAACGCGTGATCGGAGGCACCGTCAGCCAGGCCACAGGGCGGACCTATCCTACTAGATTACATTGATTCTCGCGCATGATGCCGCCGGAGCGGCGCTTATCGGGGGACGGCACCGCGTGGGTGCCGCCACGGGAAATTGCGTTCTTCACGTGCCGAATCGGCACGTGTCCCGGTCCTGATGCGAAAGGAACACAGAAGGCGCTTCGCCAATGGAAGTTTTCACGCAACAGCTCATCAACGGACTGACACTCGGCTCCATCTACGGCCTGATCGCCATCGGCTACACCATGGTGTTCGGCATCATCGGCATGGTGAACTTCGCCCATGGCGACGTCTTCATGGTCTCGGCCTTCATCGCGCTGATCTTCTTCCTGCTGCTGACGACCTGGCTCGGCGTCGGATCGGTCGCGCTGGCGCTGATGATCGTGCTGGTGCTCGCCATGCTGATGACCTCGCTGTGGGGCTGGACGCTGGAGCGGCTCGCCTACCGGCCCCTGCGCGGCTCATTCCGGCTCGCGCCGATGATCTCCGCCATCGGCGTGTCGATCTTCCTGTCCAATTTCATCCAGGTGACGCAGGGCGCGCGCAACAAGGCCGTGCCGCCCATCATCTCCGACGTCATCGTGCTGTTCGAGCGCAACGGCTATGCGGTGGCGCTGTCGTACAAGCAGATCATCATCGTATCGGTGACGGCGGTGCTGCTGACGGCGTTCTGGTTCATGGTGCGCAAGACCTCGTTGGGACGGGCGCAACGCGCCTGCGAGCAGGACCGCAAGATGGCCGCGCTGCTCGGCATCGACGTCGACCGCACCATCTCGCTCACCTTCGTGCTCGGCGCGGCGCTCGCGGCCGTGGCGGGCACCATGTACTTCCTCTACTACGGCGTGGTCGGCTTCGCGGACGGGTTCGTCCCCGGCGTGAAGGCGTTCACGGCGGCGGTGCTCGGCGGCATCGGCTCGCTGCCGGGGGCGGTGCTCGGCGGGCTGATCATCGGCCTCGTCGAGACGCTGTGGTCGGCCTATTTCTCCATCGAGTACAAGGACGTCGCGGCCTTTTCGATCCTTGCCATCGTTCTCGTCTTCATGCCGTCGGGCATTCTCGGCCGGCCCGAAGTCGAGAAGGTCTGAGGCGGGAGGCCGGCATGGCGAGCATTTCAACCGTTCCCGGACAACAGGTCCGCGCGAATCACCCCGTGCAATCGGCCCTGCTGGCGCGCGCGCTGCGCGAGGCGGGGCTCGCGGCGCTGGTGATGCTGGGGCTGTCGATCCCGATCCTGCTGTTCCGCACCGATCAGGGCGCGGGGCTGCAGCTCGTGCTCACGCCGCGGATCGGGCTGGTGGCGACCCTGTGCGCGCTGGTGTTCGCGGCGCGCTTCCTGACCTATCTCTATGCCGACCACCGGCAGGCCCGGAAGGCGGCACGCGCCGCCACGGCCGGCAGCGCGGCGCAGGGCCGGCTGGCGCAACTCGTCATCAGCGTGGGCGTGCCGCTGTTCCTCGGCATCGCCCTCACCTATCCACTGATCACGAGCCTGCTCGCCGGCGGGCTGAACAGCGCGCGCTACTGGATCGACCTCGGCATCCTGATCCTCACCTATGTGATGCTCGGCTGGGGGCTGAACATCGTCGTCGGCCTCGCGGGGCTCCTCGACCTCGGCTACGTGGCGTTCTACGCGGTCGGCGCCTATACATACGCGCTGCTGTCGACCACCTACGGGCTGTCGTTCTGGATCTGCCTGCCGCTCGCCGGGGTGCTCGCGGCGTTCTGGGGCATTCTGCTCGGCTTTCCCGTGCTGCGGCTGCGCGGCGACTACCTCGCCATCGTCACGCTCGCCTTCGGCGAGATCATCCGCCTCGTGCTGATCAACTGGGTCGAGCTGACCAACGGCGGCGCGGGCATCTCGTCGATCCCGCGCGCGACGTTCTTCGGCATCCCGTTCGAGCGCGGAGAGGGCGGGTTCGCAGCCATCTTCGGGCTGCCGTTCAGCGCCATGCACAGGATCGTGTTCCTGTACTACCTCATCCTGGTGCTGGCGCTCATCACCAACGCCGTGACCATGCGGCTGCGCCGGCTCCCGATCGGCCGCGCGTGGGAGGCGCTGCGCGAGGACGAGATCGCCTGCCGGTCGCTGGGCATCAACACCCGCAATACCAAGCTGACGGCGTTTTCCATCGGCGCGGGCTTCGGCGGCTTCGCGGGCGCGTTCTTCGCCGTGCGGCAGGGCTTCGTCAGCCCGGAGAGCTTCAACTTCCTGGAATCCGCCATCATCCTCTCGGTCGTGGTGCTGGGCGGCATGGGGTCGCAGTTCGGCGTGGCGATCGCGGCCGTGGTGATGGTCGGCGGCCCCGAGCTGCTGCGCCATATGGCGTTCACGAAAGCGATATTCGGGCCGGACTTCGATCCCAACGAATACCGGCTGTTGATTTTCGGCTTGGCTATGGTTGTGATGATGGTATGGCGTCCCAGGGGATTGATAGCCCACCGCAATCCTTCGATCGCGCTGAAGGAACGCAAGGCAATATCGGGATCGCTGGTCAAGGAGGGGCACGGATAATGCGTTGGGAGAGAGATCCCATCCTTCACGTGGAACATCTGAAGATGCGCTTCGGCGGCCTCGTCGCCGTGAACGACCTCTCCTTCAAGGTCGGCCGGGGCGACGTCACCGCGCTCATCGGCCCCAACGGCGCGGGCAAGACGACCGTCTTCAACTGCATCACCGGCTTCTACAAGCCGAGCGAGGGCATGCTGACGCTCCGTCACACCGACGGCGCCTCGTTCCTCCTGGAGCGGCTCCCCGGCCACCGCATCGCCCAGGATGCGCAGGTTGCGCGCACGTTCCAGAACATCCGGCTGTTCTCCGGCATGACGGTGCTGGAGAACCTGCTCGTCGCCCAGCACAATACGCTGATGCACGCATCCGGCTTCACCCTCGCCGGTCTCGTGGGCCTGCCGGGCTTCCGCAAGGCGGAAAGGGAGGCCGTCGACAAGGCGCGCCACTGGCTCGAGAAGATCAACCTCGTCGGCCGTGCCGACGATCCGGCCGGGGACCTGCCCTACGGCGACCAGCGCCGGCTGGAGATCGCGCGCGCCATGTGCACCGATCCGGTGCTGCTGTGCCTCGACGAGCCCGCCGCCGGCCTCAACCCGCGCGAAAGCCAGGAGCTGAACGCCCTGCTGCTGTCGGTCCGCAACGATCACGACACGGCCGTGCTGCTGATCGAGCACGACATGTCGGTGGTGATGCAGATTTCCGATCACGTCATCGTGCTCGACTACGGCACCAAGATCGCCGACGGCACGCCCGAGGAGATCCGCAACGACCAGCGCGTCATCGCCGCCTATCTCGGCGTGGCAGACGAGGAAGTCGACAAGGTGGAAGCGGAGGTCGGACTATGAGCGCGCTCGAACGGCTGCCGGAACCCGCGCGCGAACCGCTGCTCTCGGTGCGCGGCGTCAAGACCTATTACGGCAACATCATCGCCCTCAAGGGCGTCGACATCGACGTGAACGAGGGCGAGATCGTCACCCTGATCGGGGCGAACGGCGCGGGCAAGTCCACGCTGATGATGACGATCTTCGGCAATCCCCGCGCGCGCGAGGGCACGATCACCTATGCCGGGCGCAACATCACGCGGCTGCCGACGCACGAGATCGCGCGCCTCAACATCGCGCAATCGCCCGAAGGGCGGCGCATCTTCCCGCGCATGACCGTCTACGAGAACCTGCAGATGGGCGCGGCGATCAACCAGTTCGCCCATTTCGACCAGGATCTGGAGCGGGTCACGACCATGTTCCCGCGCCTCAAGGAGCGCCTGCACCAGCGCGGCGGCACGCTCTCGGGCGGCGAGCAGCAGATGCTGGCCATCGCCCGCGCGCTCATGAGCCGGCCCCGGCTGCTGCTGCTCGACGAACCCTCGCTCGGCCTCGCGCCGCTCGTGGTGCGCCAGATCTTCGAGGTCATCCGCGAGCTCAACCGCAAGGAAGGCATGACGGTGTTCCTGGTGGAGCAGAACGCCTATCATGCGCTGAAGCTCGCCCACCGCGCCTACGTGATGGTGACGGGCGCGATCACGCTCTCGGGCAGCGGCCGGGAACTGCTGGAGGACCCGCAGGTGCAGGCCGCATATCTGGAAGGCGGGAGGTGAGCATGCAGGGCATCCTGTACGAAGAGCCGTCCGTGTGGCTCTTTCTGCTGGTGACGCTGATCATGGGCGGCGGCGCGGCGTGGATGACGGGCCGGGCGCTCGCCATCACCTGGGCGCCGGTGTGGCAGGGCATCGTGTACTTCCTGCTGCTGGCGGCGGCGGTGCGTTTCATCCATTTCGCCCTGTTCCACGGCACGCTGCTGTCGCTGCACTATTATCTGATCGACGCGCTATTTGTGACCGCCATCGGCCTCGCCGGCTTCCGCTTCACGCGGGCGCGGCAGATGACGACACAATACTCGTGGCTATACACCCGCACAGGCCCGTTCACCTGGCGCGACAAGCCGCAATCTTCATGAGCAGAGGGAAGACCAGAATGAAAAAGTCGATTGTTGGAACGCTGGCTTTGGGTCTGGGGCTGGTTATGTCCACGGCGGTTATGTCCACAGCCGCCCTGGCCCAGGTCAAGATCGGCGTCGGCGCGCCGCTGACCGGCCCGAACGCCGCTGTCGGCGACCAGTTCAAGCACGGTGTGGAACAGGCCGCCGCGGATCTCAACGCCGCCGGCGGCATTCTCGGCGAGAAGCTCGAGATCAGCTTCGGCGACGATGTGTCCGATCCCAAGCAGGGCGTGTCGGTCGCCAACAAGTTCGCCGGCGAAGGCGTCACCTTCGTGATCGGCCACTACAACTCCGGCGTGTCGATTCCGGCGTCCGAAACCTATGAGGAATCGGGCATCCTCCAGATCTCACCCGGCTCCACCAACCCGGTCTACACCGAGCGCGGCCTGTGGAACACGTTCCGCACCTGCGGACGCGACGACCAGCAGGGCGCGGTCGCCGGCGCCTATCTCGCCCAGCACTACAAGGACAAGAACATCGCCGTCGTCCACGACAAGACGCCCTACGGCAAGGGCCTTGCCGACGAGACCATCAAGACGCTCGAGGCCGACGGCATCAAGCCGGTGATCTACGAGGGCGTGAACACCGGCGAGAAGGACTATTCGGCGCTCGTGTCCAAGCTCAAGGCGGCGAACGTCGACGTCATCTACTTCGGCGGCCTCTACACCGAAGCGGGGCTGATCGCCCGCCAGACGCGCGACCAGGGCCTGTCTGCCCCGCTGATGGGCGGCGACGGCATCGCCTCGTCCGAGTATGCGAACATCGCCGGCCCCGGCGCCGAGGGCACGCTGATGACCTTCAGCCCCGATCCGCGCAAGAACCCGGCGGCGCAGGAAGTGGTCGAGAAGTTCAAGGCCAGGAATTTCGACCCCGAGACCTACACCCTCTACAGCTATGCGGCCGTGCAGGTGCTGGCGCAGGCGGCGGAAGAGGCGAAATCGCTCGACCCCGAGAAGGTCGCGGAGGCCATCCATTCCGGCAAGACGTTCAAGACCGTGATCGGCGACCTGTCGTTCGACGAGAAGGGCGACATCACCCGCCCGGACTACATCGTCTACGAATGGCGCAAGGGCGCTGACGGCAACGTCACCTACTCGGGCAACGAGCTCGAGTGATCGACGCCCGGCGGCGAATGACGAACCCCGGCAGGCGCCTGCCGGGGTTTTCCATCGTCGCCCTGTCCGATCTGTCCAAAATTATCCGATCTCCCCCAGCACGGGAAAGGTCTCCAGCAGCCAGAACGAGAACTGGTTGATGCTGCCGGTGAGGAAGGCCACCCCCGTGAGCACCAGCAGGCCGCCCATGGCCTTTTCCACGAGCGAGAACCGCGAGCGCATGCGCTTGATGAGCCCGACCAGCGGCTTCATCGCGAAGGCGGTAACGACGAACGGCACGCCGAGCCCCAGCGAATAGACGGCAAGCAGGCTCGCGCCGCGTCCGACGCTGTCCTCGGTGCCGGCCACCGCGAGGATCGCCGCCAGGATCGGGCCGATGCACGGCGTCCAGCCGAAGGCGAACGCGAGCCCCATGACATAGGCCCCCCACAGACCGGCCGGCTTGTCGATCTGCACCCGCGCCTCGCGATAGAGGAAGCCGAGCCGGAAAAGCCCAAGAAAATGCAGACCCATGAGGATGATCGCGACGCCAGCCAGCGTGCCGAGCACATCGAGATACTGGCGGATGACCTGCCCCAGCGCCGACGCCGTCGCGCCGAGCGTGACGAAGACGGTCGAGAACCCGGCGACGAACAGCAGCGCGGCGAAGAAGGCGCGCCGCGTGACCTCGGCATCCTGCCGTTCGGAAAGATTGTCGAGCGTGGTGCCGGTGAGAAACGTGATATAGGGCGGCACCAGCGGCAGGACGCAGGGGCTCAGGAAGCTCAGAAGGCCGGCGAACGCAGCCGCTGGATAAGTGACACTGATCATGCGAACCTTGTAGCCGCGCCCGCGCCGTTCCGGCAAGATGGAACTGCGCCGCATGAAACTATGCCGCACAGCGCGGGGCCGAGGAGCCGGCCGGCGCGACCCGGCGCCAGCGTCGGCGCATCAGCCACAGGGGAGGCTTCTCTGATCGAGCGGCCCGAACGCATTGTCTGCGGCGGCGGCGTCCGGCAGTTTCAGCCTGTCCCGCCGGACACTCGGCCTTCGCGGCCCCGCGGGTCCGGGTGGCAGACCGGGGCCGTTTTTTGTTTGCCACCCTTCCGGATCGGCGTATGGATGGTTGCGGCGGCAGTCGTGTCCTTGAGGCCGTTGGCGACCGTGGACAACATGACGAGGGGCAGATGACCGATACGGGGCACAATCTCATCATCGACGTTCCGGGGCTCAGCGTCGGCAACGCGGACGACGCGGCGGCCGCGACCGGCGTGACCGTGGTGGTGTTCGACGAACCGGCCGTGGCCTCGCTCGCCATTCTGGGCGGCGGCCCCGGCGTGCGCGACACCGCCCTGCTCGAACCGGAGATGACCGTGCAGACGGTCGATGCGCTGGTGCTCTCCGGCGGTTCGGCCTTCGGGCTCGATGCGGCGGGCGGGGCGATGAGCGCGCTGGCGCGCCACGATCGCGGCTTCGCCGTCGGCACGGCACGGGTGCCGATCGTGCCGCAGGCCGTGCTGTTCGACCTCATGAACGGCGGCCACAAGCCCTGGGCGGCGGGCGACGGCGCCCCCCCCTTCCGGGCGCTCGCGGAAGCGGCGGTCGAGGATGCGCTCGCCTCGACGGGGCCTTTCGCGCTCGGCAGCCGTGGCGCCGGCCTCGGCACGACGACCGTCAACCTCAAGGGCGGCCTCGGCTCCGCGAGCGCGCGCACGCCCGAGGGACACTGGGTCGGCGCCATCGTCGCGGTGAACGCCGTGGGTTCGGGCGTCATCGGCAACGGACCGCATTTCTGGGCCGGGGCCTATGAACGCGGCGGCGAGTTCGGCGGCGAGTTCGGCGGCCTGGGCCTGCCCGCAAAACTGCCGGCCGACGCGCTCGTGCCGCGCTTCAAGGGCGGGCCGGGCGAGAACACCACCATCGCCATCGTCGCCACCGACGCCGCCCTGACCAAGGCCCAGGCGAAGCGTCTGGCGCTGGCCGCCCACGACGGCATGGCGCGGGCGCTGCGCCCCTCCCACGCGCTGCTCGACGGCGATCTCGTCTTCGCCGCCTCCACGGGCAAGCGCCCGCTCGGCCCCTCGCCCTACGAGCTGTCGACGCTTGGCATGACCGCTGGCGACGTGCTGGCACGGGCGATCGCCCGCGGCATCCACGAGGCCACGGCCCTGCCGTTCGACGGCGCGCTGCCTGCCTGGAAGGACAAGTTCGGAAAGAAATAACAACCGATCGTTCGGTAATATTTTTCATTCATATAAATATATACTCGTATAGAATAAACTTTGCGTATACGATGAATGCATATATAGCATAATAAAATTACTATCAAGATAGTAATTGCATAAACATTGAACTAATATTTAAAATAATCATTTATTCAACATGCTTAAATTTCCATTCATTATTGCAGACCATAATGTTACATATGGTCCCCTAATGGAAAATTTCGTCCAGGGGATGACGCCGATGAGAGTAAGAGGCAAGATATTATCCATCATCACGATTACCATCCTGTTTCTGATATTCATCTCTCTCAGCTCCATTTATATCTCGCAATCCCAGACTCAAAAAACGCAGGACATCGAGAATATTCTGCGCCGGGTCACCTATGGCGAGCGATTCAACCGGCTTATATCTGTGGTCGTCATGGAATCGCGCGGCATCTATATGTCCAGGACGCCCGCCGAGGTGCAGTCCTTCTCCCAGAACATCCGGGATACGCTGGCGGAAATCGACGGGCTGCTGGCCCAGTGGCGTGAAATCGTGCCGGAAAACCGCCGTCCCGATTTCGACAGGTTCGCGGAACGCGCAACGGCCTTCAAGACGTTCCGGCTGGAGCTGGTGGACAAGGCCATGACCGAAGGCCCGGCCGCGGCGGCCCTGCTGGGCAACAATCAGACAAACCGCCAAAGCCGCATCGATCTCCAGCAATACATGGACACGATCATCGAGCAGAACGCCAGAGCGGCCGATGCGATCGACGCCGAAATCAATGCGCTGTCCGCCTGGGCGGTCAATTTCATCATCCTGGTCACGGCCATCAGCCTGTTGTCGAGTTTCATTTTTGCGCTGGCGTTGGGAACGTCCCAGCTTGGCCGTCCTCTGGCCCGGCTTGCCGGCGCCCTCGAACGCGTGGGCAAGGGCGACTACGACATCGAATTTCCGGACAGGCCCGGTCGCGATGAAATCGGCGACATCTGGCGGATCCTCAAGCGGGTCGTGCAGTCGCTCAGGGAGGGGGAAGAGCTCAAGCGGGCGCAGCTCGAGACCGACCATCGCAACGCCGCCGAGAGACAGGCGCTGCTGACCGAACTCGCCAATTCGTTCGAGGACAGCGTCCTCGGGGTCGTGCGGTCGTTCTCCGGCGCGGCGGAGCGGCTGCAGGAAAGCGCCATGCGGCTGGGCGCGTTGTCGGATCGGACGGACCGCCAGTCCACGGTGGTCGCCGCCGCCTCCGGCCAGGCGACCGCGAATGTCGAAACCGTGGCGACGGCGGCGGAGGAGCTGTCGGGCTCCATCCGCGAGATCAGCGCCCAGGTGACGACGGCGGCGAGCGTGGCGGGCGAGGCGCTGAACCACGCGCACGCGACCACGGCCACCGTGAACGGGCTCGCCATGCGCGCCCAGCGCATCGGCGAGGCGGTGAGCCTGATCAACGACATCGCCTCCCAGACCAACCTGCTGGCGCTGAACGCCACCATTGAGGCCGCGCGGGCGGGCGAGGCCGGGCGCGGCTTCGCCGTCGTCGCCAGCGAGGTCAAGAATCTCGCCGAGCAGACGGGCAAGGCGACGGACGAGATCTCGACGCAGATCCGCGATATTCAGGACGCCACCGGCGAGGTGGTGTCGGCCATATCCTCGATCTCCGCCGTCATCGGCCAGTTGAGCAGCATCTCGACCTCCATCGCCTCCGCCGTCGATGAGCAGGGCGCGGCCACGGCCGAGATCGCCCGCAACGTCGCCCAGGCGGCGGTGGGCACCAGCGAGGTGACGCAGAACATCGCCACCGTCAGCGGCGCGGTCTCCGAGACGCGGGACGCCTCGACGCAGATCCTGCACGCGGCCGGGGAGCTGACGAGCCAGTCGGATACGCTGCGCGAGCAGGTGGACGGTTTCATCGCCCGCGTGCGCGCCGGCTAGAGCGCGGCGCCCGGGCCGGGCGGGGCCTTACCCTTTACCCTGGCAGGCGTTCGAGCAGGGCGGCGATGACGGCCTGCGGCCGCGCCGCCCTCATGACCGTACCCATGACGGCGACGCCGGCCGCGCCGGCCGCGAGGCATGACGCAACCGTCTGCGCCTCGATGCCGCCGATCGCAACCACGGGGACCGGGGATTCCTTCACGATAGCCGCAAACCCCGCCGCGCCGAGCGCCGGACCGTAGCCCGGCTTGCTCGCCGTGGCCTGGACGGGACCGGCGATGACATAATCGATCAGGGTGGGATCGACGGCACGCGCCTGCTCCGGCGCATGGACGGACTGCCCGATGAGCGCGTCCGGTCCCAAAAGCCGCCGCGCCGCCGCCGCATCCGCCTTCTCGGGCAGGTGCACGCCGTGCGCGCCGGCGTGCAGGGCGATTTCCGGCGATCCATGCACCGTCACATAAGCGGCGAAGGCCGCTGCCCGTTCCACGAGATCGCG
Organism: Pseudochelatococcus sp. B33; assembly: GCF_053570585.1. Lineage (NCBI taxonomy): Bacteria > Pseudomonadati > Pseudomonadota > Alphaproteobacteria > Hyphomicrobiales > Chelatococcaceae > Pseudochelatococcus > Pseudochelatococcus sp. B33. The sequence continues at coordinate 53,376 of NZ_JBSEFH010000011.1, read as the reverse complement.
CGCCAGCGCCGCCTGCGCATCGGGCGCGAGGTCCTTTTCGCGCAGGCTGATCCAGCGGCAGCCGGCGGCGAAAGCCGCATCGGCCAGCGCGCCGAGCGCGGCGGCGCCGCCCGCGAGCTGCTTGCGGTCGCTCACGACCAGCAGCGGCGGCTGCGGCGGCCGCCTCACGATTCAATGAGCCCCAGTTGCGGGCTCGACGCCTCGGCATTGCGGCGCTTCGGGATCCGCCCCGCGAGATGGGCCAGCCTGCCGCCCTCCACCGCGTGCTTCATGGCGGTGGCCATGCGCACCGGGTCGCTCGCCTTGGACACGGCCGTGTTGAGCAGCACCGCCGCGCAGCCGAGCTCCATGGCGAGCGCCGCGTCGGAGGCCGTGCCGATACCCGCGTCCAGCACCACCGGCACCGGGCTTCGCGACGTGATCATCTCGATCATGTGCGGGTTCAGGATGCCGAGTCCCGACCCGATCGGCGAGCCGAGCGGCATGACCGCCGCCGCACCGGCATCGGCGAGCTTGCGGCACGAGATCGGGTCGTCGGTGCAGTAGGGCAGCACCACGAAGCCCTTGGCCACGAGTTCCGCCGTGGCACGCAGCAGCTCCTCGGTGTCCGGATAGAGCAGTTCACGGTCGCCCACGACCTCGACCTTCACCCAGTCGGTGCCGAGCGCCTCGCGGGCGAGTTCCGCCGTCAGCACCGCGTCGCGCGCCGTCTGGCAGCCGGCCGTATTGGGCAGGAAGTGCACCGCATCCCCCAGCACGTCGACGAGCGTCTCGGCCGCGCCCGACAGGTCGATGCGGCGGATGGAGGCGGTCGTCATCTGCGTGCCGCTCGCCTTGACGGCATCGAGCATCGCCTTCTGGTTCGGATAGCCGGCCGTGCCCAGGAACAGGCGCGAGGTGAACACCCGCCCTGCGATGACCAGCGGATCGGAGTCGGACTGCGTCATGGCTCAGCCGCCCTGCTTGGCATGGACGATCTCGATGCGGTCGTCGGCATTGAGCGGCGTCTCGGCCCACCGCGCGCGCGGCAGCACCGCGCCGTTCAGCGCCACGGCAATGCCCTTCGTCTCGGGGTTGATGTCGTGCCGCGCCAACAGCGCTGCCACCGTCTTGCCGGACAGCGGCTCCGGCCGGCCGTTCACGCGCACTTCCATGTTGCTCACTTTCACTTCTCTCCCTTATCGATCGATTGCCGGAACCTGTCGAACGCGAACGGTTCGGCCAGCGGGTCGCGCGCACCCTCCAGAATGAGGCGCGAGACGATGTCCGCCGTCACCGGCGTCTGCAGGATGCCGTTGCGGTGATGGCCCGTCGCGTAGACAAGGCCGGCCACGGGGCCTTCCCCCAGGATCGGCGCGTCGTCCCGGCTGCCGGGGCGAAACCCGGTCCACGTCTCGACGATCGGCAGCTCCTCGATGCCGGGCAGCGCGCGCCAGGCGTTCTGCAGCAGCGACAGCACGCCACCCGCCGTCAGCCTGTCGTCGAAGCCGCGCTCCTCGGCGGTCGCGCCCACGATCAGCCGCCCGTCGCGGCGCGGCACCAGATAGATCCCGGAGGCCCACACGACATGGCGCAACAGCGGCGCGTCCGCCGGCATGCCGAGCGCCAGCATCTGCCCCTTGACGGGCCGCACGGGCGGGCGGGTCTCCGGCGTCAGGCCGCCGATACCGCGCGACCACGCGCCCGCTGCCAGCACCACCGTGGAGGCCGCGTGGAACGCGCCGCCGGCCTCGACGCCGGTGACGCGGCCATCCGCCACCACGATCCTGTCGACGGGCGTGTGCTCCCGCAGTTCCGCGCCCGCGCCGGGCGCCGCGATGCGCAGGGCGGCGGTGACCTTGCGGTTGTCGACCTGATGATCGCCCGCGCTCCAGATGGCGCCGGCGGCGTTGGCCAGAAACGGTTCGCGGGCGCGCACCTCGCCGGGCGTCAGCCACTCCACCGGCAGACCGGCCTTTTCCTGCAACGCCATGTGGTGGCGCAGCCGCGCCTGCTCGTCGGCGTTGAGCGCGACGTGCAGCGTTCCCTCCTCGCGCAGGTCGACGGAAAGCCCGGAAGCGCGCTCCAGTTCGCCGGCGAAGTCGGGCCATGATTGCTGGCTGCGGCGGTTGAGCGGCAGCAGCCACTGCTCCCCCGGCTCCAGTTCGGTGGAGGCGGCGAGCATGCCGGCGGCCGCGCGGCTCGCGCCCTGCCCGGCCTCGCCGCTGTCGAAGACGACGACCGGCCGGCCGGCGCGTGCCAGGAGCCACGCCACCGAAAGCCCGATGACGCCGGCACCGATAATAATGACAGATTGCGTTACGCGCGTATTCAACGGCTCCTCCCTACGCTGGCATGACCCAGACAGGTTCGATGGGTATCATCTCAGCCGCACCGTCGGCGCGGCACCCCAGTGCCTATGATTGCAACATCGTATGTTTCGCCGGCTTTCGCAAGAGGGAGTCGCGCAAGAGGCAATCTGTCACATGAAATGAGGCCGGCTGTCACGGCCCGTCGTCGAGCGCGTCCTCGTCGTCCGCGAGCGCGTCGTCGTCGCGGGGGGCGGGGATGGCGAAGCCCTTCGGCAGCCGCCCGTCCAGAAAGCCTGCGCCCTTGAGGTCTTCAAGCCCCGGCAGATCGTCGATCGACATGAGGCCGAAATGCGACAGGAAGGTCGGCGTGGTGCCGTAGGTCACGGGCCGGCCGGGGGCGCGGCGGCGGCCGCGCAGGCGGATCCAGCCCGCCTCCAGCAGGGTGTCGAGCGTGCCGCGCGAGGTGGCCACGCCCCTCACCTCCTCGATCTCGGAACGCGTCACCGGCTGGTGATAGGCGACGATGGCGAGCACCTCGAGCGCGGCGCGCGACAGCTTGCGCGGCTCCTCGCGCTCGCGCACCAGCGCGGGGGCGAGATCGGGCGCGGTGCGGAACGCCCAGCCGCCGGCGACCCGCGCCAGCACGACGCCCCGCCCGGCGTAGTGCGCCTGCAAGCCGGCGAGGATCGCCGCAAGGTCGGCGTCGGAGGGAACGCGCGCGGCAAGCTCGGTCTCGCTCACCGGCTCGCGCGAGGCGAACAGGACGGCCTCGACCACGCGCGCCGCGAGGGCCTGCGCGTCCCCGTTCATCAGGCAACCTCGGGAATGTCGTCGAGGCGGCCGCCGGCGGAACGCCGGCGCAGCATCAAGGGGGCGAACGGCGCGTCCTGCCGGATGTCGACCCGGCCCTCGCGCACCATCTCCAGCATGGCGGAGAGCGCCGAGGCGCGCACCGTCGCCACCATGTCGGGCGTCGTCATGTAGGGAGCGAGACAGACATCAAGCGGGCACCAGTCCGCCGCGTCGCCGATGAGCCGGTGCAGGGCCTCGCGCGCCTCGGCCAGCGACCACACGCTGCGCTGCGCCAGCGTGACGCGCGAATTGGCCGTGCGCTGACGGTTGTCGGCGTAGGCCGCGAGCAGATCGTAGAGCGTCGCGTCCCATTTCGGCCGCGTCGTCACCGCCATGTTCTCCGGCGCGCCGCGCGCCAGCACGTCGCGCCCGAGCTGCGGCCGCTCCGCGAGCCGCCTCGCGGCCCGGCGGATGGCTTCGAGCCGCTGCAGCCGCAGCGTCAGGACGGTGGCGAGATCGCCCGCATCGGGCTCGGCGACGGCAGGCGGCGCCGGCAGCAACAGGCGCGATTTCAGAAACGCCAGCCACGCCGCCATGACGAGATAATCGGCCGCGAGTTCGAGGCGCAGCTTGCGCGCCTCCTCGATGAAGGCGAGATACTGCTCGACGAGCGCCAGGATGGAAATCTGCGCCAGATCGACCTTCTGCCGGCGCGCGAGTTCGAGCAGCAGGTCGAGCGGCCCCTCGAAGCCGTTGACGTCGACGATCAGCGCCGGCTCCGACTCGGACCGGGCGTCGTCGCGCCGCGCGGCGTCCTCGAAATCATCGTCATCAACGGGCTGAAAGGCAGTCTCCACCGGCCTCTGATCCTCTTCGATCCTTGCGAATCAAGAGTTGGCGAGCGCGCCCGGATTCGCAAGAGCTGTTTCGAGGTGCGCGCGTGCTTCCACAGGATCGAAGGGCTCGGGCGCGTGGCGGATGCGCGCCAGCGCCGCCCTCGACCGTCGCTCTGCCTCCACCGTCAGGCCGCCCACGGCCCCCGCGAGCACCGTCATCTCGGCAAAATCGCCGTTGCAATGCAGGGCGATGTCGCATCCGGCCGCGAGTGCGGCGGCCGCGCGCCCGGCGATCGATCCGTCGAGGGCCTGCATCGACAGGTCGTCGCTGAACAGCAGGCCGCCGAAGCCGATATCGCCCCGGATCGTGCCCGCGATCACGGCGGGCGACACCGTCGCGGGCCGCTCGGGGTCGAGCGCGGTGAAGACGATATGCGCGCTCATGCCCGCCGGCATATCGGCGAGCGCGCGAAACGGCATGAAGTCGTGGGCCGCAAGCTCCGCCAGCGGCGCGTCGACCACCGGCAGCGCCAGATGGCTGTCGGCATTGGCGCGCCCGTGGCCGGGAATATGCTTGATGACGGGCAGCACGCTCCCGGCGAGAAAACCTTCCGCCGCCGCCCGGCCGAGAACGGACACCACAGCCGGATCGGCATGATAGGCCCGGTCGCCGATGACATCGTTGGCGCCCGGCACCGGCACGTCGAGAATGGGCGCGCAGTTGACGTCGATGCCCACATCCCGCAGGTCGTGGGCGATGAGCCGCGCGCCGAGCCACACGAGCGCGCGCCGCCACAACGGATCGTGCGGCGAAAGCCGGCCGTAGGCCGCGCCAGCCGGATAGCGCGGCCAGTGCGGCGGCCCCATCCGCTGTACGCGCCCGCCTTCCTGATCGATGAGGATGGGCGCGTCGCGCCCCACGCTCTCGCGCAGGGCGCCGGTCAGGCGGCGCACCTCATCGGGCGTGCCGATATTGCGCCTGAACAGGATGAACCCCCAAGGGTCCGCATCCCGGAACAGGGACCGCTCGGCCTCCGTCAACCGCAGGCCCGAGCAGCCCAGAACGAACGCTTTCATGACATCGCACCCGGACCGCAGCCGTTTCTCGCGATCCGCCTCAATTCCTTGCCACGAAGCATTGGCCGCCCGCCGCCTGGATGCGCACGCACAGCGCCGTCGCCTGATCGCGCGACTGGAACGCGCCGACGCGCAGGCGATAGATCGTCCTGCCGCCGGATTCCGCGCGCACGATGTTGGGTGTGTAGCCCGAGAGCTCTCCGTGCCGGCGCTGGAGGGTGGCGAACAGGTTGCGCGCTTCGTTCTCGCTTCCCGGCGCGGCGAGCTGCACCGTGAACGCGCCTGCCGCCGCGGGCTGGCTCGGCTGCGCCGCCGGCGCGGGGGCCTGCGCAGGAGACGGCGCCCTTGCTACCTGGCTGCCGGCCGACTGGGGCGAGATGGCCATCGGCCCGAGCTGCATCGGCGCGCGCGTCGCCGGACGGTTCACGGAAGCCGGGCGCGGCACCGGCCCGACGGTCGGCACCACAGCGGCGGACTCCTGGGCGGGCGCTTCCCCGCCCGCCGGCGTCTCCGGCGCGGGAACGGCCGGTGTGGTGGGCGACGGCACCGAGGGTGAAGGCGTGGCCGAGGCGAGCTCTTCGATGGTCGGGGCGGCCGCCGTCGGCGCCTCGGGCGACGCCGGCGCGTCGGAGGGCAGGATGCTGCCGTCCGGCCGCACCGAAACCGTGCGCACGCGCCGGGGCTCGCCGAGCGCCGCGATCGCCGGGCTCGTCGGTTCCGGCGCCTCCGGCAGCTTGACATCGGCCGCGCCGGCCGGCGGAGCCGTCGTCGTCTGGGTCGTCGTCGTGGTGGCCTGCGTCTCGGCCTGCGCCTGTGCCTGTGCAGCCCGCTCCTGCGCGGCCGCGTTCTGCTGCGCGATCATCTGGTTGATGTCGACGGGCTGCTCGCGGTCATCGACGACGACCGCGTCCTCGCCGGTGGGGGCCTGATTGGTGTGTTCGTAGATCGCCCGGTTGGTGTTGGGCACCTCGACACCCCCGGGCGTCTCCGGCTCCACCTTCACCGGCTGGCTATCGGCGGACACGACCGGCGGCTCGCCGTCGACCGTCTCGCCGCCCCGGAAAACGAACACGCCCGCGACGGCCACCGCGCCGAGGCCCAGCGCCAGCGCCGCCACGACGAGCTTGCGGCGCAGGCCCGGCCTCTCCTGCTGATAGGCGTAGTCGTCCTCCTCGCCGTCGCCGGCGTTGGCGCTATACTCGTCCTCCAGATCGTCGTAGACGCCGTAGCTCTGGGCGCCATAACCGTGGGCGGCGGCATCCTGCGCGGCGTGGCCGGCGGGCGACCAGGCCTCGGCCTGCGCGGCGGGCGCATCGGCGCGGTGGCCCGCTTCTAAGGCCTCGGCGCCGCCGGCGGCGAGCTGGTAGGCGTCCTGCGCGAAGTAGCCCGTCTGCGCGGCCCCGGACGCTTCATCGAGCGCCTGCGTGAACTCCTGCGCGAAGGCGTCCGGATGAAGGCGCGGGTCCTGCTGTCCCTCGGGCACGGGAAGCTGGGGCACAGCCGGGCTGCGCAGCCAGGCCGGCACCTCCTGATCGCCGCTCTCTTGCGGCTGCCGGGGGGCGGAGACCGGGCGCGGCTTCGGGTTGACCTGGGCGAAGGCTTGTTCGATCTCGTTGATCCAGTCCTGCTGGCCTGCGGGCGCGCCCGCCTGCGGCGCGGGCTGGGCCGCTGCGGCATCGGCCTGCGGCTGCACGTATCCGACGATGCGCGCCAATTCCGCCAGCGGGTCGTTGTCGCGGGATGGACCGGTAGAGGCGGGCTGCCAACGCTGCTCCTCGAGATCGTCTCTATCACGCATGACCTGGGCTCTGCTCTTGTAACTCATGGGCGCAGTCCGATCTTTCAAGCAAGCCAGACCCGCATGGACGCGGGCCGGGGCAGGCAAGTACACCACCACCGCGCTGAAGCGAAACCCGCAACCGACCCAATCGCCGTGTCCAACCGGCTCACTCTCAACGCATCTCGTCCGGCGCGGCGACTCCGAGAACATTCAGCCCTGACGACAGGACGGATCGAACGGCCTCGACAAGCGCCAGCCTCGCCAGCGTCAACTCTCTGTCAGTTTGATTAACAAACCGTAATTGCGGCGTGTCCTTCCCTCGGTTCCACAAGCCGTGGAAGGCGGCCGCAAGCTCGTACAGGTAAAACGCCAGCCTGTGAGGCTCATATGCCAGTGCACCCGCTTCTATCACCCGGGGATATTGGGATACAAGTTTCAAAATATTGATCTCCGCCTCATCCGCAAGGCTCGAAAGCGCCGCTTGCGCCAGCGATCCGTCGTCGGTGACCAGATCCGGCAGCAATTCGTGCGCCTGGCGGAAGACCGAGGCGCAGCGCGCGTGCGCGTACTGGACATAGAACACCGGGTTGTCCTTCGACTGCTCGACCACCTTGGCGAGATCGAATTCCAGCGTGGCGTCGTTCTTGCGGTAGAGCATCATGAAGCGCACGGCGTCGCGGCCGACCTCGTCGATGACCTCGCGCAGCGTCACGAAGCTGCCGGAGCGCTTGGACATCTTCACCGGCTCGCCGTCGCGCATGAGCTTGACGAGCTGGGCGAGCAGCGCCGTCACCTTGAGGTCATCACCGCCGATGGCGCGCCCCACCGCCTCGAGCCGCTTGACGTAGCCGCCATGGTCCGCGCCGAGCACGTAGATGAGCTCCCTGAACCCGCGCGCGTATTTGTCCTGCAGATAGGCGACGTCGGCGGCGAAGTAGGTATAGCTGCCGTCGGACTTCACCAGCGGCCGGTCGATATCGTCGCCCACGTCGGTGGCGCGGAACAGCAGTTGCTCGCGGTCTTCCCAGTCGTCCGGCAACTGGCCCTTGGGCGGCGGCAGGCGGCCGGTGTAGACGAAGCCCCTCGCCTCCAGTTCCCGGATGGTCGAGGTGATGGCGCTGTCGTTGCCGCCCGCGTGCAGCGTCCGCTCCGAGAAGAACACGTCGTGGCGGACGCCGAGCGCCGCGAGGTCGTCGCGGATCATCGCCATCATGGCCTCGATGGCGGCATCGCGCACCTGCGGCAGCCACGTGCTCTCGTGCGCATCGAGCAGCGCGGGGCCGAACCGGCGCGCCAGCTCCTCGCCGACGGGCACCAGGTAGTCGCCCGGATAGAGCCCTTCCGGGATGGCGCCGATATCCTCGCCCAGCGCCTCGCGGTAGCGCAGATAGGCGGAGCGGGCCAGCACGTCGACCTGCGCGCCGGCGTCGTTGATATAGTATTCGCGCGTGACGTTAAAGCCGGCGAAACCGAGCAGCCGCGCCAGCGCGTCACCGAAGACCGCGCCGCGGCCGTGGCCGACGTGCATCGGCCCGGTGGGGTTGGCGGAGACGTATTCCACGTTGACGGGCCGCGCCGGGCGGGGCTCGCCGCGGCCGAAGTCCTCGCCGTCCGAGAGCACCGCGGCGAGCACGCGGTAGAACACCTCCGTCTCAAGACGCAGGTTGATGAAGCCGGGGCCGGCCACCTCGGCGCTCGCCACGCCCTCGACATGCCCGAGCGCGCCCGCGATCAGCTCCGCCAGCGCGCGCGGGTTGGTGCCGGCTGGCTTCGCCAGCACCATGGCGACATTGGTGGCGAGATCCCCGTGAGCAGGGTCTCGCGGCGGCTCCACCACCACGCGCGACAGATCGAGGCCCTCAGGCAGGCGACCCTCGCCGATGAGTTGCGCGATAACGTCGAGAAGCCGCTGCTGGTAGATGGTGAAGATATTCATGATGCCCCTGAATGCACCGCAGCCGATCCGGCGCCGCTGCGGCCTGCGTCGTTCTTGTAGCGGATATCGCTACGCCAAGTAGCCATAATCGATACGCGGCTAGCGCAATTCGGGCGTATCGTCAAACAATCGCCGGTGCGCGTCGATGGCGTAGCTGTCCGTCATGCCGGCGATGTAGTCGGCGACGCGCCGGCGCAGGCGTGCCTCGTCGCGCGCGTCGAGATCCGCCCGCCATTCGGCCGGCAGCAGGCGCGGCTCGGCGACGAACCGCTCGTAGAGGTCGCGCACCACCCGGTCCGCTCCGGCGCGCACGTGCATCACGCGCGGATGCCTGTACATATAGGTGAACAGGAAGCCCTTGATGTCGCGATCCGCCTGCGCGATGAGCGGCGAGAACGCCACCACCGGGCCGCCGGCCTCGCGGATGTCCTGCGCGGAGAGCGGGCGCAGCGCCGAGATGCGCTTCTCGCTTTCCCTGATCACGTCCTCGACGAAGTGCGTGATGACGCGGCGGATGAGTTCGTGCACGGCGCGGAACGTCTCCAGCCCCGGATGGCGGGTGTAGACCTCGTCGATGAGCGCGGCGAGGAAGGGAACGGCGCGCAGGTCGTCGAGCGTGAACAGGCCGGCGCGCAGGCCGTCGTCGATATCGGCGGCGTCGTAGGCGATGTCGTCGGCGATCGCCGCCACCTGCGCCTCGCCGCTGGCGAAAGTCGCGAGTTCGAGCTTGTGCACGGCGTCGTACTCAAGGATCGCGCCGGGCACGCCCGATGCGGCGTAGCGGCCGAAGGGCGCGCCGCCCGCGTCCGTCAGCGGCCCGTTGTGCTTCACGAGCCCCTCCAGCGTCTCCCAGGTCAGGTTGAGGCCGTCGAAACCGGCGTAGCGGCGTTCCAGGCGGGTGACGATGCGCAGCGCCTGCGCATTGTGGTCGAAGCCGCCGAAGCCCGCCATGCAGGTGTCGAGCGCGTCCTCGCCCGTGTGGCCGAAGGGCGTGTGCCCCAGATCGTGCGCCAGCGCCAGCACCTCCGCGAGATCCTCGTCGAGCCCGAGAGCCCGGGCGAGCGAGCGGGCGATCTGCGACACCTCGATGGTGTGCGTGAGACGCGTGCGGTAGTGATCGCCCTCGTGATAGACGAACACCTGCGTCTTGTGCTTCAGCCGCCGGAAGGCGGTGGAATGGATGACGCGGTCGCGGTCGCGCTGGAACGCGGAGCGGGTCGGCGAGGCGCCCTCGTCGTGGAGCCTGCCGCGGCTCGATATCGGATCGCTCGACCACGGCGCGCGCCAGCGCTCGCCCGACATCCGCCCCTGAAACACGTCCAACACGCCATCCACGAACACGTTGTCCACCCGTCTTGTTCTTGCACCCGGTCTGCGCCCCGCCGGCCATTGCGCCGGCGTTATCCGCGCATTACCTTACGCGGAGAGGGAAAGTGATCTTATCGCAAATGAGGATTGCCGCACCATGACCGTTTTCACCGAAACCGCCGGACCCGCCGTCCTGACCCTGACGGACAGCGCCGTGCGGCGCATCAAGCGCGTGCTGGCGCGCGAGAGCGAGGGCGCGATGCTGCGGGTGAGCGTCGAGGGCGGCGGCTGTTCGGGCTTCCAGTATCTCTTCGACATCGTCCACGAGCGCAACGGTGACGACCTCGCCATCGAGAAGGACGGCGCGGTGGTACTCGTCGATTCAATCTCCCTGCCCTACATGGAGGGCTCGGTGCTCGACTTCGTCGACGACCTGATCGGCCAGTCGTTCAAGATCGACAACCCCCACGCCTCCGCCTCGTGCGGCTGCGGCACGTCGTTCTCCATCTAGAAGCCGTCATCGACCATGACGCTCGGCCAGCTCCTGATCTTTCTGCCCGCGGCCGCGATCGTCGCTGCCTCGCCGGGCCCCAACAACCTGCTTGCCTTCGCCAATGGCAGCAGGTGGGGGTTCCTGCCGGCGACGATCGCCGTTTCCGGCAGGTGCATCGCATTCGGGCTGCTGATCGCCATGGTGATCGTCGGTCTCGGTGCACTGCTGGAAGCATCCGAGATCGCGTTCCAGATCATCAAGTGGGCGGGCGTTCTCTATCTCGCCTATCTCGGCATCCGGATGATCGCGGGCAGCGGCGACGTTCGGGAGAAAGCGGCCGAGCCCGCGCGGCCCCGAAGCCCATATGCCCTTGCGCGCCGGGAGTTCGTCGTGGCCATGACCAATCCCAAGGCCATCCTGCTCTTCACGGCTTTCGTACCCCAGTTCATCGTGCGCGACGGCGGCGGCAGCTTCACTTTCCAGCTCGTCGTTCTCGGCGCCATCTACATCGCCGTTGAATTCGTTGCGGCCCTGACCTGGATCTACGCCGGCAGCGTCATCCGATCCATGCAGCCCACTGCCGCGAGATTGCTGCTTCTGAACCGGGCGACGGGCGCCATGATGCTCGGGGCAGCAGGCCTGCTGGCGACCGCCAGACGCGCATAACCTTTTAGGCCGCCCGGAGCAAATGTTCGACATTCGCGAAGACGATCTTTCAAGTGAGCAGACCCAGGCGCTGCTGGCGCTTCACCTGCGGGGCATGCACGCCAGTTCCCCGCCCGGCAGCGTCTTCGCGCTCGATCTCTCGGGCCTGCGCGTTCCCGAGGTGACGGTCTGGAGCGCGTGGCGCGAGGGCCGCATCGCGGGCGTCGGCGCCCTGAAAATGCTTGGCGAGGGCGGAGCCGAGGTCAAATCGATGCGCACGCACCCCGACTTCCTGCGATCCGGCGTCGCCGCGGCCCTTCTGGAACGGATCGTCACCGCCGCGAAAGCCAAAGGCGCGCACCGCCTCAGCCTCGAAACCGGCAGCGGCCCCGCGTTCGAGCCGGCGCTGGCGCTATACCGGCGACACGGCTTCGTCGACGGCGAGGCGTTCTCCGGCTACAAGCCCAATCCGTTCAGCCGGTTTCTGCACCTGCCGCTTTAGGCATCCGGCCGATTCCTCTCCCAGGCATCTGCCTCTTGCGTGGACGCCATCTATCTGTCATAAGCGCCACTTCATCAGAATCGCCCGGCTGAAAGGGCTGCCGTGGCGGTTTGGTGTGCTTTCGAGCCACATCAAGCCGGATTCATCCGCGCGAGCGCAGGCAAGATCGCCCGCGCAAGCGGAAAGCGTCCGGCATACGAAAGGAAGCAAAATGCCCAAGCTGAAGACGAAATCGGGCGCCAAAAAGCGCTTCAAGATCACCGGCACCGGCAAGGTCGTGGCCGCCCAGGCGGGCAAGCGCCACGGCATGATCAAGCGGAGCAACAAGTTCATCCGCAATCAGCGCGGCACGATGACCCTGTTCGAGGGCGATGCCAGGAACGTGAAGCAGTATTTCCTGCCCAACGGCTGAACCTGATCCCTGTCACCCACCACCCGGTATTTTGAGGAGCCAAGACAATGGCCCGCGTCAAACGGGGCGTCACGTCCCACGCCAAGCACAAGAAGGTCCTGAAGGCCGCCAAGGGCTTTTACGGCCGCCGCAAGAACACCATCCGCACGGCCAAGGCCGCCGTCGATCGCGCGCTGCAGTACAACTACCGCGACCGCAAGGTGAAGAAGCGCACGTTCCGCGGCCTGTGGATCCAGCGCATCAACGCCGCCGTGCGCGAGCACGGCCTGACCTACAGCCGATTTATCGACGGTCTCGGCAAGGCGGGCGTCGATGTCGATCGCAAGGTGCTCTCCGATCTCGCCATCCGCGAGCCGGAGGCCTTCAAGGCGATTGTCGAGAAGGCGAAGGCGGCCCTGCCGGCCGCTGCCTGATCATCCGATGCTTTCGGCCGGGCGCACGCGAGCACCCGGCCTCCCCCTTTCCGGGATCCATGCGTGACGGCAACGCTTGCCGCGAAACGTATCGATTTGGCCGGAAGGGCTTGACGGTTCCCCGGCCATTGCCGACAAGCAGGCAACCTGTGCCCCATCGAGGCGCGCCGAGGAACAGATGTCCAACTATTCCACTCTCGAAAACTCCCTGCTCGAAGCAGTCCAGGCGGCCGGTGACGAGGCCGCGCTCGAGGCCGTGCGCGTTTCGGCGCTCGGCAAGAAGGGCTCGATCTCCGAACTCCTGAAGACGCTGGGCAGCCTCACCCCGGACGAGCGCAAGGCGCAGGGGCCGCTGATCAACGGCCTGCGCGACCGTATCACGGCGGCGCTCGCCGCGCGCAAGGGCGTGCTGGCCGAGGAGGCGCTCACCGCCCGTCTCGTGCGCGAACGCGCCGACGTCACGCTGCCGGTGCAGGAAAGCCCGCAGACGCGCGGGCGCATCCATCCTATCAGCCAGGTCATCGACGAGCTGACCGCGATCTTCGCCGACCTCGGCTTTTCCATCGCCGAGGGGCCGGATGTCGAGACCGACTTCCTCAACTTCACGGCGCTGAACTTCCCCGAGGGCCACCCCGCCCGCGAGATGCACGACACGTTCTTCTTCTCCCCCGACGAGAAGGGCGAGCGCAAGCTCCTGCGCACGCACACGAGCCCGGTGCAGGTGCGCACCATGCAGAGCCAGACGCCGCCGATCCGCGTCATCTGCCCCGGCCGCACCTATCGCTGCGACTCGGACCAGACGCACACGCCGATGTTCCATCAGGTCGAGGGCCTCGTCATCGACCGCTCGGCCCATTTCGGCCACATGAAATGGGTTCTGGAGGAGTTCTGCAAGGCGTTCTTCGAGGTGCCGAACGTCAAGATGCGCTTCCGCCCGTCGTTCTTCCCCTTCACCGAGCCGTCGGCGGAGGTGGACATCCAGTGCGCGCGCAAGGGCGGCGAGATCCGCTTCGGCGAGGGTGACGACTGGCTGGAGATCCTGGGCTGCGGCATGGTGCACCCGAACGTGCTGCGCAATGTCGGCCTCGATCCGGATGAGTATCAGGGCTTCGCCTGGGGCATGGGCATCGACCGCATCGCCATGCTGAAATATGGCATGCCGGACCTGCGGCCCTTCTTCGAGGCGGATGTGCGCTGGCTGTCGCATTACGGCTTCCGGCCGCTCGACCTGCCCTCGCTCGCCGGCGGCCTGAGCAACTGATCCCGAAACCGTGAACGAGAAGCGACGGCAATGAAATTCACTCTTTCCTGGCTGAAGGATCATCTCGACACGCGGGCCTCGCTCGATGAGGTGGTGAGTGTGCTGAACCGCATCGGCCTTGAGGTCGAGGGCGTCGAGGACAAGGCGAAGGCGCTCGCGGCCTACCGCATCGCCCGCATCGTCACCGCCGGGCAGCACCCCAACGCCGACCGGCTGCGCGTCTGCTCGGTCGACACCGGCGAGGGCGCGCCCGTGCAGGTCGTGTGCGGCGCGCCGAACGCGCGCGCCGGGCTCAGAACCGTGTTCGCCCCGCCCGGCACCTATATTCCGGGCAAGGACATCACGATCGCGGTCGGCGCCATCCGCGGCGTCGAGAGCCATGGCATGATGTGCTCGCCCGAGGAGCTCGATCTGCCCGGCGACAGCGAGGGCATCTTCGAATTGCCCGACGACGCGCCAGTGGGCGTGCCCTACGCGGTGTGGGCGGGGCTCGACGACCCGGTCATCGAGATCGCGGTGACGCCCAACCGGCCCGACGCGCTCGGCGTCGCCGGCATCGCGCGCGATCTGGCGGCGGCGGGGCTCGGGCGGCTGATCACGCCCAAGGTCCACCCCGTCCGGGGCGAAATCGCCAACCCCGTCGCGGTGGTCCGCGATTTTGCCGCCGGCGACGAGCACCTCAACCCGGCCTTCGCGCTGCGGCTTGTGCGCGGCGTCACCAACGGCCCCTCGCCCGCCTGGCTGCAGAAGCGCCTCGCCGCGATCGGCCTGCGGCCGATCAACGCCCTGGTCGACATCACCAACTACGTCACCTTCGACCGCGGCCGCCCGCTGCACGTGTTCGACGCCGCCAAGGTGAAGGGCCACCTCGTGGTCCGGCGCGCCCGTCGGGGCGAGGAACTGCTGGCGCTCGACGGCAGGACCTACCGGCTCGGCGAGAACCACATTGTCATCGCCGACGACAACGGCCCGGAATCACTCGGCGGCATCATGGGCGGCGAGCATTCGGGCTGCGACGAGACCACGACCGACGTGCTGATCGAGTCCGCGCTGTGGGACGAGCTCACCATCGCCCGCACCGGCCGGGAGCTCGGCATCATCACCGATGCGCGCTACCGCTTCGAGCGCGGCGTCGATCCGGCCTTCACGTTGCCGGGGATCGAGCTGGCCACCCAGCTGGTACTGGAGCTTGCCGGCGGCACGCCGTCCGCCGTCACGCTCGCGGGCAGCATTCCCGACACCACCCGCGCCATTGCGCTGCCGTGGAGCGAGATCAGGCGCCTGACCGGCCTCGACATCCCGGCCGACGAAGCGCGCCGCACGCTTGCAGCGCTCGGCTTCACCGTCACGGGCGAGGGCGAGGTGGCGGACGTCGCGCCGCCCTCATGGCGGCCCGATGTCGAGGGCAAGGCCGATCTCGTCGAGGAGGTGCTGCGCATCACCGGCATCGACAACGTGATGTCCACGCCGCTGCCGCGCATCGAGCCCGGCGTCGCCAAGCCCGTGCTGACCCTGCTGCAGAGGCGCACGCGCGCCGCGCGCCGGCTTTTCGCCGCGCGCGGGCTCGTGGAGGCGGTGACGTGGTCGTTCGTCGCGAAGGCAGACGCGGAAGCGTTCGGCGGCGGCGATCCGCGTCTGGCGCTCGCCAATCCCATCGCCGCCGACCTGTCGGACATGCGGCCTCACCTCCTGCCGGGTCTCATCCGCGCGGCGCAGCGCAACGCCGATCGCGGCTTCGGCGACGTGGCGCTGTTCGAGGTCGGGCAGGTGTTCGCCGACGACACGCCGGAGGGCCAGACGACGAGCGCCGTCGCCCTGCGGCGCGGCACGGCCCGCACAGAGGGCACGGGACGCCACTGGCAGGCCCCGGCGAAGAACGTCGATGTCTTCGACGCCAAGGCGGACGCCTTCGCGCTGCTCGCCGCGCTCGGCGTCGCGACCGCCGGCGTGCAGATCGTGCCCGGCGGGCCGGCATGGTACCATCCCGGCCGCTCGGCCACCTTGCAGTTCGGCCCGAAAAACGTCATCGGCGCGTTCGGCGAGCTGCATCCGAAGGTCCTGCAGGCGCTCGACGTCAAGGGGCCGCTGGTCGCGGCGGAGATCTCGCTCGACGCCCTGCCCGCCCCCAAGGCGCGCCCGACGAAGGCGCGCCCCAGGCTGGTGCTGTCGGAATTCCAGCCGCTCAGCCGCGATTTCGCCTTCGTGGTCGATGCGGCGGTCGCCGCCGGCGACATCCTGCGCGCCGTCCAGGGGGCGGACCGGGCGCTGCTGTCGGACGCGACCGTCTTCGACATCTACGAGGGACCGGGCGTCGGGGAAGGCAAGAAGTCCGTCGCCGTCGCCGTCACGTTGCAGCCCGCCGGCAAGACGCTGACGGAAGCGGAGATCGATGCCGTGTCGCAGCGCATCGTCGAGGCGGTCGCCAAGAAAACCGGCGCCGTTCTGCGCGCATGACGCTATGATGCGGCAAATTGTGCAAGGGGGCGGGCAGCAGCCCGGCCCCGATAGGGAAGCGCCGATGAACACGCCGCAGCCTGCCACTCCCCACGACCTCCCCGCGGTGATCCGGCTCGCGCCGGCGCTCGCGGCGCTGGAGGACCGGTCCGGCGACGACCATCGGGCGCTGCGGGCGGGGCTCGTCGATCTGCTGCGGCGCACGCTGGACGAGGGCCGCAGCGAGGCCGAGGCGGCGCTGATGCAGGAGCAGAACGGCTCCGCCTGCGCGCGGCGCATCGCGCGGCTCACCGATGCCGTGGTGCGCGCCGCCTACGGCTGCGCGGTGCGGCACTTCCACCGCGTCAGCAACCCGTCGATGGGCGAGCATCTGGCGCTCGTCGCGGTGGGCGGCTACGGGCGCGGCACCATGGCCCCGCATTCGGACGTCGATCTGCTGTTCCTGCTGCCCTACAAGATGACCGCGTGGGCCGAAAGCGTCGTCGAGACGGTGCTCTACATCCTGTGGGACCTCAAGCTGAAGATTGGCCACGCCACGCGCTCCGTGAGCGAATCGCTGCATGAGGCGCGCGGCGACATGACCATCCGCACCGCGCTCCTCGAGGCACGCTTCCTGGTGGGGGAACGCAAGCTGTTCAACGAGCTGGTGACCCGCTACCAGACCGAGGTCGTCGCCGGCAGCGAGGAGGCGTTCGTCGCCGCCAAGCTCGCCGAGCGCGATGCGCGCCTCGCCCGCGCCGGCGCGTCGCGCTACGTGGTCGAGCCCAATGTCAAGGAGGGCAAGGGCGGGCAGCGCGACCTCAACACGCTGCTGTGGCTGGCGCAATACGTCTACGGGGTGCGCACGCCCGACACCATGATCAAGGAAGGGCTGTTCGACAGCGCCGAGGCCGGGATGTTCCGCCGCTGCGGCGAGTTCCTGTGGCGGGTGCGCTGCCACCTGCATTTCGTCGCCGGCCGCGCCGAGGAGCGGCTGTCCTTCGACTACCAGCGCGCGGTCTGCGAGCGCATCGGCTATGCCGGCCGCACCGGCATGTCGTCGGTGGAGCGCTTCATGAAGCGCTACTTCCTCGTCGCCAAGGACGTCGGCGACCTGACGGCGGTCGTCTGCGCCGCGCTCGAGGCGCGCCACGACAAGCCGGTGCCGATGCTCAACCGCTTCATGCGCGGCCTCAGGCGCCCCTATCGCCAGCGTCTGGGCGCGCCGGGCTTCCGGCTCGACAACAACCGCATCAACACCACCGACGGCGAGGTCTTCAGCCGGGATCCGGTCAACCTCATCCGCCTCTTCTGGCTCGCGGACCGGCACGCGCTTCCCATCCACCCGGACGCGACGCGCCTCGCGCGCCGGTCCCTGCGGCTGATCGACCGCTCCATCCGCGAATCGGCGGAGGCGAACCGGCTGTTCGTCGACATCCTCACCTCCCGCAACGCGCCGGAGACCGTTCTGCGGCTGATGAACGAGTGCGGCGTGCTGGGGCGGTTCATTCCCGATTTCGGGCGTATCGTGGCGCTGATGCAGTTCAACATGTACCACCACTATACGGTGGACGAGCATCTCATCCGCACGCTCGGCGTGCTGGCGCGCATCGACGCCGGCGAGATGGCGGACGCGCATCCGCTGGCGCACAGCATCATCCCGACCATCCAGCACCGGCGCGCGCTCTACCTCGCGGCCTTCCTGCACGACGTCGCCAAGGGGCGGCCGGAGGACCATTCCGTCGCCGGCGGCAGGATCGCCCGGCAGCTCGGGCCGCGGCTCGGGCTCGACGCGGTGGAGACGGAGACCGCCGCCTGGCTCATCGAAAACCATCTGGTGATGTCCAACGTCGCCCAGAGCCGCGACCTCGCCGACCCCGAGACCATCCGCGGCTTCGCCGCCATCGTGCAGACGCTGGAGCGCCTCAAGCTGCTGCTCATCCTCACCGTCTGCGACATCAAGGCCGTGGGGCCGGGCGTGTGGAACGGCTGGAAGGGCGAGCTGCTGCGCACGCTCTACTACGAGACCGAGCCGCAACTGACCGGCGGACACTCGGCCATTTCCACCCGCCAGCGCGTGCTCCATGCGCAGGCCAAGCTGCGCAAGGCCATGCCGGACTGGGACGACGCGACGTTCGACGCCTACAAGGTGCGTCACTATCCCGCCTACTGGCTCAAGGTCGATCCGGCGCGCAAGGCCAAGCACACGCGCTTCATCCGCGCCGCCGAGGCCGCGGGCGACACGCTGGCGACCGCCATCGCCACCGACAAGTTCCGCGGCATCACGGAACTGACGGTGTTCGCGCCCGACCATCCGCGCCTGCTGGCGATCCTGACCGGCGCCTGCGCCGCCTCGGGGGCCAATATCGCCGACGCGCAGATCTTCACCACCACCGACGGACTCGCGATCGACGACCTCTTCCTCACCCGCGCCTTCGAGGCGGACGAGGACGAGCTCCGCCGCGGGGATAAGATCGCCCGTACCATCGCCGGCGCGCTGAAGGGCGAGATCAGGATCGCCGATCTCGTCGACCGCAAACGGCCGCAGGTCGCGAAACGCCCCTTCACGGTGCCGACCGAGCTCGTGATCGACAACAGTCTGTCGCAGCAGTACACGGTGCTGGAGATCTCCGGGCTCGACCGGCCGGGCCTGCTCTACGACCTCACGACGACGCTCGGCAAGCTCAACCTCAACATCGCCTCGGCCCATATCGCGACCTTCGGCGAAAAGGCGGTCGACGCCTTCTACGTCACCGACCTCACGGGGGCGAAGATCACCGCGCCGGCGCGCCATGCCCCGATACGCGCGGCCATAGAGGCGGTGTTCTCCGGCAGCGCGCCCCGCCCCGCGAAGGCGAACGCGGCCAGTGCCTGAAGCAGTTTGCGTTTCATTTGAGCATCAAATGAAACGCAGGTTGCGGAAAACTATGGAAATTAGAGCGCGTTCCGTTCAGATGGAATCATCTGATCGATAAGAATTCGCTCGCAATCAAAGAGGGGGAGCATGTCAGCGTTTCCGTGAGACGATGACATGCCCTAAAGCGTTAGGAGGTACAGCACCCTTGATTTTCCATGCCCGAAGCCTGATATCTTCGGCCAGTGTTTCTCGCTGTGGAATCGGAAACCGCATCGCGTTCCGGCCGCGTCCTCCCGATGGCGCGCGTCCGGAAATTGAAGTCCTGTCACACTCTCACGATGGATCATGACCCAGCACATCAACCAACCCGCCGAGGCAACGGCCGCTGACCCCACGCCGGAAACCGGGACGACGCCCGACCAAACGATTGATGCCGGTCTGGTTGCTCAATTGGAGGCCGAAAAGGCCGATCTCAGGGACAAGCTGCTGCGCGCGCTGGCCGAAATGGAAAATCTGCGCCGCCGGACGGAAAAGGAGGTCGCTGACGCCCGTGCCTATGCCGTCACGTCCTTCGCCCGCGACATTCTGAGCGTCTCCGACAACATTCGCCGCGCCCTTGAGACCATTCCCGCCGAGCAGCGCGCCTCGGAAGGGCCGCTCAAGGCGTTCGCGGACGGCATCGAACTGACCGACAGGGAACTGCTGAAGACGCTCGCCCGCCACGGCGTGAAGGAAATTTCCCCGCAGGGCGAGAAGTTCGATCCCAACCTGCATCAGGCGATGTTCGAGGTGCCGGACACTACGGTGCCCAACGGCACGGTGGTGCAGGTCATCCAGACCGGCTTCTCCATCGCCGACCGCGTCCTGCGCCCTGCTCTCGTCGGCGTGTCGAAGGGCGGCGTCAAGGCCGCGCCCGTGCTCGACAACGATACGCCCATCGTTTGAGCCTTTCAGCGTTTCCGTGAAACGCCGAAAGGCTCCAGCAGTCGTCAAGATGCAAAAGTCCCGCGCGAGCGGGACTTTTCGTTTTCAGCCCGGTATCTGCATGTCCCCGGTATCTGCTGTCATTGCGGCGTGCTGCCGGCGGGTGTCCCGCCCGCGCCGACGTCCGTCCGCGGGGTGACGCCCTCCCTCAGCCGCTCGAAGAAGCGCCGCGCCTCCTCGTAGCTGTTGTCGCGCGTCACCAGAACGAAACGGATGAAGTCCGAGCGCTCGAAGCGGATGGCCTGAAACACGCGCACCTTCGCCCCCGTGCCGCTGTCCTGCCCGTCGGCCTCCATCTCGTGCCAGTCGACGCCGTCGCGCGTCACGCCCTCGCCCCGGCGCACCTGCATGCCGCGCACGCCGGCGAGGCTCGCGAAGGACTGGCGCGCGAACCGATCCTGCTCCAGCTTGCCCACGATGGCTGCCCGGTCGCCGCTGACCACGATCACCGGCTGCTCGGCGCCCTGCACCAGATCCTTGGGGCCGCTGGTCATCATGACGGAATTGCCGGGGATGACGCGCGCGATGCGGAACCCTATGTGGTCGCTGGCGGTATCGTCGTCGAGCGTGTCGTCGACGACGAAGGGCAGTTGCCCCACTTCCTCCAGCAACTGCGCGTGGTCGCGGAGGGCGAGCGAGCGCAACGTGCGGCGCACCACCTCATCGGTGTAGTAGTCGATCGCCTCGGCGGACACCTGGAACGTCACGGCCGCCGCGCTTGCCGACGTGCCCCGGGCCAGTACCCATTTGTAGATCGTCTCGCCGTCGACCACCTGCGAGGCCGCCACGAGGATGCCCCTGCCGCCCTCGACGGGCCATGCCTCGCGGCTGATGAGCTTGAATCCTTCCGGCTCCTGCGAGGGCTCGCGCAGGTCCTTCTCCATGGAGGCAAACAATTCCGGCGGCAGCTCGCTCATCATGATGGCGGACTCGCGCGCCTCGTCCTCGAAGCCGGGAAAACGGACCGAGAGCCGCATGTCCTCGGGCGGGACGAGCCCTATTCCGAGCCCCGGCGGGAAAATGCGCTGCGGCGCCTCCTCAGGCACTTCCCGAGACTGCTCCTGGGCAACCGCAACCGGCAGCGGCGCCAGGCCGGCTTCCGGCCGAAGGCCCAGGCCACAAGCGAAAGCGAGGACGAGCAGGACGTTTCTCTTCATTGTGCGCACTGCCATCCTCCTCGCCTGCGGTGCGTGCGCTCACGCACCCAGAATTGTCTTCGACGCCACGGTGCTGTCGGCGTTGAGGCGATACACGATCGGCTCGCCCGTCGCCAGTTCGACGCCCGGGATCGTCTCGGGCGTCAGGTGGTCGAGCACCAGCAGCAGCGCGCGCAGCGAATTGCCGTGCGCCGAGACAAGCACGTTCTCCCCCCGCAGCACCGCCGGCAGTATGTTCTGCACATAGTATGGCAGAACACGGGCAACGGTGTCCTTCAGGCTCTCGCCGCCGGGCGGGGGCACGTCATAGGAGCGCCGCCACAGATGGACCTGCTCGGCTCCCCAGCGCGCGCGCGCGTCGTCCTTGTTGAGGCCGGAGAGATCGCCGTAGTCGCGCTCGTTCAGCGCCGGATCGCGCACCACCGGCAGATCGGTCTGGCCGGTTTCCTCCTGAATGAGCGCCACCGTGCGCTCCGCCCGCGTCAGGACGGAAGTGAACGCACGGTCGAACGCGATGCCCTCGGCCTTCAGCCGCTGGCCGGCGGCGCGGGCTTCGCCCACGCCGATGTCCGTTAGGTCAGGGTCCTTCCAGCCGGTGAACAGATTCTTGAGATTCCATTCGCTCTGGCCGTGGCGAACCAGCACAAGAAGGCGCGACATTGTATTCTCCTCGAAAATGACCCGAACCGCAATGAATGCGACGACGAAAAATCAGATGTCCCTGATGCCGAGCACGTCGGCCATGGTGTAGAGGCCGGGCGCGCGGCCCTTGGCCCAGAGCGCCGCCTTCACCGCGCCGCGCGCGAAGATGCCACGATCCTCGGCCTTGTGCGTCAGTTCGATGCGCTCGCCTGCGCCGGCGAAGATGACGCTGTGGTCGCCGACGACCGATCCGCCGCGCAGCGTCGCGAAACCGATGTCGCCGGCGCGGCGCGGGCCGGTATGGCCGTCGCGCACCGTCTCGGCATGATCCTTGAGATAGATGCCCCGCCCCTCTGCCGCGGCCTCGCCGAGCAGCAGCGCCGTTCCCGACGGCGCGTCGACCTTGTGGCGGTGGTGCATTTCGAGGATCTCGATATCGAAATCCGCATCGAGCGTGTTCGCCACCCGGCGCACGAGCGCCGCGAGGAGGTTGACGCCCAGGCTCATGTTGCCGGAGCGTACGATCACGGTCTGGCGCGCGGCCTCCTCAATGGCCGCCGCATCGGCGGGGGAAAGGCCGGTGGTGCCGATCACGTGCGCTATCCCGGCGCCGGCCGCCGCGCGCGCGAAGGCGACCGAGGCCTCGGGCTGCGTGAAATCGAGCACGCCGTCGGCCCCGGCGAAGGCCGCGTTCACATCATCGGTGACCGGCACGCCGAGTGCGCCGATCCCTGCGAGCAATCCGGCATCCTCCCCGAGCGACAGCGCGCCCGGGCGCTCGATCGCGGCGGAGAGCGTCACGCCGGCGGTCTCGGTCACCGCCCGCACCAGCGTGCGCCCCATGCGTCCGCCCGCACCCACCACCACAAGCCGCAAATCGCTCATCGTTTCTCCCATCCACGCCATTCCTGTACTGTCGGTTCCTGTACTGTCGGTCGCCGGCGGACCGTTTCTCAGTCCACGCCCTCGACGAGCACGAACTCGGCCACGGCTGCGCCCTCGCGCGCCACCTTCGCCGCCTGATACTCATCGGAAAAATAATAGGCACGCGCCTGCTCGAAGGAGTCGAACTCCAGAACGACGTTGCGGACCCGCTCCTCGCCCTCCAGCGTCTCGAAGCGGCCGCCGCGCACCAGCGCCCGCGCGCCGTGCTTCACGCTCGCGGCGGCCGTGAGCTTCGCGTACTGGGCGAATCGCTCCGGATCGGTGACATTGATGCGGGCGATCAGGTAGCCTTTCGGCATCGTCTTCTCCTTGTCGGCCGGCTTTCAGGCACAGGCGCCGGCGATTTCCGCGATGATGGCCCGCGCCGCGGCACGGGGGTCGGCGGCCGCCGTCACCGGTCTGCCGACGACGAGGTGGTCCGCGCCCGCCCGAATGGCGTCGGCCGGGGTGAAGATGCGTTTCTGGTCGTCGGCGCTGCCGCCGGCGGGGCGGATGCCGGGCGTCACCAGCAGAATGTCCGGGCCGACCAGCGCGCGCACCGAGGCCGCCTCGGCGGCCGACAGGATCAGCCCTTCCACGCCCGCGTCGCGGGCCTGGAGGGCACGCCGCTCGACCGTCTCCTTCACGCCCCCGTGGTAGCCGGCCGCCGCCAGATCGGCGTTGTCGTAGGAGGTCATGACCGTCACGCCGAGGATTTTCAGCCCCGATCCCGCCTTGCCCGCGACAGCGGCCGCCAGCGTCTGGGGATAGGCGTGGACGGTCAGGAACGTCGCGCCGAGGCGCGCCACCTGCGCCGTCGCACGCTCGACGGTGGTGCCGATATCGTGCAGCTTGAGATCGAGGAAAACCTTCTTGCCCGCGCCGACGAGTTCGCGGGCGAGGTCGAGCCCGCCGCCGTAGACGATTTCGAGGCCGAGCTTGTAGAACGAAACGGCGTCGCCGAGCTCGCTGACCAGCGCGCGGGCACGCGCCGCATCGGGCACGTCGAGGGCGACGATGAGCCGGTCGCGGACCGCGTCCGGGAAGGCGCCCACCGGCGGCTCACCGGCCACGGCGGTAGACCCACACGCGCGCCGGGGGCAGGTTCCACCACACGCGGCCCGAGCGTTCGGCCGAATAGTCGCCTCCCTCCTTCGGGAGCGGCGACACGACGGCGTAGGTGAACTGCACGAACGGCGCGCCGGCATGCATCAGTGAGAACGCGTCCTCCAGCAGGCCCATGCGCTGGGGCAGCGGCTTGGTGAACAGCGGCAGGCTCGACACCACGCCCGCCGCCGGCTCCCGGATCGTGCCGCGCAGCGTCTCGCCCAGCCCGTAGGCATCGCCCTGAATGACGGTCACGCCCGGAAAGCGCTGCCGCAGCAGCTTGCAGAAGTCGGGGTTGAACTCCACCAGCACGAGGCGATCGGCGGCGATGCCGCGCTTCAGCAGCGCCTCGGTGACGGGGCCGGTGCCGGGGCCGAGCTCCACCACCGGGCCGGACAGCGCCGGATCGACATAGGCGGCCATCGTGCGCGCCAGTGCCCGGCCGGAAGGCGTCACGGCGCCGGTGAGAAGCGGGCGCTCCATCCACGACCTGAGAAATCGCGCATCGTCGCGAAAGGCGCGCAGCTTGGGCGATGCCGGTTGGCAGGAGTGAATGCGGCGGGAAACGGGTTGCTCGGGCACGGGATCGACCTTCCTCGCAGTTGGGGTGCCCGGAAAGTACCCGCGCGC
Source organism: Pseudochelatococcus sp. B33 (assembly GCF_053570585.1). Lineage (NCBI taxonomy): Bacteria > Pseudomonadati > Pseudomonadota > Alphaproteobacteria > Hyphomicrobiales > Chelatococcaceae > Pseudochelatococcus > Pseudochelatococcus sp. B33. The sequence continues at coordinate 28,896 of NZ_JBSEFH010000011.1, read as the reverse complement.
CCGGCCCCAACCCCCGGGAGCGCACTGTATCAACTCGGGAACCGCGCGACCATAACGCAGACCGGCTGATCTTGTAACCGGTCCGCGTTTCTTGTCACCAAAAAGATTAACGGCACACGACAAGGCGATGCAAGCACGGACATGCCATGCGCACACCTCACGTCGAGCCGCCGAGCCCTTCGAAGAACTCCTTCACGCGCGCCAGGAACCCCGCGCTTTCCGGATGCGTGTCGCGCGAGGATTCCTGCTCGAACTCCGCCAGCAGCTCCTTCTGCCGCCGCGTCAGGTTCTGGGGCGTCTCGACCACGACCTGAATGTAGAGATCACCGAGGTCGCGCGTGCGCAACACGGGCATGCCCTTGCTGCGCAGCCGGAACTGCTTGCCCGTCTGCGTGCCGGCAGGCACCTGCACGCGCACCTCCTGCCCGCCCACGGTCGGCACGTCGAACTCGCCGCCCAGCGCCGCCGTCACCATGGAGATCGGCACCCGGCAGAACAGGTCCGCGCCGTCGCGCTGGTAGAGCTCGTGCGGGCGCACGGACAGGAAGATGTAGAGATCGCCCGGCGGCCCGCCCCTGAGGCCGGCCTCGCCCTCGCCGGTGAGACGGATGCGCGTGCCGTCCTCGACGCCGGGCGGGATGTTGACGGACAGCGTGCGGGTGCGGGTGGTGCGTCCGCTGCCGGCGCACACCTCGCACGGGTCCTCGATGATCTGGCCGCGCCCCTGGCAGGTGGGGCAGGTGCGCTCGATGGCGAAGAATCCCTGCTGGGCGCGCACGCGCCCGGCGCCGCCGCAGGTGGGGCACTGGCGCGGCCGCGATCCGGCCTTGGCACCGCTGCCGGAACAGGCCTCGCACACCACCGAGGACGGAATCTCGATGGTCTCGTTCTTGCCGTTGTAGGCTTCCTCGAGCGTGATCTCCAGGTTGTAGCGCATGTCGGCGCCGCGCTCGCGCCCGCCCGCGCCGCGCTGGCGGGGGCCGCGGGTATCGCCGAAGAACGTGTCGAAGATATCGGTCATGAAGTCCGAGAAGTCGTTGCCGAACCCCGGCCCGCCGGCGCCCGCGCCCTGTTCGAAGGCGGCGTGGCCGTAGCGGTCGTAGGCGCTGCGCTTCTGCGGGTCCTTCAGGACCTCGTAAGCCTCGTTGATTTCCTTGAACTGCGCCTCGGCGGCGATGTCTCCGGGGTTGCGATCCGGATGGTACTTCATCGCGAGCTTGCGGAACGCGACCTTGATCTCCGCATCCGACGCGCCGCGCGAAATTCCAAGCGCTTCGTAAAAATCCCGTTTGGCCATCCGAATTCCGCCTTCAATAAGCCTCCGGGCGCTCAAGGCCGCCCGCCGATCTCAAACGATGCTCAGCGAAGACGACCCCATCGACAGCCCTGTCGCGGAGCGGCGGCATGAGCGAGTCTTCGCGGGTCAATATATCCGCACCCTGGCACAAGCATATTGCCTGATCGTCCGAACACAACATCCGGCCAAGCATCATCCACTGCACGGACTGAATGACAGGTATATCATCATCTTCAAAGAACCGACTGCCCCGGTGCGGACACCGGGGCAGTCGAATCCGTTACGCACTCTTCTTCTTGTCGTCGTCGACTTCGCGGAAATCGGCGTCGACGACGTCCTCGGCCTGGGCGTCGGCGGTGGAGGTTCCCTCGCCGGCTTGCGCCGTCTCATCCGTCTGGCTGGCCTTGTAGATCGCCTCGCCGAGCTTCAGCGACGCCTGCAGCAGGTCGTTGGTGCGCGCCTTGATGGCCTCGGCATCCTCGCCCTCGAGCGCCCGGCGCAGGTCGGCGATGGCGGTCTCGATGGCGGTCTTGTCGGCCGCGCCGACCTTGTCGCCGTGCTCCTCGACGGACTTCTGCGTGGAGTGGATCAGGCTCTCGGCGTGATTGCGCGCCTCGACGAGCTCGCGGCGCTTCTTGTCCTCGGCCGCGTGGGCCTCGGCGTCCTTCACCATCTTCTCGATGTCGGTGTCGGAGAGGCCGCCCGACGCCTGGATGCGGATGGTCTGCTCCTTGTTGGTCGCCTTGTCCTTCGCCGACACGTTGACGATGCCGTTGGCGTCGATGTCGAACGTCACCTCGATCTGCGGCACGCCGCGCGGCGCGGGAGGAATGCCGATCAGGTCGAACTGGCCGAGCAGCTTGTTGTCCGCCGCCATCTCGCGCTCGCCCTGGAACACGCGGATGGTGACGGCCGTCTGGCTGTCGTCGGCGGTGGAGAACACCTGGCTCTTCTTGGTCGGGATCGTGGTGTTGCGGTCGATGAGGCGCGTGAACACGCCGCCCAGCGTCTCGATGCCGAGCGACAGCGGCGTCACGTCGAGCAGCAGCACGTCCTTGACGTCGCCCTGCAGCACGCCGGCCTGCACGGCCGCGCCGATGGCGACGACCTCGTCGGGGTTGACCCCCTTGTGCGGCTCCTTGCCGAAGAACTGCTTGACGACTTCCTGCACCTTGGGCATGCGCGTCATGCCGCCCACGAGCACGACCTCGTCGATGCCGCCGGCCTGCAGGCCCGCGTCCTTGAGCGCCTTGCGGCAGGGCTCGACGGTGCGCTCGATCAGGTCCTCGACCAGCGCCTCGAACTTGGCGCGCGTGAGCTTGAGCGCCAGATGCTTCGGCCCCGTGGCGTCCGCAGTGATGTAGGGCAGGTTGATCTCGGTCTGCTGCGCCGACGACAGCTCGATCTTGGCCTTCTCCGCGGCCTCCTTCAGGCGCTGGAGGGCGAGCTTGTCCTTGCGCAGGTCGATGCCCTGCTCGCGCTTGAACTCGTCCGCGAGATACTCCACCAGCCGGTTGTCGAAATCCTCGCCGCCGAGGAACGTGTCGCCGTTCGTGGATTTCACCTCGAACACGCCATCGCCGATCTCGAGGATGGACACGTCGAAGGTGCCGCCGCCGAGGTCGTAGACCGCGATGGTGCCGCTCGACTTCTTGTCGAGGCCATAGGCCAGCGCCGCCGCCGTCGGCTCGTTGATGATGCGCAGCACCTCGAGGCCCGCGATCTTGCCGGCGTCCTTGGTCGCCTGACGCTGGGCGTCGTTGAAGTAGGCGGGAACGGTGATGACCGCCTGCGTGACGGGCTGCCCGAGATGCGCTTCCGCCGTCTCCTTCATCTTCTGCAGGATGAAGGCGGAGATCTGCGAGGGCGAATAATCCTTGTCGCCGGCCTTGACCCAGGCGTCGCCGTTCGGCGCGCGAATGATCTTGTAGGGGACGAGGCCGATGTCCTTCTGCGTCAGCGGATCGTCGAAGCCGCGCCCGATCAGGCGCTTGATGGCGAAGAAGGTGCGCTCGGGGTTCGTTACCGCCTGGCGCTTGGCCGGCTGGCCGACGAGGCGCTCGCCATCGTCCGTGAACGCAACGATGGAAGGCGTCGTGCGCGAGCCTTCCGCATTCTCGATGACCTTCGGCGTCGTCCCGTCCATGACGGCAACGCAGGAATTGGTAGTGCCAAGGTCGATACCGATAACCTTACCCATGGAGATCCCTCAACTTTCAAGCAGACCGCCGCGCCGGACCCCGAAGCAATCCGGTTAATGGCTTGACTGAAACCAACATTGCCAGGCCCCGGAGAGCCCGTGCGCTCTAAAACCGCGTATCGGCGGCGTATATAGGCCCACCCCGTCCGGCCCGCAAGCCTGCCGGCCGAAAAGCCGGCAAACGGGAGAGGCTGTAACGGTCTCCCCCTCAGGGGTGACGCTTCGCCGCGCCTGTCACTCAGGTGGACACTGGAGCTTTGCTTCGCAAGTGTCTAGAGCGCCCCGCGAAGCAATTTTGTCCCGCACCGCCGCAAGCTGCGCCGCTCGGCCGGGCGGGGCATCGCCGGCGTTTCGATCCGGCAACGCCCGGCGAAACCGCACGAAATCGGCGGGCCGGCGCTTCCGGCCCCTGCCTTCAGGCTCCGTGCCCTGAGCCACGATCCCCGGTCCTCCTCAACTCCGGGTTTTTGACAGGTACGCTTATACTGGTTTATCGACTGATTCATCGGACGTCATTAGGGTGATGTTTATGGAAGTATGATGTTCATGGGATAACGATAATCTTCGGGGCGACCCGGCGGAAATGGACAGGCGAAAGATGGGGGTTGCGATGTCCAGAACGGCATCTGTGTCTCTCGTAGTGTCGGCGATCCTGCTGAATACGGGCGTTGGCGCGCAGACTCCGGGTCCTCTCGTCCTGCCGGGCGCCGTGCCGCCGGCCGCCGAGACGCCGTCGCGCCCGGCCCGCCCAGCGCCCGCCCAGTCGCCGCAGCAACAGCAGCAGACGGGCGAATCAGCGCGGGTCGCCGCCCCCGTGGCAGCTCCCCTGCCCACGGACGTCACCGGCCAGAAGCATTTTTTCGCAGGCAACGCGTCGGAGGAAGGCGGTGAACTGCTGATCGTCGAGCGCGGACCCGGCCTCGTCGGCCTCCACCTGAAGGCGGCCGGGCGCGTGATATCCGCTCCCGGCGAGCAATGCGTCATCGATCTGGGCGGCGGCGAGCCCACCCCGATGCTGCCCATCGAGGAGCCCTACCGCAACTCGCGCTACCGGCTGCAATCGTCGGTCTGCCCGCTGGTGGTCGAGGTGCTGGAACACTCGGTGCGGGTGTCGATTCCGGATGGCGAGTGCAGCTTCGCGCAGGCGGACTGCCGCCTGTCTCCCGAAGGACTCTGGGGACCGCCGGGCGAGGAGCTCGTCGGCCGCACGTCGACCATCGAACGTCAGCGCGGGCGGGCCGAGCGCGACATGCGCGACGTCTCGCGCCGGCTGCTGCGGCGCCTTTCCGGCGACGAGCAGCGGCAGGCGGCGGCCGAGCAGGCGGCCTTCTCCTCGGAGCGCGCCACCGTCTGCCGCAACTATATCGGCGAGGATGAGCACGGCTTCTGCGCCGCGGAGCTGACCTCCGCCCGCGTGGAAATCCTCAAGAAGCGCTTCGACCAGACGCCGGAACGGCCGCGCCGCAGCCGTTGATCCGGGTCATCGACGCGGCGGCCCGATCGACGGCGCGGGCGGCGGCTGGAACTGCTGCTGGCGCAATTGCTGATCGCGCAACTGGTTCATCTGGAACTGGAGCTGCTGATCCCGCTGCTGATTGTCGAGCTGCTGCTGGATCTGCCTGTTCCCCTCCCGGAACTCGCGCTGCTGCCTGTTGGTCTGGGCAAGCGCCGGGTCGATCGCGGCCGCGACCGCGAACGCGCCCAATGCCGCGAGCGCGGCCAGCCGAACGCCCCGCCAGAGAATGTTCGACCACGAATTGCTGCCCGTTGCCCCCATGTTTCCTGCTCTCCCGATAGTCTGCAGGCCCAGCGGCAGCGAAATGCGCCGTTGGCCTTGCCCTGTTCAGTGCATTATATAGTGCTTCGCATCGCGGCGCGCGATCGCTTTGGGCGTACGATTCCTTTGGGCGTACCATCCCGCGCGACGTCCGCGCCGCACGCGGCTCTGCCACCAGAAACCGAAAGCATTTGAAGTCCGTGCCCCATTCACGCCCCGATCCAGCGCCCGCCGCCCCTGCCCTGTCCCTCACCGAACGGGCGCGGGCTGCCGCGCGGCCGGCCGATTCGTATCTCGCCGGCCTCAACACGGAGCAGCGGCGCGCGGTCGAGACCATCGAGGGGCCGCTCCTGGTGCTCGCCGGCGCCGGCACGGGCAAGACGCGGGTGCTCACCACCCGCATCGCCCACATCATCGCCACCGGCGCCGCCTTCCCGTCGCAGATCCTGGCCGTCACCTTCACCAACAAGGCCGCGCGCGAGATGAAGGAGCGCATCACCGCCCTCGTGGGTGCGGTGGCCGAAGGCATGCCGTGGCTCGGCACCTTCCACTCCATCGGTACCAAGATCCTGCGCCGCCACGCGGAGCTCGTCGGCCTCAAGAGCGACTTCACGATTCTGGACACCGACGACCAGATCCGCCTGCTGAAGCAGCTCCTCAGGGCGGAGAACATCGACGACAAGCGCTGGCCGGCACGCCAGCTCGCCCTTCTTATCGACAACTGGAAGAACCGCGCCATCACGCCCGAGCGCGTCTCCGCCGGCGAGGCGCACGGCTTCGCCCACGGGAAGGCGGCCGAGCTCTACCGGCTCTATCAGGAGCGGCTGAAGGTGCTCAATGCCGCCGATTTCGGCGACCTGCTGGTCGAGACCATCCGCCTGTTCCGCGAGAACCCGGACGTGCTCGCCCGCTATCAGGAGCGCTTCCGCTACATCCTGGTGGACGAGTATCAGGATACCAACGTCGCCCAGTACCTGTGGCTGCGCCTTCTGGCGCAGGGGCGCCAGAACGTCTGCTGCGTGGGCGACGACGACCAGTCCATCTACGGCTGGCGCGGGGCGGAGGTCGACAACATCCTGCGTTTCGAGCACGATTTTCCGGGCGCCGCCGTGGTGCGGCTGGAGCGTAACTACCGCTCGACGGCGCACATCCTCGCCACCGCGTCGCATCTCATCGCCCACAACGAGGGCCGCCTCGGCAAGACGCTGCGCACCGAGGACGACCCCGGCCACCGCGTCACCATCACCGGCGCGTGGGATTCGGAGGAGGAGGCGCGCCAGATCGGCGAGGCCATCGAACTGGCGCAGTCGCGCGGCGAGGACCTGTCGCAGATCGCCGTGCTGGTGCGCATCTCGGCCCAGATGCGCGAGATCGAGGACCGCTTCGTGCAGCTCGGCCTGCCCTACCGCGTCATCGGCGGCCCGCGCTTCTACGAGCGGCTGGAGATCCGCGACGCGCTGGCCTATTTCCGCTGTGTGGTGTCGCAGGCGGACGATCTCGCCTTCGAGCGCATCTACAACACGCCCAAGCGCGGCCTCGGCGACGCCACCTTGCAGACGCTGCACGCCTACGCCCGCCACGCCGGCGTGCCACTCATCCAGGCGACCCGCGCCCTCCTCGAAACCGAGGAGCTGAAGCCGAAGCAGCGCGCCACCCTGCGCGATCTCATCGCGAGCTTCGACCGCTGGTCGCGCCAGCTCGCGACCGTGCCGCACACGGAGCTGGCCGAGACCGTGCTCGAGGAATCCGGCTACACCGCCATGTGGCAGGCCGACCGCTCGCCCGACGCCGCGGGCCGCCTCGAAAACCTCAAGGAGCTGGTGCGCTCGCTGGAGGAATTCCCCGATCTGCCGAGCTTTCTCGAACACGTCTCGCTGGTGATGGAGGCGGCGGAGAACGATTCGGATGCACGCGTGTCGATCATGACGCTGCACGCCGCCAAGGGCCTCGAGTTTGACACCGTATTCCTGCCCGGCTGGGAGGAAGGGCTGTTCCCCAACCAGCGCGCCCTCGACGAGCAGGGCCGCGCCGGGCTCGAGGAGGAGCGCCGCCTCGCCTATGTCGGCATCACGCGGGCGCGCAAGTCGGCGCGCATCATGTTCGCCTCGAACCGGCGCATCCATGGGCTGTGGAACGCCACCGCCCCCTCCCGCTTCATCGACGAGCTGCCCGAGGCCCATGTCGAGGTGACGGAGGCGCCGGCCGCCTTCTCTTATGGCGGCTACGGCCGCAGCCGCTTCGACCAGGCGGCCGGCTCCTTCGGCTCCACCTACGACACGCCGGGCTGGGCGCGGGCGCGCCAGAACGCACCCCACACCGCCACGGGCATGCCGCCCGGCGGGCGGCGCGGCGCAGGGCGGGATACGGGCCGCATCATCGAGGGCGAGATCGTCGCCCGCTCCTCCGGGCCCGCCTCGGCCTTCAAGCCGGGCGACCGGGTGTTTCACCAGAAGTTCGGCCCCGGCACGGTGGAGAGTGCGGACGGCAACAAGCTCGCCATCGATTTCGACAAGGCCGGCCGCAAGACCGTGGTCGACAGCTTCGTCAAACCGGCGTAAAGGCGGTCCGTCCGCCACCCCCTTCCAGAGTAAACCCGATGCCGATGTACGAGGGCCTTTTGCCGCCCAGCCCCACCCATGTGCTGCGTTTCGACACCGACGAGAACGCCGCCCGCGCCATGGCGGACCTGCTCGGCGAGGTGTTCGACCCCACCGAGACCGCCGTCGCCGCCTTCGAGACCAAGGCGGGCGTCTGGCATGTCGAGGCCTATTTCGCCCACGCGCCGGACGAGGCCGCCGTGCGCGACCTGCTGCGCCTCGTCATCGGCGGGAAGGCCGACGGCGTGGTCTTTTCCGCCATCGCCCAGAAGGACTGGGTGCAGGCGAGCCTCGATGGCTTAAAGCCGGTGCGCGCCGGGCGCTTCCTCGTCCACGGCAGCCATGACCGGCACACGGTGAAGGCGAACGACATCGCCATCGAGATCGACGCCGCGCTGGCGTTCGGCACCGGCCACCACGGCACGACGCTCGGCTGCCTGCTGGCGCTGGTCGACACGCTGCGCAAGCGCCGTCCGCAACGGGTGCTCGACGTCGGCACCGGCACGGGCATCCTGGCGCTCGCCGCAGCCCGCGCCCTCAACCATGAGGTCATCGCCGGCGACATCGACCCCGTGGCCGTCGAGGTCGCGCGCGCCAACGCGCGGTTGAACGGCGCGGGCAACCACATCCGCTATTATGCGGCACCCGGCGTCCGCCATGCCCTTGCCGACCGGCCGCGCCGGTTCGATCTCATCTTCGCCAATATCCTGGCGAAGCCCCTGCGCCAGCTCGCCCCGGCCATCGCCCGCGTGCTGGCGGGGCCGGGCACGCTCGTCCTCTCCGGCCTGCTGGCGCGGGACGTGCCGGGCATCCTCGCTGCCTACGCCGCCCAGGGCCTGCGGCTCGACAAGCGCACGGACAGGGAAGGCTGGGCGACGCTGGTGTTGAAGCGCGGCGGGGCGGCGCCGCGGCCGAGGAGGAGCTGATGCGCGACACAAATGGCGCGCTGAACAGCGATTTGATTGACATGGAAGCCCGTTGCGCTATTATTGCCGCATAATCTGCCGTTTATGACGCGGCGTGTTATTTTGTTTATTGATGGATTGTGAAGGGCGTTTCCGATGTCGGACGTTTCCTATATTTCAGGGCTTACGACGGCTCATCTGGAATCCTTGTTGAACCCGACGACCCCGCTCGACGACAAGGCTATCAGCATCCTGCATGCCAACGCGGCCGACGGCGACGCCGACAGTATCGAGCTGCTCGTCAATCTCGCCGCGAGGCCGGACAAGATTGGCGCGGAAGCCGAGAACATCCTGTTCGATCTGTTTTCGGGAAAACCGGATACAGACGCCGGCATCCACAGCATCGGCCCGGGCGTCGACACGGAAATCGCCCGGCAAAGCCTCAGGTTGATTGAAGGCTTCGGTAGGACGCTGTCGTTGTCCGCATGGGGTAAGGCGACGCCTGTTCTTTCGGGCGACGAGGACAAAGGCCGCGCGGCCGATGTAACTAGTCCCCCGAAGCTGCTCTACATGGCAGGTGCCGCCACGCAGGCGGGGTCGGAAATCCACCGGAAAGTCGTTGCGGACATCGTCGGCGAGGCACGGGGAGTCGACAGCAGTGCCGATATGGATGAAGCGTTCCCCAAAAAACAGCCCACCTCCGACGAACGCGAAGATCCTTGGAGTAAAGCAAGATTTCTGAGCGTCCCCGAAGTGACTACGGGCCTCGCCGCAGTCGCCAAACAGTCGCCGGGAACTCTTGCATGCGTTGAGGCCGCCTTTGGCAACGGTCTACTGACCAACCCCGCCAATCTGCTCAAGGCATTCGGCAACGGCGAGAAACTGCTTTTCGTCCCGCTTCAGCACAACAGCCATTGGCTGAGTCTGGTCATCTACAAAGATACGAATGACGACAACAAGCCCAAAGCGGTACTTTTCGATTCGATTGGCGGCTACTATGAAGATCGTATCGCTCCCGATGGCGCCCCCAAACCCGGAATCAAGCATCAGCTCGTCCCTGCGCTGAAGGGGCTTGGTATAGCCGAGAAGAATATCATGCGCCTAGAAGCCGACTTGCAGGGCAAAGCGCCCAATTCCTGCGGCGTATACACCGTTGAGGCGTTCAAGCGCGTCGCCGCCGCGGCGCCTCTGGGTCTGAGCCCGAGCGAGGCGTTGAGTGATCTGATTGCAGGCTTCGCCCAGAAGCCCGATGCCCAGCAGCGCTTCAACATGGAAGGCCGCCGCCAGATCCACGGCGCGCTGATTGATGCCGTGCGACAAGAGCAGGCTGAAGCTGCGTTCGAAAAATCGAGCTGAAACCGGCACTGGCCTGTCAGCAGCAGGCCCCGGCGCTCACCCCCGCCCCTTCGCCACTGCGTCGAGCGCCAGCAGCCGCCGCAGCAGGGCTTCGAGCTCGTTGAGCGGCACCATGTTCGGCCCGTCCGAGGGTGCGGCGTCCGGGTTCTCGTGGGTTTCGATGAACACGCCCGCAACGCCGACCGCAGCGGCCGCCCGCGCCAGCACCGGCACGAAACGGCGCTCGCCGCCCGATGACGCGCCCTGCCCGCCCGGCTGCTGCACGGAATGGGTGGCGTCGAAGATCACGGGCGCGCCGGTCGTTTCCGCCATGATCGGCAGCGAGCGCATGTCGCTCACCAGCGTGTTGTAGCCGAAGGACGCGCCGCGCTCCGTCAGGAGTACGTTCGGATTGCCGCTTTGCGTGATCTTGGCCGCCACATGCCGCATGTCCCAGGGCGCGAGGAACTGCCCCTTCTTCACGTTCACCGCCCGCCCGGTCGCGGCCGCCGCCACGAGCAGGTCGGTCTGGCGGCACAGGAACGCGGGGATCTGCAGGACGTCCACCACCTCGGCGACCAGCCCGCACTGCTCCGGCAGGTGGACGTCTGTCAGCACCGGCAGGCCGAGTGTCTCGCGGATCTCGGCGAAGACCGGCAGCGCCTCCTGAAGTCCGACGCCGCGCGCGGCCTTGATCGAGGTGCGGTTCGCCTTGTCGAACGAGGTCTTGAACACCACGCCGATGCCGACCCGTTCCGCGATCTCCCTGATGGCAGCCGCCGTCTCCAGGGCGTGCGCGCGGCTCTCCATCTGGCAGGGGCCGGCGATCAGCGCGAGCGGCAGCTCGTTACCGAAGCGCACCGCGCCCGGCCCCTCGCCCACCGTGACGATGTTCTGCGCACCCTGTTCAGCCATGGCCGGCCTCCGCCTTCATCAGCGCCATCATATCGTCATGCAGGCCGAGTTGGCGATGCCCGCCGTCAGCGACACCGCGCCGAGGAACGTCGCCGTGCCGACCTCGCCGTCGGCGATGCGCCGCGTGAGATCCGGGATGAGGATCCGCACGAAGAAGTAGGCGATGATCTGCACCACGATGGCGATCACACCCCAGACCACGAGGTCGACGAGCGTATTGGTGTTGACGATGGCGCTCGACAGGGGGATCGCGAAGCCGATGAGGCTCAAGCCCAGCGACAGCGAGGCCGAGACGACGTTGCGCCGGATGAGCGCGAACTCGTTGTGCGCCGTCGCGAATGTGTAGATCAGCAGGTAGAGGCCGACAAGGAACGTCGCAATGATGAAGTCGATGAGAAAATCGATGAACTGACCAAATGTCGTGACCATTATCGTATCACCATCGCTCGGGTTTGCGTTTAGAGCAGGTTGCACAATTGCTGAATCAGGGCCTATTGAGCAACCCGCTCTATTCTCTATATTTTTCCGCGATTTGCGTTTAATTCGATGTTCAAATCAAACGCAAGTCGCTTTAGAGCGGCGGACACAAAATCCGAATCGCGCCGCCGCTCCATCTTTTCGTCAAAGCAGCAAACCCTTCCAAAAAACGGTACCCATTCTTTGGTTTGATGCTGCGGCAAATTGCTTTAGACGAGCCGGCTCTGCTTCAACGCCGCCGCGACGAAGCTGCTGAACAGGGGGTGCGGCGCGAAGGGGCGCGATTTCAGCTCCGGATGAAACTGCACGCCGACGAACCACGGATGATCCGCCCGCTCCACGATCTCGGGCAGCAGGCCGTCCGGCGACAGGCCGGAGAAATGCAGGCCCGCGGCCTCGAGACGCTCGCGGTAGGCGAGGTTCACCTCATAGCGATGGCGATGGCGCTCGGAAATCTCGCTTGCGCCGTAGATCCCGGCCACGCGGCTGCCCTCGTCCAGCACCGCCTTGTAGGCGCCAAGCCGCATGGTGCCGCCCAGATCGCTGTCGGCGGCGCGGGTTTCCAGGCTGTTGCCCCTGGTCCATTCGGTCAGCAGGCCGACGACGGGCTCGCTCGTGGGGCCGAATTCGGTCGAGTTCGCGTCCGCGATGCCGGCGAGCGCGCGCGCCGTCTCGATCACCGCCATCTGCATGCCGAAGCAGATGCCGAAATAGGGCACGTTGTGCTCGCGCGCGAAGGTGGCGGCCTTGATCTTGCCCTCCGCCCCGCGCTGGCCGAAGCCGCCCGGCACCAGGATGCCGTTGACATGCTCCAGAAACGGCGCCGGGTCCTCGCGCTCGAAGATCTCGCTCTCGATCCAGTCGATATTGACCTTCACCCGGTTGCTGATGCCGCCGTGGGTGAGCGATTCGATCAGCGACTTGTAGGCGTCCTTGAGGCCGGTGTACTTGCCGACGATGGCGATGGTGACCTCGCCCTCGGGGTTCTTGACCCGCTCGGCGATCTCCAGCCAGCGGCCGATGTCGGGCTGGGGCGAGCCCTCGATGCCGAAGGCGGCGAGCACTTCGTCGTCCAGCCCCTCGTTGTGATAGGCGATCGGCACGTCGTAGATGGAGGCGACGTCGCGGGCCTCGATCACGGCGCTCTCGCGCACGTTGCAGAACAGCGACAGCTTGCGCCGCTCCTCGACCGGGATCGCCCTGTCGGAGCGGCACAGCAGGATATGCGGCTGGATGCCGATGGAGCGCAGTTCGGCGACCGAATGCTGGGTCGGCTTGGTCTTGAGCTCGCCTGCCGCCGGAATGTAGGGCAGCAGCGTCAGATGCATGAAGACGGCGTGGTTGCGCGGCAGTTCCTGGCCGAGCTGGCGGATCGCCTCCAGGAAGGGCAGGCTTTCGATGTCGCCGACCGTGCCGCCGATCTCGACCAGCACGAAGTCCGCGTCCTCGTTGCCGGTGAGCACGAAATCCTTGATGGCGTTGGTGACGTGGGGGATGACCTGGATGGTGGCGCCGAGATATTCGCCGCGCCGCTCGCGGGTGAGGATGTCGAGATAGAGCCGGCCGGTGGTGACGTTGTCCTCGCGCGTGCAGGGGCGGCCGGTGAAGCGCTCGTAATGGCCGAGGTCGAGATCGGTTTCCGCGCCGTCGTCGGTGACGAACACCTCACCATGCTGGTAGGGGCTCATCGTGCCCGGATCGACGTTGAGATAGGGATCGAGCTTGCGCAGCCGCACGCGATAGCCGCGCGCCTGCAGCAGTGCGCCCAGCGCCGCCGAGGCCAGGCCCTTGCCCAGGGATGAAACAACGCCGCCAGTGATGAATACGTACCGCGCCATGGCGATTCTCATCCCCTCCCATCAATACATCAATAGGCGGAACGACTTTCGTTTGTCACGCCGATTGAAGCGACTATCCTGTACTATCCAAAGAGAAAGGGCCGGAACCCCCGGCCCTCCTGAAGCATCAAACCAAAGAATGGGTACCGTTTTTTGGATAAATTTGATGCGTAAACAAAGAGATAGAGCGGCCGAATGCTGAGCGATAAACGTCCGCCGCTCTAATCTACGCGTCCCGGTCCCTTGGCTTACTGGAAGTTGGGAACCTGCGGCCCCGTCGGCGCGGGCGCGGCCGGGGCGGGGGCCGGCGCCTCCTGCGCGGGCGCGGGGGCCTGCGGGGTTTCGCTCTCCTGCAGCCGCTGCAGCCGCTCGAAGCCGCTGTCGCCGGAAGGCGCGTCGGTGGGCGCGGTCGTGCCGGGAGCCGTCGTGCCGTCGAAAATCGACCGCGGGCCGGACTGCTGGCCGGCAAGGATCGTGAGGCCGAGGCTCGTCAGAAAGAACAGCGCCGCGAGAACCGCCGTGGTGCGCGTGAGCACGTTCGCCTGTCCGCGCCCGGTCATGAAACCGGCGCCGCTGCTGCTGCCACCGCCCATGCCAAGGCCGCCGCCCTCGGAGCGCTGCAACAGCACGACGCCGACGAGCGCCAGCACGATGATAAGATGAACGATGATCAAAACGCTTTGCATATCAGAATCCAGAGCCTGTCGAAATCCTGGCCAGTCAGTCCGATAACCGGTCACAGGCCCGAAACCCGGCAACGGCTCAGGCCGCCCGGGCATGGGGAAACATCAGTCGTTTGGACAGGTGAAGGCGTCGAACCCCGTCGCCTGTCAACGCCAGGAGGGCCGCCAAGCGGCCGCGCCCGCACGTCGGATGCATGCTGTAACATAAACATTGTGTGACCGCAAAGAAGGGGGGTCCGGCGTTTTTTCGACGGCTCCCCCGCGCGTTGCGCCGGTCAGCGATAATATTCGGCGATGGCAAGAAAATCCGCCGCCTCGAGGCTCGCGCCGCCGACGAGCGCGCCGTCGACATTCCCGGCCGACAGCAGGTCGTAGGCGTTGTCGGGCTTGACCGAACCGCCGTAAAGGATCCGAATCGCCCTGCCCTCGTCACCGTAGCGGGCCACCAGCACGTCGCGGACAATGGCATGCACCTCCGCCACCTGAACGGGCGTCGCGGTGAGGCCTGTGCCGATGGCCCATACCGGCTCATAGGCCACCACCAGATCGCCGCGGTCGGCGGTCTCCGGCAGCGAGCCGTCGAGCTGGGCGCGGACGATGTCGAGCGCGTTGCCGCCCTCGCGCTGGGCGCGGGTCTCGCCGACGCAGACGATCGGCGTCAGCCAGGCCGCGCGCGCGGCGAGCGCCTTGGCGCGCACCGCCGCGTCGGTCTCGCCATGGTCGGCGCGCCGTTCGGAATGGCCGACGATGACATAGCTCGCCCCGGCGTCCGCGAGCTGGGCGGCGGAGACGTCGCCGGTATGCGCGCCCGACGCCTTCGCATGGCAATCCTGCCCGCCGACGGCCACGCCCGATCCGACCGCGACGACGCCGAAGGTGACGGTCAGCGTCGCGGGGGGGCATACCAGCAGCTCCACCTTGTTGCGCAGCACCGCGTCATAGCCCTGAATGATCGACGCGAACACGCGCGCCGACAGCTTGAGGCCATTCATTTTCCAATTGCCCGCAACGAGCGGACGCGGGCGCGCCACCGACATGTCATCCCTTTCTCAATCAGGCGTTTCTTCCGCCGGCACCTTATCCGGGAAAATACGGCAGGTGAAGAACCTTCCGCGCGATCGGCGCATCGCGCCGCACCCGCTACTGCATCAAACCAGAAAACGGGTGCCGTTTTTTGGATGAATTTTATGCATAAACAAATGGATAGAGCAAAATAGCGATTCAGATTTAATGCATTTTGCCCTATCCCTCGCCGACCACCGGCGCTTTCGCCGCCCAGCCGCTCGGCGCCCGATCGATGCACAGGCGCGCGAACAGCAGGCGGCTTCGGTTCACGTCCCGGTACCGGTCGTTGAAACGGCGTTTGCGCGCACCGTCGACCAGCCGTCTGGTGAAGAGCAGCAGCTCATCCTCGCGGATCAGCGGCACGAGCTTGGGCAACTCGTCGGGGAGCGCCGTGACGATGCCGACGGAATCGACGAAGGCGCCCGGCCCCGGAAAATGCGGGATGCGCCCGTCGGTCAGCCGGGTCGATGTCATGCCGCGCCCTCGGCTATCCGGACAACCGACGCCGCCCCGCCCGGATAGGCGCCGAACACGATAGCGCCGGCGGCAGGGCATACGGCCGCGATTGCGGAACGGGTGAGGTTTCGCATCGATGTTGCTCCGTTGATTGCGATTCATGCTATACGTTGATCATAATGCCCAACATAGGGCGCACCATCTCAATCTTCATGCGCAACATTGGGCATAATGATCATATCGCCAGCACAGTCCCGAGCCGCACGAGCGCTGATAGAGATGGGCCAAGCCACGCTCGCAACGGCCGCGAACGTCTCTCGAAACACAGTCGTCAGCTTTGAGAAAGGGCAGCGCGTTCCCAATCCAAACAACCGCGCCGCCATCCGCGCCGCCCTTGAGGCCGCAGGCGTCATCTTCGTAGAGGAAAACGGCGACGGGCCGGGGGTGCGGCTGCGGAAGGACCGGGCCGAATGAGCGACGATAACGATCTATCGGAAGAAGCCGTTGCCCAGCGCGAGGCGTCGCAACGAAAGCTGGCTGCGAAGCGGAACAACGAGCGGGTGAAGCTCCGCGCCAACTCCATGAACGCGGTCGCACTCGGCATTTTTGGCGCGGCGTTCGTCGTTCCGGGGGTCTCAAACAGTTGGACAGGATCGTCGCCGGCAATCGTGATTTGGATTCTATTCGCTTTTGCCCTACATATAGGGGCGAATTGGATGTTCCAGTTCATGCGTAGCGAGGATTGAGCCATGAGCGAAAGCGACCTGTGGACCATTACGATATGGCTTGGCGTGTTCGCGGCTGCTTTTGGCGGCGGCAGCATCCTCCTTTCGTGGCTGTCGGCCAAGCGGTTCGACGAGCAATACGGCAAGCATACGAAAGCGGGCCGGAAGAATATTCATCGTCACGCCTGAAATATGGCCGGTCACTGGCTTCTCGCCTTCGTCGCAGCCCCGGCCCTTGTGGTTGCGTTCGGCTATCTCGCCGTTCGCCTGTATGAAAGCTCCGAACACAACGCTCAGTGAGCCACGACCGATTTCCCGTGGTTGCTGATTGCCGCCGCCCACCGCCGGCGCGGTTACGGGCATGCCCGATCCCCGAACACTGTTGAAGGCGAGATTTTAGTGCCAGCGGGGTATCCGTGGCGCTCCTGAACGTCAGTGGAAAGGTATATGGTGCCCAGAGCCGGAATCGAACCAGCGACACTGCGATTTTCAGTCGCATGCTCTACCAACTGAGCTATCTGGGCTTTCTGCGACGGCGGCGTTTGGCGCCGCCCACGATCCGGTCCTTATAGAGACATCGGGTTTTGATGTCCAGCGCGAGATCGATGGTTCGCGCGATTTTCTCCACAGGCCCTGCGGGCCCTCACGCATCGTCCTCGCCATCTTTCGGCGGGGTGTCGGAAGCGGGAATGGCGTAGCCGCCCGACAGCCAGCGATGCAGGTCGATATCCGCGCAGCGCCGCGAACAGAACGGCCGCCACCGCAACTCGGTCGGCTTGCCGCAGATCGGGCACCGGCCGGCAGGCGGCGCGGCGTCGTCCCCGGCCTTGCCGGCGGGATCGTCGTTGTCGTTGACAGGGTCGGGCATGTCAGTCATCGCAATCGTCACAGGTTCAGCCACTGCCGGTGCACGGGATAGCCCTCCCCGGCGAGCAGCGCCGCCGTCTCATAGAGGGGCAGGCCGACGACGGCGGAATAGGAGCCGACGAGCTTCACCACGAAGGAGCCCGCGAGCCCCTGTATGGCATAGCCCCCCGCCTTGCCGCGCCATTCGCCGCTGGCGAGATAGCCGTCGAGCTCGGCGCGGGACAGCGCCTTGAAACGCAGGCGCGTCTCGATCACGCGGTCGCGCTCCCGGCCTTTGGGCGAAATGAGCGACAGCGCCGTATAGACGCGGTGCGTGCGCCCCGACAGCAGGCGCAGGCATTCCGCCGCCTCCTCGGCAATCTCCGCCTTGGGGAGGATGCGGCGCCCCAGCGCCACGACCGTGTCGGCGGCGAGGATGAAGGCGTCGGACTGGCCCTCGCCGCCCTCCCCCCGCGCCCCGAGCAGCGCGCGCGCCGCCGCCGCCTTGGCGCAGGCGACGCGGCGCGCGTAGTCGCGCGGCTTCTCGCCCCGCTGCGGCGTTTCGTCGATATCCGCCGGCAGGAGCGAATCGGGCACGATGCCGATCTGCTCCAGCAGCGCGAGCCGGCGCGGCGACGCCGAGGCGAGAACGAGCTCGGGACGCCAGCTCTCGCGCTCACGCACACCCGGCCCTGCGGCAAGATCGGGGCCAGGATCGGAGACTTGCGCCCGCTCGGACATCTGCGCCCGCGCGGCTGCGTTTTCCTGCCGGATACTGATATCGCTCAAGTTTCTCTCCAGAACACCCATGGACGAACGCGGCCCGGAAACACGAACGGGCCGCCCCGCCTTCGTTGGCTTAACATGGAACCGACCATCGCGAAAAGAATTGCTATAATGTTCCCGGTCCATTGTCGTGATGCGGACATGTCGGATCGATATTCGGTCGGACAATATCCGAGGATCTGCGGAAACCCCATGTCAGCCAAGCGCCTCCCTCCCCCTCTCACCAACGCCCGGATCGCGAAAGCGACCGAGACCGCCCAGGCGGCCGCGACCACGATCGCCTTCCGCTGGCCGGCGTTCGTCTACGATACGCTCGACCCCACCCATCCGATGAGCGCCGAAACGCGCCGCGCCTTCACCGAAAAGGCGGCCGTGGCGATGGAAGCCGGCCTCGTCGCCGTGCAGGCGTGGCAGCGGCTGTGGATCGACATGGCCTTCGGCCGCGTCGGCCCGCGGGATCTGCCGAAGAAGATCATGAGCATCGCCGACCAGAGCGCAGGCCCGGCGCGCCGGCGCGTCAAGGCGAACGCCAGACGCCTCACCGCCAAGCGCCTCGCCGGCAAATAGGGCCCGGCCAAGCAGGACTGGCTCAGACCCCGTGCGTGGGCGGATCCGCCGTCGGTTCCCCCGGGGCCGGCCCCTGCCCGGACCCGTCGGCCGAATCGTTGCCGGCATCCGCCGCCGCTTCCGCGGCGGCATCGCGCGCGGCCTGATCCTCCCGCTCGAGCGCGTGATAGCGCGCCACGCCGAAAGGCAGCGAGACGAGATAGGCGATCGTCCCCACGGCCAGAACGTGGAACGGGAAGCTCACCAGCAGCGCCGCCACCGACACCACCATCACGAAAAGCGGCAGCACCATGTCGCGGGCGATGCGCTGGCCGAGCGTCTTGCCGGAATAGGTCGGAATGCGGCTGACCATCAGCAGGCCGATGGCGACGGTATAGAGGGCGACGATGGGCGCGGCGAGCCAGCCCACCGGCCAGACGATGAAGTGCAGATAGACCGGCAGCAGCACGGTGAGCGCACCCGCCGGCGCGGCCATGCCGACGAAATAGTTCTTCTGCCACTCCGGCCGCGCGGGATCGTCGAGCATGACATTGAAGCGCGCCAGCCGTAGGGCGGCGGCGATGGCGTAGACGATCGCCGCGATCCAGCCGAGCGACTTCATCTCGTCCAGAATGAACGCGTAGAGCAGCAGCGCCGGCGCGACACCGAAATTGACGAAATCCGACAGCGAATCGAGCTCCGCCCCGAAACGCGACGTGCCCTTCAGCAGGCGTGCCACGCGCCCGTCGGCGCCGTCGAGCACGGCCGCCAGCAGGATCGCCATCACCGCGAGTTCGAAACGCGATTCGATCGCCATCCGGATCGCCGTCAGCCCCAGGCACAGGGCCAGCAGCGTGATGACGTTGGGCACGAGAAGCCGCAGCGGGATCGGACGGAACCGGCGACGGCGCGGCTCGTCGGGGTCGGGGACGAAGGGGGGGAACAGGTCACTCATGCACGCCACTCATACACGACGGGCGACGGCAGGAAAACGGAATTGGCGCGCATCACGCGGCGCGGAACGTCCGCGCGGACTGTTCCCCGAAAAGATCCGCCAGCACCGTTTCCCCGGCGACGGTGCGCTGGCCGACGCCGACGAGCGGCTGAACATGCGCCGGCAGGTAGACGTCGACGCGCGACCCGAAGCGGATCAGCCCGAAGCGCTCCCCCGCCTGCAGCGTGTCCGCCTCGCTGACGAAGGAGACGATGCGCCGCGCCACGAGGCCGGCGATCTGCACCACGCCGATCCGCGTCTCGCCCGAAACGATGACGAGGCCGTTGCGCTCGTTGTCCTCGCTGGCCTTGTCGAGATCCGCATTGATGAAGATGCCCGGCGTGTACACCACGCGCTCGACCACCCCGTCCACCGGGCTGCGGTTCACATGGCAGTCGAACACGTTCATGAAGATCGACACGCGCAGATGCGGCGCCTCGCCCAGCTCCAGTTCCGGCGGCGGCAGCACGTCGACGATGGAGCTGACGCGCCCGTCCGCAGGCGCGATCACCAGCCCCTCCCGCACTGGCGTGTGTCGCTCGGGATCGCGGAAGAAGTAGCAGATCCAGAGCGTTACGATCAGCCCGATCCAGCCGAACGGCGACCACAGCTGCCCCAGCACGAGCGAGGCGACGGCCGCGACGGCGATGAAGGGATAGCCTTCCTTGTGGATCGGCGTCAGCCCCTGCCTGATGGAATCGTAGATCGACATGTCGAGACCTCACGCCTCCCAATCGCGCCCACCCGATCGCGGCGGTCCGATCCGGGCATGGTTAAAATCAGCTGCAGGGACGTTGCATGACAGTATCGCACAACGGCGTCAACCGCGCGACGCATCGGCCCCGTTGGCCGGCGCCGGCGCCCCTGCCCGCTTCCCTCATCCGACTTCCCGCATGGCGACGCTGACGCGCTCGCGCAGCACCTCCGGCTGCTTGAGCACCAGCGCGCCGCGCGTGCGCTCGACGATGCCGTCGCGCGACAGGGTCGTGAACTCGCGCGTCACCTGCTCGCGCCGGCAGCCGATTCGCGCCGCCAGCACGTGATGATAGGGCGGCGGCGATATCACCCGCTCGCCGGGGTGGCCCACCCGCGCCGCGGACAGGCGCAGCAGCTCGGCATAGAGCCGGTGGCGCAGATCGAGCACCGCGTGTTCCGTCAGGCGGGCGTTCAACTCGCGCACACGCTGGGCCAGCAGCCGCAGCAGCCGGTCGGCCACGGCCGGCGAGGCGAAGACGATGTCGCGGAACACGCTGGCCGGCACCACGCATACCTCTCCCTGCGTGAGCGCCGCGACGTTGGCCGAGCGGCCGATGCCGTCTATGGCCGCGAGCTCGCCGAAGAACTGGCCGGCGCGCATGTCGTCGAGGATGATCTCCCGCCCGGCCTGGGTGCGCACCAGCACGCGCACCTCGCCGGAGACGAGAAAGTACACGTCGGTGGATTTGTCCTCGTAATCGATGAGCACCTCGCCCGTCACGAACCGCCGCCAATGCAGGCGCGGCGCGAACCGGTCGAGATCGATCCCGGCATCCTGAAAAAACGGCACACGGCCGAGGTCGCCCATCCCGTTACCCCGCTCTCTCATATTCGAATCGGCAGAGCACGATATAAGATATCAGCAAAAGTGAAATACCGGATTTGCGGAACCGACGGACGGACACGGCGTTTCCGGTTTCGGCGGCGACGGTTTGCTGTGGAAATGCGGATCGCTCTCCCGGCGGAAAGCGTCCGTTTCGGACGAACGGAACGAAAGCGAGGACTGCGATGGTGAATAAGCTCTCTGATGCGCCGCCGGCCGATGCCGACGCGTGGGCTGCGGTCGACGACTATCTTGCCGGCGTGCTGCTGGCCTCCGCCCACGACCGGGCGCCGGAAGCGGCGCTGGCGGAGAACGCGGCGGCCAACCTGCCACCGATCGACATATCGCCGCTGTACGGCAAGCTTCTCGCCCTGCTGGCGCAGATCACCCGGGCGAGACGGGTTCTGGAAATCGGCACGCTGGGCGGCTACAGCACGATATGGCTGGCCCGCGCCCTGCCCGCCGACGGCACCGTGGTGACGATAGAAATGCTCGACCACCATGCCGCCGTGGCGAGGCGCAACATCGAGAACGCGGGCGTCAGCGAGCGCGTCGACCTGCACGTCGGCGCGGCGCTCGACGTGCTGCCTTCGCTGCAAGGCCCCTTCGACCTGATCTTCATCGATGCCGACAAGCCCAACAATCCGCATTATCTCAAGTGGGCGCTGCAGCTGTCGCGGCCGGGCACGGTGATCGTCGCGGACAATGTCGTGCGCCGCGGCGGGGTCATCGATTCGGCGAGTGGCGATGCCGACATCGCCGGTGTCCGTTCGTTTCTGCAATTGCTGGCCGACGAACCGCGGCTCGACGCCACCGCCATCCAGACGGTGGGCGCAAAGGGCTGGGACGGCTTCGCGCTGGCCGTCGTGGGGCCGGAGCCGACGGGCGGCCCGTCCGGCTCTACGCCTTGACGATATGGGCCGCGCGGATGCCGGAGCGGGCAAACACGTTGCGGGTGTCGACGATGAGCGGCACGTGGCGCGCCACCGCGGCGTAATCGACGCCGTCGTGATCGGTGGCGACGAGGGCGGCGTCGTAGCGCGCCAGCGCCTCGGGCGCGAGGGCGACCGACCGGCGCCCCGCGAGCGCGGGATGCGCCCGCGTCACCGGCAGCGCGGCGATGAAGGGATCGTGATAGTCGCACGCCCCGCCGCGCGCCTCGATGAGGTCGATCAGCTTGAGCGCCGGGCTTTCGCGCGTGTCGTCGACGTTCTTCTTGTAGGCCACGCCGAGCACGAGAACGCGCGCGCCGTTGAGCCCGCGCCCGATCGAACGGTCGAGCGCGGCCGCGAGATCGTCCACCACCCGGTGCGGCATGGCGGTGTTGATCTCCCCGGCGAGCTCGATGAAGCGGGTGACGATGTCGAACTCGCGCGCCTTCCACGTCAGATAGAAGGGGTCGATGGGGATGCAGTGCCCGCCGAGCCCGGGACCGGGATAGAACGGCATGAAGCCGAACGGCTTGGTCTTCGCCGCGTCGACGACTTCCCAGATGTCGACGCCCATGGCCCGGTAGACGCCCTTCAGCTCGTTGACGAGGGCGATGTTCACAGCGCGAAAAATGTTCTCGGTCAGCTTCACCGCCTCCGCCGCCTCCAGCGACGTCACCGGGACGGTCTCGACGACGAGCGCGTCGTAGAACGCCGTGGCGCAGGCGAGCGCCTGCGGCCCGTCGCCGCCGACGACGCGCGGAATGGCGTGCGTCGCGAAGGAGGCGTTGCCGGGGTCCTCGCGCTCGGGCGAGTACGCGAGCAGGAAATCGCGCCCGCTCGCAAGGCCCGTCTCCTCCAGCACGGGCTTGACGATCTCGCGCGTGGTGCCGGGCCAGGTGGTGGATTCGAGCACGACGAGCTGCCCCGCCCGCAGCGTATCGCGGATCGCGCGCGCCGTGGCCGCCACGAACGACAGGTCCGGCTCCCGCTGGCGGGTGAGCGGCGTGGGCACGCAGATGACGATGACGTCCGCCTCGCCGAGCCGGGCGAAATCGGCCGTCGCCTCGAAGCGGCCGGAAGCGCGCGCATCGCGCATGCGGGCGTCGGGGATGTGGCGGATGAGGCTCGCGCCCTCGTTGAGACGCGCGACCCGCTCCGCGTTGATGTCGAAGCCGACGACCGGAAAGCCCGCCTCCGCCGCCGCGAGCGCCAGCGGCACGCCGACATAGCCGAGGCCGATGACGCCGACACGCGCGGCACGCGACGCGATCAGCCCCGCCAGCCGCTGCGGCGCGGTCTGCAGGTCAATCTGCGGCTCGATCTGCTCCTGGCCGGAGCGCGGTACGGCGATCGCCGGATCGGAAGGAGCGTCGTTCAAGAGCGGAGCATCCCTTTTACGTCGCCGACAGCCGTTCCGGCGCACTCGCGTTGTGTGTATACCCGATCTCGACGAGCTTGACTTGTTGAGATCGGGCCAGGCCGCGCGGCGCCTGAGCGATGCTCATAACGCGACGGTCGAAGACCGGAAGCGTTGGTATAAAAGCGCCGGAGGAGGTGTCAAGCATCGCCCGCCCGGAAGAAGGCTGTGGATTACGCCGGACAATCAAAAAACCGGGTGACACCGCAATCGCGACGCGATATTGAGCGAGTTGGCTTGGCGCACAGGGGCGTCGAATCGCCGGCAATCGCAAAACATGAAGGGGCATGCGGAAGCGGAACGTTTCCGCAATCAAGGCCATTTTGCGAAGTTATCCACAGAACATCAACAAAACCGCCACATGTCGTCCACAATGATTCGTGGTCCATGGCCATGGCGCGGTTGTGTTTTTCTCGATATGAGACCTGGGTTCCGGCGGCAGCTTTCCATAATCGTCCACATACGCACCGACAAAATTGTCGTTGCGCAATAAAATTTCGGCAGCCGTTCAAATATCCGTCGCATGCCCCCTTTATGATCTCTTTATGATCGTATCATGTTCTCTTGCCGATCAAAGCTGACAAGGGGTTTGCAGGGGGGTCGCAGGGGGTTTGCAAAGAATTTGGAAGGGGTGCCGATGGAATTCGGATTGGCCGCTCACCTTGTGGAAACGGGCGTTTCGGGCAACAAGAGAGCTTAATATTTCCTCTATCGCCTGCCTGCCGGACGGCCCCGCCCCCGGCGGCACCGCCTTGCTCATTCGGACCATGCTTCAGATCAACGATCTCACCTACCGCCTCGGTGCCCGGCTCATTCTCGACCACGCGGATGCGGTGATTCCCCCGGGCGCGCGCGTCGGCCTGGTCGGCCGCAACGGCGCGGGCAAGACCACGCTGTTCAAGCTGCTGCTGGGGGAGCTCGCGTCCGAGAGCGGCACCATCTCGCTGCCGCGCGGCCAACGCATCGGCGCGGTGGCGCAGGAAGCGCCGGGTGGCCCCGAATCGCTGCTCGACGTGGTGCTGGCCGCCGACCTTGAGCGCGCCGCGCTCATCCGCGAGGCCGAGAGCACCACCGACAACCTGCGCCGGGCGGAGATCGAGACGCGGCTCGTCGACATCGGCGCGCATTCGGCCCCGGCGCGGGCGGCGAGCATCCTGCACGGCCTCGGCTTCGACGCCGAGGCGCAGGCGCGGCCCTGCGCGTCCTTTTCCGGCGGCTGGCGCATGCGCGTGGCGCTCGCGGCCGTGCTGTTCACCGAGCCCGACCTGCTGCTGCTCGACGAGCCGACCAACTACCTCGACCTCGAAGGCACCCTGTGGCTCTACGACTATCTCGGCCGCTATCCGTACACCGCGCTGATCATCAGCCACGACCGGGAACTGCTCGACGCCTGCGTCGACCACATCCTGCATCTCGACCGCGGGAAGCTCACGCTCTATCGCGGCGGCTTCACCGCCTTCGACCGCCAGCGGCGCGAAAGGCAGGCGCTCGTCGCCAAGGCGCGCGTCAGGCAGGAGGCGGAGCGCAAGCACCTGCAAAGCTTCGTGGACCGCTTCCGCGCCAAGGCCTCCAAGGCGAAACAGGCGCAGTCGCGCATCAAGCGGCTGGAGAAGATGGAGCCCATCGCCGCCATCACGGAGGAGGAATCGATCCCCTTCCATCTGCCGGGGCCGGAGCGGCCGCTGTCGCCGCCCATCATCGCCATGGAAGGAGCGGCGGCCGGCTACGGCGAGCGAATCGTGCTCGACCGCATCAACCTCACGCTGCTGCCGGACGACCGCGTCGCGCTGCTCGGCGCCAACGGCAACGGCAAGTCGACCTTCGCCAAGCTGCTGTCGGGCCGGCTCGAGCCGATGAAGGGCACGGTGACGCGCGCCGCCAAGCTGCGCGTGGCCTATTTCGCCCAGCATCAGCTCGACGAGCTCAACCCCGCCGCCACGCCCCTGCAGCACATCGCGGCGCTCATGCCCGAGGCGACGGAGGCGCAGCAGCGCTCGCGCGCGGCAAGCCTCGGCTTTCCCGTCGCCAAGGCGGAGACGCCGGTGGCGCAGCTCTCGGGCGGCGAAAAGGCCCGCCTGCTGCTCGGCCTCGCGGCTTTCGGCGCGCCGCACCTCATCATCCTCGACGAGCCGACGAATCACCTCGACATCGACAGCCGTCAGGCGCTGATCGAGGCCATCAACGACTACTCCGGCGCTGTCGTCCTCATCAGCCACGACCGCTTCCTGATCGAAGCCTGCGCCGACAGGCTGTGGCTGGTGTCGGACGGCTCGGTGAAGCCCTACGACGGCGATATGGACGACTACCGCAGGTTCGTGCTCGCCGGGGGCGCACCGCCCGCGCGCGAGAGCGCGGCAACGCCGGCGGGCGGCGGCGAGAAGGCCGATCGCCGGCGCGAGGCCGCCCGCACGCGCAGCGCGCTCGCTCCCCTGCGCAAGCGCATCGAAACGCTCGAGGCGCGCATCGACAAGCTGAGCGACGGCATCGCCAGGATCGACGCCGCGCTCGCCGCCCCGGACACGTTCAGCAGGAATCCCGAGAAGGCGGCCGAACTCGCCAAGATGCGCTCCGACGCCGCCCTCGCCCTCGCCCAGGCCGAGGAGGAATGGCTCGCCGCCTCGGCGGAACTGGAAGCGGCTTCCTGAGCCGGCGCCGGCCGGCGGGCAGGCAATGAAGAAGGCCCGGAGGGTTTCACCTCCGGGCCTTCTCATTTGCGCGAACGGGTGTCGGCCGGGCTCAGA
Organism: Pseudochelatococcus sp. B33; assembly: GCF_053570585.1. Lineage (NCBI taxonomy): Bacteria > Pseudomonadati > Pseudomonadota > Alphaproteobacteria > Hyphomicrobiales > Chelatococcaceae > Pseudochelatococcus > Pseudochelatococcus sp. B33. The sequence continues at coordinate 2,785 of NZ_JBSEFH010000011.1, read as the reverse complement.
TGGCCTTGCTGTAGAGCTCGGCGACGTATTCCCAGTTCACCAGATGGTCGACGACCGCCTTCAGGTAATCGGGACGGCGGTTGCGGTAGTCGATGTAGTAGGAATGCTCCCAAACGTCGACGCCGAGAATCGGCGTCGCGCCGTGGACGAGCGGGTTCTCGCCGTTGGGGGTCTTCTGAACGACGATCTTGCCATCCTTGACCGCAAGCCACGCCCAGCCCGAGCCGAACTGGCTGATGCCGGCCTGGATGAAATCTTCCTTGGCCTTCTCGACCGAGCCCAGATCCTCGATGATCTTCTTTTCGAGCTCGCCCGGAATGGCGCCGCCGCCGTTGGGCTTCAGCCAATGCCAGAAGTGCAGGTGATTGTAGTGCTGGCCAGCATTGTTGAACAGCGCCTGATTGGTGCCGAACGAGGCCTTCACGATCTCTTCGAGCGATTTGCCGGCGAGATCGGTGCCCTCGAGCAGCTTGTTGCCAGTGTCCACATAGGCCTTGTGGTGCTTGTCGTGATGGTACTCGAGCGTTTCCCGCGACACGTAGGGCTGCAGGGCGTCGTGGGCATAGGGGAGATCGGGAAGCGTAAAGGTCACGGCAGGCTCCTCGGAGTTTGATGCTCGGTTTGCGGCGCGAGAGTCGGACCCGACATCCGCAGCTTCAATGGCGGTTACATTACCAACGGCAGCGACGGCTGACAACGAAAGCAGAAATTCGCGACGTTTCATGACGGCCCCACTTCGTATCGAATGATCTTAGGCGATATTTCATATGAGGTCCATGGACCTTATAAATTGATGGACAGGACTGCGGGCCTGACACTTCACTGCGGGCCTGACGCTTCGTCGCCCGGTTGAACTGACGCGGCCCAATGCCGATATCCCCCGGGCAACGGCCCAGATTCCGGCCTCGGTCGAAGCGCGGGCCGGCATCGCGCATGAAGGCCCATGCCGTGGCCGGTCATGCCGTGGCCGGTTGTCGCGGCCCCGACCCTGCCGTTCGATACGCCCGTCAGACGTAGCGCCTTGATTTGAGCAGATTCCCGTCCATAGTTTACCAAACGACAAGGCAGTTCAGTGAAAGCTTCACGCGCTATCGTGTCAGGAGGATGACCTGCCGCCGGGTCCTCGGGAAAGTTTCCCGCTGCGGGGGGCGGGGCAACCGTCGCAGTTTTGGAAACACTTTACCCTTCGTGATGGTGTCAATGTTTTCAGGGCTGATGTGCCATTGATATGCAGGTGCGCGGGGGCGGGCTGTCCGACGGCCTTCTCCGGCTTCCGGTTCGCCGGTCCTGTTTCCTTTGCAAGAGTGCCTGTCGTATGATTTTTCTCAGCACCGTACTCGCCTGCCTGCTGATCGGTAGCGGCCTCAGCGCCGTGTTCATCGGCTCGGGCATGATCGTTCTCGAACGAGGCTGGTCGATGGTGATCTCCGGCAGCGTCGTCGCCACCGGCGGCGTGCTCCTGCTCGGCATCGCCATGCTGATCCGCGAATTGCGCCGCCTGCCGGACCGCCTGGCCGACGTTCTGCCGGAGGCCCTGCCCTCCCACCTGCTCTATTCCGCCGACGATTTCGCCGAGCACCCCGGCGAGGCGGCGGACGCGCATGCCGCGCGGCGGCCGCGCATCGACCCCGTGGTGCCGGCCCCGCCCGAGCCGGTGGCGCCGGCCGAACCCCTGAATGCCGAACCCCGGAATGCCGAACCCCGGAATGCCGAGCCTTCGGTGGCCGAATCCTTGGCAGCCGGTCCCCTGCCAGCCGGTCCCCTGGCAGCCGGTCCTCTGCCAGCCGAACCCTCGGTGGAAGCGCCAGACGCGCCGCAGGCGCCGCCACCCCGGAAGACCGACAGCGACGCATCGTCCGAAGACGGGGTCGAGGCGGCGGGTTCGTCGGCGCTGAGAATCCAGATCTCGCTGCACGGCAACGGGAGGCAGGACGCCATTCGGCCCGAAGCCGAGGACAGGCCCGCCGCCATCGCACCGACGACCGGCGATGCCGGCCGCAGCGCCGGCGCGGACGCCGGGAAGCAGCCGCGCTCGTTCTGGTCTCGGCTCGGCCGGGGCGAGAAGCCCGCTCCCGAGAAGGCACCCGAGCCGGTAGCGGAGGCCGACGCGCCGGCGCCGCCGCCAGGGCCTACCGCCGCCGAGCGCGCCCGCGAACGGCTGGCGATGGCGGACACGCCCGAATCCCGGATCGATGAAGCGGCGCAAGCCCTCCAGACGAAGGACGCCGCGGCCGACGCACGGCCGGCCGATAAGGCGCCAACGGACGACAGCCCCCCTGACGCCGGCGCGGCGGATCACTCGGACGCGAAAGGCGCAGCGTCTGCCACCGCGGACGACGGGGCTCCATCAGGCAAGGGCGCCGCAGGCACCGGCGAGAGCGCGGCACCGCGGGCATCGGCCGATAGCGAGCGCGCGGACGATTCCGGCCCCGATGAGCCGGAGGCCGCATCCGCAAAGCCCGAATCGGACGAGGCCACCCCGCCCCGGCCGGCCGGGAACGGCGCGCCGGCGATCGTCGGCTCCTACCGCGCTGGCGGCAACCTCTACGTGATGTTCGACGACGGCGCGATCGAGGCCGAGACGCCGCACGGCATCTTCCGCTTCGCCTCCCTCGACAGGCTGAAGGCCTATATCGCATCGGGCGAGGATCCCGCCCTTGCCGGGCAACGCGTCGACCGTCCGGCGACCGACGCCCAGACCGCCGCCGCCTCCGACGTCCAACGGAAGGCCGCAAGCTGAACCGGGAGAGGGGGGGGGGGGGGGGGGGGGGGGGGGGGGGGGGGG